>NZ_CP102265.1:1365000-1726666 GCF_025147765.1 Blautia obeum ATCC 29174
TGCCTTGGCACTAAGGGCCGAAGAAAGACGTGATAAGCTGCGATAAGCTTCGGGGAGGAGCAAATATCCATTGATCCGGAGATTTCTGAATGGGGAAACCCACATGAGCAAACCTCATGTATCCATACGCCAATCCATAACGTATGGAGGGGAACCCGGGGAACTGAAACATCTAAGTACCCGGAGGAAAAGAAAGAAAACTCGATTCCGTAAGTAGCGGCGAGCGAACGCGGAAGAGCCTAAACCGGTGTGCGTGCACACCGGGGTTACGGACTGCATTTAAGATTCTGCAATGTTAGTGGAACGGTTTTGGGAAAGCCGGCCGGAGAGGGTGAAAGCCCCGTAGACGAAAACAGAGCAGACTGAGCAGGATCCAGAGTACCGCGGGACACGAGAAACCCTGCGGGAAGTAAGGGGGACCACCCCCTAAGGCTAAATACCACTTAGTGACCGATAGCGCATAGTACTGTGAAGGAAAGGTGAAAAGGACCCCGGGAGGGGAGTGAAAGAGAACCTGAAACCCTGTGTCTACAAGCTGTGGGAGTGCTTTATATGCACGACCGCGTACTTTTTGTAGAACGGTCCGGCGAGTTGCGCTCACTGGCAAGGTTAAGCACCGGAGGTGCGGAGCCGTAGGGAAACCAAGTCTTAAGAGGGCCAGAGTCAGTGGGGGCAGACCCGAAACCGGGTGATCTATCCATGTCCAGGTTGAAGCTGCCGTAAGAGGCAGTGGAGGACCGAACCCACATCCGTTGAAAAGGGTGGGGATGAGGTGTGGATAGGGGAGAAATTCCAATCGAACCCGGAGATAGCTGGTTCTCCTCGAAATAGCTTTAGGGCTAGCCTTGGTAGAGATTTGCGGAGGTAGAGCACTGAATTTCCTAGGGGGCGTCAAAGCCTACCGAAGAATATCAAACTCCGAATGCCGTGTAATTGCTTACCAGGAGTCAGACTGCACGAGATAAGTTGGGCAGTCAAAAGGGAAAGAGCCCAGACCTTCAGTTAAGGTCCCAAAGTGTGCGTTAAGTGGAAAAGGATGTGGGATTTCGAAGACAACCAGGATGTTGGCTCAGAAGCAGCCATTCATTCAAAGAGTGCGTAATAGCTCACTGGTCGAGAGGTCCTGCGCCGAAAATGTCCGGGGCTGAAACGCACCACCGAAACTAAGGGATCCGAAAGGATCGGTAGAGGAGCATTGCATGCGGGACGAAGCAGTACCGTAAGGAGCTGTGGACTGCATGGAAGAGAGAATGCCGGAATGAGTAGCGAGATAGAGGTGAGAATCCTCTAGGCCGAATATCCAAGGTTTCCAGGGTAAAGCTGATCTGCCCTGGGTAAGTCGGGGCCTAAGGTGAGGACGAGAGTCGTAGCCGATGGACAACAGGTGGAGATTCCTGTACTATGATATGACAGAACTGTGGGGACACGTGCAGAGAGCGGAAGCCGGGAATGGGATCCCGGTGCAAGCGAGGTACCAGCCGCATTGGAAAAACCGTGCGGCAATGGGAAGACGTGATGCGGAGTGAAGTTTAGTAATGAAGTCCGTGAGCTGTGCGTCAAGAAAAGCCGCTATTGTTCATACCATACCCGTACCGTAAACCGACACAGGTGGATGAGGAGAGAATCCTAAGGCCGGCGGAAGAAGCATTGTCAAGGAACTCGGCAAAATGACCCCGTAACTTCGGGAGAAGGGGTGCCTGCGAGAGCAGGCCGCAGAGAATAGGCTCAAGCAACTGTTTAGCAAAAACACAGGTCTATGCGAAACCGAAAGGTGAGGTATATGGGCTGACGCCTGCCCGGTGCTGGAAGGTTAAGAGGAGAGGTTAGCGCAAGCGAAGCTTTGAATTTAAGCCCCAGTAAACGGCGGCCGTAACTATAACGGTCCTAAGGTAGCGAAATTCCTTGTCGGGTAAGTTCCGACCCGCACGAAAGGCGTAATGATTTGAGCGCTGTCTCGACAATGCATCCGGTGAAATTGAAGTACCAGTGAAGATGCTGGTTACCTGCGCCAGGACGGAAAGACCCCATGGAGCTTTACTCCAGTTTGGTACTGGGATCCGGTACTGCATGTACAGGATAGGTGGGAGGCTGAGAATCGGTAACGCCAGTTGCCGAGGAGCCGCTGTTGGGATACCACCCTTGCAGTATTGGGTTTCTAACCAGCCGCCGTGACCCGGCGGTGGGACAATGCCAGACGGGGAGTTTGACTGGGGCGGTCGCCTCCGAAAGGGTATCGGAGGCGCCCAAAGGTTCCCTCAGGATGGACGGAAACCATCCAAAGAGTGCAAAGGCAGAAGGGAGCTTGACTGCGACACCGACGGGTGGAGCAGGTACGAAAGTAGGGCTTAGTGATCCGGTGGTATTAAGTGGGAATGCCATCGCTCAACGGATAAAAGCTACCCTGGGGATAACAGGCTTATCACTCCCAAGAGTTCACATCGACGGAGTGGTTTGGCACCTCGATGTCGGCTCATCGCATCCTGGGGCTGTAGTAGGTCCCAAGGGTTGGGCTGTTCGCCCATTAAAGCGGTACGCGAGCTGGGTTCAGAACGTCGTGAGACAGTTCGGTCCCTATCCGGCGTGGGCGTAGGATATCTGAGAGGAGCTGTCCTTAGTACGAGAGGACCGGGATGGACGGGCCGCTGGTGCACCGGTTAGACTGCCAAGTCTATAGCCGGGTAGCCAAGCCCGGAAGGGATAAACGCTGAAGGCATCTAAGCGTGAAGCCCCCCTCAAGATGAGATATCCCATCCGAAAGGAGTAAACCCCCTTGAAGACGACGAGGTCGATAGGGCAGGGGTGGAAGTGTGGTAACACATGGAGCTGACTGCTACTAATAGGGTGAGGGCTTGACCAAAAAGCATGGTCAGAATTGATTCGGTTGGTTGTCAACATGTATGTGGTTTTGAAGATACGATAAATTGATAAAGAAGGTGACTAGCGATAGTCACATTTTCTTATATAGGGGATTGGTCAAATGGTATGATAGGGGTCTCCAAAACCTTTGGTGGGAGTTCGATTCTCTCATCCCCTGCTCTAAGAAAAGCCGGAAATGCTTAAAAATCAGCGTTTCCGGCTTTTCTTTTATATTTCGGAAAAAAGATGTATACTAATGCATATAGAGAAACAAAAGGAGATTAAGAGAAAATGACAGAGAAAATTACATATTATATAAATACAGACTGTATTAATTGTGGATTATGCGTTAAAGTCTGTCCGGAACATTGTATCGACGTATATAAAAAACCGGCATTTATCGATCAGAATAAATGCCGGCATTGCGGTGCATGTGCTGAGGTCTGTCCTCCAGGAGCAATCAGAGACTGGGATGAATAAAAATCAGAAATTTTCAATATATTTAATTACTTTTTCAGTTGTAGCATTCTGATATTTTCCTTTCTTCCAGATGACACCAATTCGCTGCTCAATTGAAGGCATGACAGGAATTCCTACGATATCAGGATGCGCCTCTACAATAGAACGATATAAAAATGTTCCCATGTGACCAGATTTGACCATATTGATGAGAGTAGTGATCTGACTGGTATTCAGGATAATACGAGGATTTATTCCCACAGCCTTAAATTGTCTGGTAAGAGTCATTACCTGTACGGAATCTGTATTAAAAAGAATTAGTGGCTCGTCAGCAAGCATGGTGAGAAGAAGCGTTTTCTGTTTTGCCAGAGGATGATCTGAAGAAACACAGAAAAGCAGATCTTCAGTATCAATAATGCGAGAATTACATTTATCAATGGAAGGCTGCTCGGCATTGACAATTGCAATATCAAGCTTTTCTTCCAGAACAAGATCACATGCTTTAATAGAACCATATTCAAATAGGCGAAAATCTACTTCAGGAAAGTTCTCTTTTAAAGACAAATATAATTCAGGCAGATAAATAGTTCCCAACATTGGCGGAATCCCAATTCGGATAGGAGTGATTTTTTTACGGATCTCATGAAATTCCGATTCTACAGAATCTGCGTGTGCAAGCAATTCTTCAGAACTCTTATAAAAGAGTTCTCCCTCAGGAGTAAGCGTCAGTTTATTATTATTTCGAAAAAATAGATTTACCCCAAATTCTTCTTCAAGAGCTTTGATTGCGTTGGAAATCGAAGGCTGTGTCACAAAAAGTTCTTTCGCTGCTTTTGTGATGTTGTGATATCTGGCAGCAACACAAAAGTATTCTAATTGCGTTAATTTCATATAGAAATTCCCCTTTATATCATGCCCTAATAAGGTATATTGTTTTCAGTTACATAAATTATTTTTTATAATAGCATGGCAAAATCAAGTTCGCAATGGAATCTTACTGAGAATCAAAGTACAATAACTTTTTTCTATGGAACCATATGTTTTTATAAATGTACAATATCGAACTGTCTGGATATAATAACAACATAAACAGTAACGAACGGCCGTATGATTACTGAAAAATACAAAACGAAATAGGAGGGTGTAGTAATGAGTCCATCAACAATTACGCTGCTGTTTCTCCTCTTTGCGGTAATCATGTTTGTACTTGAGAAGATTCCGCTTGGAGTAACATCAATGATCGTCTGTATCGGTCTTGTAGTAACCGGAGTGTTGGATGTAAAAACAGCTTTTGCAGGATTCATCGACAGTAATGTTATCTTGTTTGTATCCATGTTCATCGTAGGCGGGGCATTATTTGAGACAGGCATGGCAAACAAAATTGGAGGTATTGTAACAAAATTTGCAAAAACTGAAAGAATGCTGATTATTGCGATCATGGTAATCGTAGGCCTGATGAGTGGTGTTTTATCCAACACAGGTACAGCAGCAGTTCTGATTCCGGTAGTAATCGGTATCGCAGCAAAATCTGGATACAAGAGATCCCGTCTTCTGATGCCACTGGTATTTGCGGCTGCTATGGGAGGCAATCTTTCTCTGATCGGAGCACCTGGAAATCTGATCGCACAGAGTGCACTTCAGGAAATCGATATGAAGTTCGGATTTTTCGAATATGCTATCGTTGGTTTACCAATTTTAATCGTAGGAATTTTATTCTATGCAACGATTGGCTACAGACTTCTTCCAAATCATGATGTTAAAGATGAAGGAGCATTTGATACAGAAAAAGATTTCAGTGATGTTCCGGCATGGAAACAGTGGTTATCACTGATCATTCTGGTGCTGACTCTGTTGGCAATGATTTTTGAAGATAAGATTGGTATTAAATTATGTATTTCTGGTGGAATTGGAGCACTGCTTCTGATCCTCACAGGAGTTATTTCTGAGAAAGATGCACTCAAATCCATCGATCTTAAAACAATCTTTCTTTTTGGGGGTACACTTTCTCTTGCAGCAGCTTTGCAGGAAACAGGAGCCGGTGAACTGATTGCCAACAAAGTGATCGGAACACTTGGTGAAAATCCATCACCATACATACTGACATTTGTTGTATTTATTCTCTGCTGTATCTTGACAAACTTTATGTCAAACACAGCAACAACAGCCCTTATGGTTCCAATCTGTCTGTCTATAGCACAGGGAATGGGAGCTGACCCGAGAGCCGTACTGATGGCATGTGTGATCGGTGGCTCCTGTGCATATGCAACACCAATCGGAATGCCGGCAAACACAATGGTTGTTGGTGCTGGTGGATACAAATTCATGGATTATGTAAAATCAGGATTTCCACTTATCATCATTGCAACTGTTGTAAGTATGATCATTCTTCCAATTGCTTTCCCATTCTTCCCGTGAGAATGAGAGATGTGAATGGAATTTGATAATAAAATTTAAAATCAATGATTAACAAATAATATCAACCAGGAGGAAAAACAAATGGGTAAGAAAGAACAGGTAGAGCAGCTTACCACTTATATGGCAAACTTTGTTTCCTATATTGGTAAAGTGCTGCCGGACGACATCAAGGCTAAAATCAACGAGCTTGCAGAGAAAGAGGACAGTCCGCTTTCAAAAGTAATCTACCAGACTATGCAGAGAAACCAGGTTCTGGCAAAAGAACTCAACAGACCAAGCTGCCAGGATACAGGTGTATTACAGTTCTGGGTAAAATGTGGAACAAACTTCCCACTCATCGGTGAACTGGAAGGCCTTCTTAAAGAAGCTGTAGTCAAAGCTACATTTGAAGCACCACTTCGTCATAACAGTGTAGAAACATTTGACGAGTACAACACTGGTAAAAACGTTGGTAAAGGAACACCTACTGTATTCTGGGACATTGTTCCGGACAGTGACAAATGTGAAATTTACACATACATGGCTGGTGGCGGATGTACTCTTCCGGGAAAAGCTATGGTTCTGATGCCGGGTGAAGGCTACGAAGGTGTGACAAAATTTGTTATGGACGTTATGACATCTTATGGATTAAATGCTTGTCCGCCACTTCTCGTAGGTGTTGGCGTCGCAACATCTGTAGAAACAGCTGCACTGCTTTCTAAAAAAGCTCTTATGAGACCGCTTGGAAGTCACAATGAAAACGAAAGAGCTGCATCTATGGAAAAACTGCTTGAAGACGGAATCAATGCAATCGGCCTTGGACCACAGGGTATGGGCGGCAAATATTCCGTAATGGGTGTTCACATCGAAAACACAGCAAGACATCCATCTACTATTGGTGTAGCCGTAAACGTTGGATGCTGGTCCCACAGACGTGGACATATTATCTTTGATAAAGACCTTAACTACACAATCACAACACATTCGGGGGTGACTTTATAATGCTGGAAATGAAAGATGGAAAGAAAATTTTAACAACACCGATCTCAGCAGAAGATCTGAAGGATATCCATGCAGGAGATATCGTATATTTAAATGGAAGCATGACCACCTGTCGTGACGTTGCACACAGACGTCTTGTTGAAGAAGGCCGCGAACTTCCAGTTAATGTAAAAGATGCAGCTATTTTCCATGCTGGTCCGATCATTCGTCCACTGGAGAATGACAAGTTTGAAATGGTATCTGTAGGACCGACAACCAGTATGCGTATGGAAAAATTTGAATATGAATTCGTAAGAGAGACAGGCGTTCGTGTTATCATCGGTAAAGGTGGTATGAAAGAAAACACAGAGCGTGCATGTAAAGAATTCGGAGCAATCCACTGTGTATTCCCGGCTGGAAATGCCGTTGTGGCAGCTACAGAAGTAGAAGAGATCGTAGATGCTCAGTGGAGAGATCTCGGAATGCCTGAGACACTGTGGCACTGCCGTGTCAAAGAATTTGGACCTTTGATCGTATCTATCGATACAGAAGGACGTAACCTTTTTGAAGAGAACAAAGTTATCTTCAATCAGAGAAAAGATAAGGCTGTAGAAGAAATCTGCAAGCACGTAAGTTTTATCAAATAATAATATAATTAATATTATCTCGGACAGAGATAAATTCCTCAAAAGCAGTTTTTATGCACATATTTAGTTAAATTAAACCAAAATTTTTGCCCAAAATAATGCCATAGCAAAAGCCACACAACAGGATTTACTGCCATGCTCCTGTGATGTGGCTTTTGTTTATGTCCTTTTTAATTTATATAAAAGTAAGATCTTTGCAGACCGGATAGCCATAAGCAGACTCAGCATTTTTTACAGCAGAGAGGATTGCCTCTGACATAACATCAGCAGCAAGGGTACCAACCATGTCGCAGTCAGCGGCAATGTTTCCGACAGATAATGCATAAATACTGTCACCATCCGCAGAAGTATGAACCGGACGGATAGAACGTGCATAACCATTGTGAGCCATACCGGCAATCTTGCTGAGCTGACTTTTATCAAATCTTGCATTGGTGATGATCGCGCCAATCGTAGTATTGCCGACAAACTTGTTATCATGTACTTCATAAGAACTGTAAAGTAATTTTGCAGTATCTGCAAATCCACTACGTTCTTCATTAAGCATACCAGCAACGATTCTGCCGGTGTGATAATCATAAATGTCGCCAAGTGCATTCACAGCAACAAGGGCACCTACTTTGAGTTCACCAATTTGAACAGCGTAGCTTCCGATACCGGATTTCATGCAATAGTCCATTCCTCTGAACTTACCAACGGTAGCACCGGTTCCGACTCCAAAGTTTCCATCCTGATAATTGTCTGCGTAAGCACCTTTGCAAGCTTCATAGCCCATTTCTTTGTTCGGGCGTACATGAGCATCTGCTACTGTCAGATCAAAAATATCTGACTGACATACCAGTGGGACTTTGGTAACACCAACGTCAAATCCGATTCCCTTTTCTTCAAGAAACTGCATAACGCCTCCAGCAGCATCCAGTCCAAAAGCACTTCCACCTCCGAGAAGAACTGCATGAATGGATTGAGCGGCAGCTAATGGCTTTAAGAGTTCACTTTCACGGGAAGCTGGTCCACCCCCACGGACATCCAGTCCGGCGCACATTCCAGTTTCACTCAAAATAACAGTACATCCTGTTCCACCTGTAAAATTTTGGGCATTACCGATTCGAATGCCCTCAATATCTTTGATAGAAATAGTTTTCATTGAAATTCTCCTGATTCTTAAATTATGATTATGATATCAAATCGAGATTTTGATGTCAAATTTTAGAATTTAAAAAAATTTATTACGATACAAATTCTTTGTAATATACAATTGCATCCTGCTCCTTATGCAGTTATAATGAATCTCAGAACTTCTTAAAAAGAAGATTAATGGGGGAAATTGGAGAGGGAAAATATGGATTATCAACAGCTTATTACCTTTATAATGGAAATGATCGGAACGATTGCATTTGCAGCATCAGGAGCAATGGTAGCGGTAGATCGTGCAATGGATATTTTTGGAGTGATCGTACTGGGGGTGACAACGGCAGTAGGCGGAGGTGCAGTTCGAGATGTGATATTAGGAATTGTTCCACCGGCAATGTTTCAGAGACCAATTTATACCATTGTAGCCACATTTACCTCCTGTATCGTGTTTCTGATACTTTATTTAAAAAAAGAGTTTCTGCAGGGACATAACCGTGAAACATATGATAAGATCATGCTGGTTATGGACTCAATCGGTCTTGGAATTTTTACTGTAGTAGGAGTGAATACAGGAATTTCACATGGATATGTGGATTACATGTTTCTGCTGGTGTTTCTGGGAACGATTACCGGAGTTGGCGGTGGATTACTGCGAGATATTATGGCCGGAGTACCTCCGTATATTCTGGTGAGACATATCTATGCCTGTGCTTCAATCGTGGGAGCAATCGTCTGTGTGGTGCTGTATCGGAATTTTGGTGCAGTGGTGTCAATGGTAGGAGCGTCAGCAGTAGTTATATTGGTCAGATACCTTGCGGCACATTACAGATGGAATCTTCCAAAGCTTACCCGAGAAGAATAGTAAAGAAGAAATATAATCATAAACATAGAAAAACAGCCCTTCAGTTGAAGAGCTGTTTTTTAGTGCTAAAAAGGGGGATCAATATATTTTTTACCGAGAAATCATTCAAGAGGCTGTGTGTCCTGAAGTGCTTCGAATCCTTCTTCACCGGTACGGATCTTAACAACATTTTCGATATCATATACGAATACCTTGCCGTCACCATACTGGCCGGTATGAAGAACTTTTTTAGCAGTGTCAATAACTGTTTTGACTGGTACCAGACTGACAACAATCTCAATCTTAATCTTTGGCAGCAGGTTCATATCCATTTCAACACCACGGTAGTAGGAGCGGGCACCTTTCTGTACACCACATCCCATAACATTTGTAATAGTGATACCGGTAACACCGATTTCGTTCATTGCATGCATGAATTCTTCAAGTTTGCTCTGACGTGTGATGATAACAACTTTTGTCAGTTTATGTACGCCTTCTCTTGGAAGGTCAGGAATGGTGTCAACAACTTCAGCAGGTGCAACATTTGCGGAAGTATTTGAAGAAACAGATTTTTTGGCAACACCCATAGGTGTCGGAACTGTCATTGTATCATGTACAACAAATCCATCATAAGCGCTTGTAAGACCATGTTCTTTGGAATCAAGACCTTCGATTTCTTCTTCAGCAGTTACACGGAGACCAACAGTATGTTTGATTGCCTGGAAGATGATGGTCATAGTTACAGCAACCCATGCGATTGTAATGATCATACCGATAAACTGAACACCGAAGCCATGGAATCCACCGCCAACAAGAAGACCTTTCCATTCTGTGCCTGTACCATCTGAGAAAAGACCAACAGCGAGAGTTCCGAATGCACCATTTAAACCATGTACACCAACAGCACCAACCGGGTCATCGACTTTAAGTACTTTGTCAATAAATTCAATACCGAATACAACTACAAAACCAGAGATGATACCAATGATAGCAGCAGATGTAGGTGAAACAGTATCACAACCTGCTGTGATAGCTACAAGACCTGCAAGAGATCCATTCAGTGACATAGAAACATCTGGTTTTTTGTATCTTACCCATGTGATGATAAGAACAGTAACTGTAGCAACAGCTGCTGCAAGGTTGGTAGTTACAAAAATCTTACCTGCTGTTACGATTGCATCACCTTCCATGCTTACAGTAGATGCACCGTTAAATCCGAACCAGCAGAACCAGAGGATGAATACACCTAAAGCACCGATGGTAAGGTTGTGACCAGGAATAGCTTTTGATTTACCGCTCTTGGAATATTTTCCAATACGAGGTCCAAGGATGATGGCACCGATAAAGGCTGCAACACCACCAACCATATGTACGGCACAGGAACCAGCAAAATCATGAAATCCCATCTGGCTGATGAAACCACCGCCCCAGATCCAGTGACCAGATACCGGGTAAACGATCAGGCTGATCAGGAAGCTGTAGATACAATAGGAAGAAAATTTTGTACGTTCTGCCATGGCACCAGATACGATAGTAGCGGATGTTGCACAGAATACAGTCTGGAAGATCAGAAATGCCCAGAACGGAACACCGTCAGGAAGCATTGCAGAACCATAATTAGCTTCTGTGGCAATACCGCCAATCTTTCCAAAGAATCCATTACCGGCTCCAAACATGATACCAAATCCGACGATCCAGAAGGTAGGAGTACCAATACAGAAGTCCATAAGGTTTTTCATAATGATGTTACCTGCATTTTTTGCCCTGGTAAAGCCAGTCTCTACCATAGCGAAGCCTGCCTGCATAAAGAAGACAAGTGCGGCACCTAAAAGTACCCAGATTGTATTTACTGATGAATAGTCCATAAAGTTACCTCTCTTTCCCTTAAAAAGTTTAGCAGTTTAACAGTTTCTTAAAATAAAATTGAAAAGGCACGGGAATGATGAAAAATCATTCTCGCGCCTTTACGAATCAAATGTATATGTAAAACAGGGGATGTCTCGTATCGTGTGATTAATGGATGAGGAAATCGATAATGAATTATGAAGTAGTTCATGTTCATAATGACATCCCCCGGTTTTACCATTGTGAAATTATCAATGTATTCTCTTATTCTCAGTCAGAGATGGAGAATAACAGTTTGCCATAGGTTGGATATGGAAGAATAGAATCAGGAATGAGTGCTTCAGCTGCATCCGCAGAAACACGAACTTTTTCCATATCGGTAAGAACAACGCTCTGGTAGAGTTTTGCACTCTTGAGAAGATCTTTGTCAACCTCATATTCTGCCATTGCAGTATCTGCCTTCAGTGCTTCCAGATCTTTGGTCATTGTTTCGGCAAGCTCAGTCAGTCTGGACAGAAGAGATGCTTCTGCGGATACAGAGATACCCGGAACAACAGATTTCTTGAGAGATGCTGTCTGAGCAAGTTTTTCCATATATGTAGTAATACTTGGAAGAAGATCTTTCTGAATGATCTCAACCAGTGTATTTGCTTCAATGTGAAGGGTTTTTACATAGTTTTCCATTTTGATCTCATAACGGGAATGCAGCTCTGCGTCTGTGAAAATATGATGGCTTGTAAGAAGTTTTTCATTCTTTTCATCGATGAAGTGCGGCAGTGCATCCGGTGTGGATACCAGATTATAAAGACCACGTTTTTTGGCTTCTTCCAGCCATTCATCGGTATAACCGTTTCCATTAAAGATAACACGTTTGTGGTCGATGATTGTCTGTTTCAGTAATTCATGTACGGCAGATTCCATTTCATCTGCAGGAACATCTTTCAGTTTCTCATAGAACTGACGCAGAGATTCTGCAACGGCTGTGTTGAGAATGATGTTCGGGTTTGCAACAGAAGAAGAAGAACCGAGCATACGGAATTCGAATTTGTTTCCGGTAAATGCAAATGGTGAAGTACGGTTTCTGTCTGTATTGTCTTTTACAAAGTGAGGAAGTACTTTTGCACCGATATCCATCTGAACAGCACTGTGTCCAACGAAGAATTCATCGTTTTCAATGGCTTTGAGGACTTCTGTCAGTTCATCTCCCAGAAAGATAGAAACAACTGCCGGCGGAGCCTCGTTAGCACCAAGACGATGATCGTTTCCTGCACTTGCAACAGAAATACGGAGCAGATCTGCATAATCATCAACTGCTTTAATAACAGCTACAAGAAATACCAGGAACTGTGTGTTCTCAGCAGGTGTTTTACCAGGATCAAGAAGGTTGACACCGGTATCTGTACTCATGGACCAGTTGTTGTGTTTACCACTTCCGTTGATACCTTCAAATGGTTTTTCATGAAGCAGGCATACCATATTATGCTTGGCAGCGACTTTTTTCATGATTTCCATTGTCAGCTGGTTATGATCGACTGCAACGTTTGTTGTATCAAATACTGGAGCCAGCTCATGCTGAGCAGGAGCAACTTCATTATGTTTTGTTTTGGCCGGAATTCCAAGTTTCCAGAGCTCTTCATCAAGATCATGCATATAAGCAGATACACGAGGCTTCAGAGTTCCGAAATAATGATCTTCCATTTCCTGGCCTTTTGGAGCCGGAGCACCGATCAGTGTACGTCCACAGAAGATCAGGTCTTTTCTCTTATTATAAAGATCTTTGTCTACCAAAAAGTATTCCTGTTCAGGACCTACGGTTGTGTTGATATGTTTGACTTCGGTATTTCCGAGAAGACGAAGAATTTTTACAGCTTCTTTATTTAAGGTATCCATGGAACGAAGAAGAGGTGTTTTCTTATCCAGTGCCTCGCCACTGTAAGAACAGAATGCTGTCGGGATATAAAGTGTACGGTCTTTAATAAATGCCGGTGAAGTAGGATCCCATGCAGTATATCCTCTTGCTTCGAATGTGGCACGAAGACCGCCTGATGGGAAGCTGGATGCATCTGGTTCACCTTTTACAAGTTCTTTACCGGAAAAATCCATAATAACCTGACCATCAACAGTAGGAGAAATGAAACTATCATGTTTTTCTGCTGTAAAGTTAGTCATTGGCTGGAACCAGTGAGTATAATGAGTAGCGCCATGTTCCAGTGCCCATTCTTTCATGGCAACTGCTACGGAGTTGGCAACATCAAGTTCAAGATGAGTGCCGTTCTCAATTGTTTTTTTCAGCGCTTTGTACATATCTTTCGGTAATTTCTCACGCATGATCTTGTCGTTAAAAACAAGACTGCCGTAAAGTTCAGGAATGCTCTGTGCCATAATTAAAATCTCCTTTCGATTCCATTAATCTTATTATCCTCAGATAAACAAAAAAGGCGCCTTGGAATCTAATCCAAAGCGCCGTTGCTTATGTGATGTAGTATACACAAAAAAATCAGGATGTCAATAATTTTTGTGAAAAAAATTTCAAATTTTTTGTTTGGGTAAATGAATTTATTTGTATGGATTTTTGAAAGGACAAGGGTTGACAAAAGTCGATCTTCTATTATAATTTCAGATAGATTCACAGGTGAAATTCACATTGATAAACATTGATAATGGGAGGAAATTCTGATGGCAGGAATTAAGGAAGCCTGTGGTGTATTTGGTATTTATGATCTGGATGGAGGAAATGTTGTTCCATCCATTTATTATGGCCTTACATCACTTCAGCATCGTGGACAGGAGTCTTGCGGACTTGCAGTTTCCAGAACAGACGGAGAGCGTGGTAATGTCCAGTTCCATAAGGATCTGGGACTGGTAAGTGAAGTTCTCAGGGAAGATACCATACGGAATATGGAAGGTGATCTCGGAATCGGACATGTACGTTATTCTACGACAGGTGCATCTGTAGCAGAAAATGCACAGCCTCTGGTATTGTCCTATATTAAAGGGACACTTGCACTGGCACATAACGGAAACCTGATCAATACCCCGGAACTGAAATGGGAGCTGATTCAGAACGGAGCGATTTTTCATACAACGACTGATTCGGAAGTTATTGCGTTTCATGTAGCACGTGAGCGAGTGCACTCCAAAACAGTAGAAGAGGCTGTCCTCAAAACTGCCCGTAAGCTGAAAGGTGGATATGCTCTCGTTATCATGAGTCCGAGAAAATTGATTGGTGTCAGGGATCCGCTTGGACTGAAACCATTGTGTCTTGGAAAACGCGATAATACTTATGTACTTGCATCTGAGAGCTGTGCACTTACCTCTGTGGGCGCTGAGTTTATAAGAGATATTGAGCCAGGAGAGATGATTACGATTTCCAGAAATGGTATTGAGTCTAATAAAGAATTGAGTACCGGTAAACATGCCCATTGTGTATTCGAATATATTTATTTCGCAAGACTGGACAGTATGATGGATGGAGTGAAGATTTATGATGCTCGTATCCGAGGCGGTAAATCACTTGCAAAATCCTATCCGGTAGAGGCTGATCTTGTTACCGGTGTGCCGGAATCTGGTATCCCGGCAGCAAAGGGATATTCGGAAGAATCGGGCATACCGTTTGGCTTTGCTTTTTATAAGAACAGCTATATTGGAAGAACATTTATCAAACCAACGCAGAAAGAACGAGAGTCCAGTGTACATTTGAAACTCAGTGTTCTGGATTCTGCGGTCAAAGGCAAACGAATCGTTCTGGTGGATGATTCCATTGTCCGTGGAACAACGATTGCAAACCTTATCCGTATGCTTAAAAAAGCAGGCGCACTGGAGGTACATGTACGAATTAGTTCTCCGCCGTTCCTGCATCCATGCTATTTTGGAACAGATGTACCATCTAATGATCAGCTGATTGCCAGCAATCACAGTGCACAGGAAATCTGTGAGATGATCGGAGCAGATTCTCTTGGATATATGCAGAGTGATTACCTGGAGGGAATGGCAGGTCACCTTCCATTATGTAAAGCCTGCTTTGATGGTAAATATCCGATGGATGTGGAAGCAGAACTGAACAAAAAAATTGACTGCGGATGTTGAAAATTATAGAAATTACATATTTACAAACGAAAAAAAATAAGGTATAGTAAATCTCATATTTTAAGAGCTTATCTGACAAAGGCGTCAGAAGCGATAGAGGGAATTGTCCCTTTGTCTGCTTCTGACGCCTTTTGTTTAAGATATAAAATGGAGGAGGAAATCGATAATGGCAGTAAAATACGTTTTTGTTACAGGTGGTGTTGTATCCGGCCTTGGTAAAGGAATCACAGCAGCTTCCCTTGGAAGACTTCTGAAAGCACGTGGATATCAGGTAACAATGCAGAAGTTTGATCCTTATATCAATATTGATCCGGGTACCATGAACCCAATCCAGCATGGAGAGGTTTTTGTTACAGATGATGGTACAGAGACAGATCTGGATCTTGGACATTATGAGAGATTTATTGATGAGAGCCTTGATAAAAACTCGAATGTAACGACCGGAAAGGTCTATTGGTCTGTATTACAGAAAGAACGTCATGGAGACTTTGGCGGAGGTACTGTGCAGGTCATCCCTCACATCACCAATGAGATTAAGAGCCGCTTCTACAGAGCGAAGGAACAGGATGAAGAAAAGATTGCGATTATAGAGGTTGGTGGAACTGTTGGTGATATTGAAAGTCAGCCGTTTCTTGAGTCTATTCGTCAGTTCCAACATGATGTGGGACATGACAACGCGATTCTGATTCATGTAACACTGATTCCTTATTTGAAAGCATCTGAAGAGATGAAGACAAAACCGACACAGGCCAGTGTAAAAGAACTTCAGGGAATGGGAATTCAGCCGGATGTTCTGGTATGCAGAAGTGAGCATCCACTGACTGATGAAATCAAAGGAAAGATTGCACTGTTCTGTAATGTACCGGTCAGCCATGTGCTGCAGAATCTTGATGTAGAATATCTTTATGAAGCACCTCTTGCCATGGAGCGTGAAAAACTGGCAGATGTGGTACTGGAATCTTTAAGACTGGAGAATCGCAAACCGGATCTTACCGAATGGACACAGATGGTCAATGACCTGCGCAATCCGGAAAGCACTGTAAATATTGCCATGGTAGGAAAATATACACAGCTTCACGATGCATATCTGAGTGTTGTGGAAGCACTGAAACATGGTGGGATTTCATGCAAAGCAAAAGTAGAGATCATATGGATTGATTCTGAAGAATTGAATGAAAAGAATCTGGATCAGATGCTTCATAAAGTAGACGGTATTCTGGTTCCGGGTGGATTTGGAAACAGAGGTACCGAAGGTATGATTCTGGCAGCGCAGTATGCCCGTGTACACAAAATTCCGTATCTTGGAATCTGCCTTGGCATGCAGATGGCAATTGTTGAATTTGCAAGACATGTTCTGGGATATGAAGATGCGAACAGTATAGAACTGGATCCTGCAACCAAACATCCGGTAATTGCACTGATGCCGGATCAGGAGAGCGTAGAAGATCTGGGAGGTACGTTGAGACTTGGAAGTTATCCGTGTGTATTGGCAGACAGTTCCAGAGCACTTGAACTTTTTGGAAAGAAAGAAATTCAGGAACGTCACAGACATCGTTATGAGGTAAACAATGCATATCGAGAAGAACTTGCAGCGAAAGGAATGACGATTGCAGGAACTTCACCGGACGGACATATCGTAGAGATGATAGAGATCAAAGATCATCCATTTTATGAAGGAACACAGGGACATCCGGAATTTAAATCAAGACCGAACCATGCACACCCACTGTTCCGCGGATTTGTAAAAGCAGCAGATGAATATGCAAAACTGAAACTGAGCCGACAGGCACAAAATCAGGAATAAAAAATAAAAGGAGTGAGACAGGACGAGAAAAAGTCTTGTTTTATTCCTGTCGCAGATAGAAAGGATAAATGACCATGCAGGAAGTAAGGAGAGAAGATCAGGGACTGTACCGTCGCGAATTCGAGCATGATAACTGCGGTATTGGTGCGGTTGTAAATATAAAAGGTAAAAAGACCCATGATACGGTTGCCAATGCGCTCAGAATCGTAGAACATCTGGAGCACCGTGCAGGTAAAGATGCAGAAGGTAAGACTGGTGACGGTGTCGGAATTCTTCTGCAGATTTCACATAAATTTTTCAAAAAAGCCTGTAAGAAAGAGGGCTTTGATATTGGTGGAGAAAGAGAATATGGTATTGCACAGTTCTTTTTCCCACAGCATGAGATCAAACGTGCACAGGCAAAGAAAATGTTCGAGATCATTGTGGAAAAAGAAGGCCTGGAACTTCTTGGCTGGAGAACTGTTCCGGTAATCCCGGAGGTGCTTGGACATAAAGCCAGAGAATGTATGCCTTACATTATGCAGGCATTTATCAAAAAACCAGATGAGGTAGAAAAAGGACTTCCGTTTGACCGTATGCTCTATATTGCACGTCGTGAGTTTGAACAGAGTAACGACAATACTTATGTAGTATCTATGAGCAGCCGTACGATCGTATACAAAGGTATGTTCCTGGTAGGACAGCTGAGAACATTCTTTGCTGATCTTCAGAACCCTGATTATGAGTCTGCAATTGCGATGGTTCATTCGAGATTCAGTACGAATACAAATCCGAGCTGGGAGAGAGCTCATCCGAACCGTTTTATGGTTCACAATGGTGAGATCAATACAATCCGTGGAAATGCAGATAAGATGCTTGCCAGAGAAGAAAATATGGAATCTCCATATCTGAAGGGACAGCTCCATAAGGTTCTTCCGGTCATTGACCGTAAGGGATCTGACTCAGCTATGCTTGACAATACTTTGGAATTCCTTGTAATGAGTGGAATGGAACTCCCACTTGCAGTGATGATCACTATTCCAGAACCGTGGGCTAACAATGATACAATCTCACAGGATAAGAGAGATTTTTATCAGTATTATGCAACTATGATGGAGCCATGGGATGGACCGGCGTCTATTCTTTTCTCTGATGGTGATGTCATGGGAGCTGTACTTGACCGTAATGGTCTGCGTCCGTCAAGATATTATATCACCTCTGACGGCTACATGATCCTGTCTTCAGAAGTTGGTGTTATGCCGATTCCGGAAGAGAAAATTGTTCTGAAAGAAAGACTCCATCCTGGAAAAATGCTTCTGGTAGATACCGTCGCAGGTAAGGTAGTCGATGACGATGAGCTGAAAGAAAAATATGCAGCTATGCAGCCATATGGAGAATGGCTGAACAGCAATCTGGTTCAGTTGAAAGATATCAAAATTCCGAATGTACGTATGGAAGAATATACACCGGAGCAGCGTGCACGCCTGCAGAAAGCATTTGGATATACTTACGAACAGTACCGTACTTCAATCAGAAATATGGCACTGAATGGAGCAGAAAGTATCGGTGCTATGGGTGTTGATACTCCACTGGCAGTACTCTCCAATCAGCATCGTCCTTTATTTGATTATTTTAAACAGCTTTTTGCACAGGTAACCAACCCGCCGATCGATGCTATCCGTGAGGAAATCGTAACCTCTACCAGTGTGTATGTTGGTAAAGACGGAAACCTTCTTGTACAGCAGCCAGAGAACTGTCATGTACTGAAGATCATGCATCCGATCCTTACAAATACAGATATGCTCAAGATCAAAACCATGAATCACGAAGGTTTTAAAGTTGCGGTTGTTTCTACCCTTTATTATAAGAGTACAAAGCTTGAGAGAGCAATTGATCGCCTTTTTGTTGAAGTTGATAAAGCATATCGTGATGGTGCAAACATCCTTGTACTTTCAGACCGTGGAGTAGACGAAAATCATATGCCGATTCCGTCACTACTGGCTGTTTCCGCAGTACATCAGCATCTTGTAAAAACGAAAAAAAGCACTTCTCTTGCAATCATTCTGGAATCAGGAGAACCAAGAGAGGTTCATCATTTTGCGACACTTCTTGGCTATGGCGCTAGTGCGATCAATCCATATCTTGCACTTGAGACAATCCGTGAACTGATCGATAATCGCATGCTTGATAAAGATTATTATGCAGCTGTAGAAGATTATAATCATGCAGTCTTAAGTGGTATTGTAAAGATTGCATCTAAAATGGGTATCTCAACGATCCAGTCTTATCAGGGTTCACAGATATTTGAGGCAATCGGTGTTTCACAGGATGTGATCGATAAGTACTTTACAGGTACTGTAAGCCGTGTAGGTGGAATCACTCTGGAAGATATTGAAGATAATGTTGAAAAACTGCACTCAGAAGCATTTGATCCATTAGGCTTGGATACGGATCTTACTCTGGACAGTGTCGGTGCACATAAAATGAGAAGCCAGGGTGAAGAGCATAAGTACAATCCACAGACAATTCATCTGCTTCAGGAATCTACCTGGACAGGCAGCTATGATCTGTTTAAACAGTATACTGCACTGGTAGACAAAGAAAGTCATGGAGCTCTTCGTGGACTTCTGGAATTTAACTATCCGGAAAATGCTATTCCGATCGAAGAAGTTGAAAGCGTAGACGATATCGTTAAGCGCTTTAAGACAGGTGCAATGTCCTATGGTTCTATCTCACAGGAAGCTCATGAGACTCTTGCAATTGCAATGAACCATCTGCATGGAAAATCCAATACAGGTGAAGGTGGAGAAAGTGCTGAACGTATCGCATCTGCAGGCAGTAAAGACGACCGTTGTTCTGCAATCAAGCAGGTAGCGAGCGGACGATTTGGAGTAACAAGCCGTTATCTGGTATCAGCAAGAGAAATCCAGATCAAGATGGCTCAGGGTGCAAAACCTGGTGAGGGTGGACATCTTCCGGCAAAGAAGGTGTATCCGTGGATTGCAAAGACACGTCATTCAACACCTGGTGTGTCCCTTATCTCCCCGCCGCCGCATCATGATATTTATTCCATCGAGGATCTGGCTCAGCTGATCTATGATTTGAAAAACTCTAACGTCTATGCAGACATTTCAGTAAAACTTGTCTCTGAGGCAGGTGTTGGTACAGTCGCGGCCGGCGTTGCAAAAGCTGGTGCACAGACCGTTCTGATCTCTGGTTATGACGGAGGAACAGGAGCAGCTCCGCGAAGCTCCATCCACAATGCAGGACTTCCATGGGAACTTGGACTGGCAGAAACTCATCAGACATTGATCATGAACGGACTGCGTAACCGTGTACGCATAGAGACAGATGGAAAGCTCATGAGTGGACGTGATGTGGTGATCGCAGCTCTTCTTGGAGCAGAGGAATTTGGATTTGCCACAGCACCGCTTGTAACTATGGGATGCGTCATGATGAGAGTATGTAACCTGGATACCTGTCCGGTTGGTGTGGCTACACAGAATCCGGAGCTTCGTAAGCGTTTCAGGGGAAAACCGGAATATGTAGAAAACTTTATGAGATTTATCGCTCAGGAAATGCGAGAATACATGGCACGTCTTGGTGTTCGTACGGTTGATGAAATGGTCGGACATACAGAGCTTCTTAAACAGTCTGCCGAGGCAGTTGCAGCGGAACCACATAAAGGCAAACTGGACCTCAGCGCAATCCTGAATAATCCATATGCAGGAAATGGTCAGAAGGTTACGTTTGATCCAAAAGCAGTTTATAATTTTGAACTTGAGAAAACTCTGGATGAAAAAGTGCTTCTTAAAAAATGTGCAAGAGCTATTTCAAAAGCGGAACATGTAGAACTGAATGTGGATGTCACTAATACAGACCGTACATTTGGCACGATCCTTGGTGCTGAGATCACCAGACAGACAGGAACAGGACTTCCGGATGATACAATTGTGGTCAACTGTCATGGAGCAGGTGGACAGAGCTTTGGTGCATTTATTCCTAAGGGTCTCACTCTGAATCTTACCGGTGACAGCAATGACTACTTTGGCAAAGGTTTGTCAGGTGGTAAGCTGATTGTGAAGGTACCTGAAAAGGCAGCTTATAAACCAGAAGAGAATATCATCATCGGAAACGTTGCCCTTTACGGTGCTACCAGCGGTTATGCTTTTATCAACGGTGTTGCAGGAGAACGTTTTGCAGTTCGTAACTCTGGTGCATATGCAGTTGTCGAAGGTGTTGGTGAACATGGCTGTGAATATATGACAGGTGGCCGTGTTGTAGTCCTTGGACGAACCGGAAAGAACTTTGCAGCAGGTATGAGCGGTGGTATTGCATACGTGCTGGATGTGGATAACAAACTGTATAAGAATATTAATAAAGCAATGATCTCTATTGAAAAAGTAGAGAATAAATATGATAAAAAAGAACTTCGTGATCTGATCGAAGCCCATGTTGCGGCTACCGGTTCTAAACTGGGAACAAAAGTACTTGATGACTTTGACTATTATCTGCCGCACTTTAAGAAACTTATTCCAAATGAATATAAGAAGATGATCACACTCAGCGCCAAACTGGAAGAAAAAGGATTGACAAGTGAGCAGGCGCAGATGGAAGCATTTTACGAAAGCATTGGAGCAAAGCATTAAGGAGGATGAGGAAACATGGGAAAGCCAACAGGATTTTTAGAGTATAAAAGAGAGACAGCCAGAGTGCTGCCGCCAAAGGTCCGGATTGCCAACTTCAATGAGTTCCGGACTCCTCTCAGCAAAGAAAAACAGAAAACACAGGGGGCGCGCTGCATGGCCTGCGGCGTACCTTTCTGCCAGTCAGGTATGATGCTTAATGGAATGGCTTCCGGCTGTCCACTGCATAACCTCGTACCGGAAACAAATGATCTGGTATATACAGGAAACTGGAAACAGGCATATTTAAGACTTTCCAAGACACATAGTTTTCCGGAGTTTACTTCCAGAGTGTGTCCGGCTCTTTGTGAGGCGGCATGTACCTGTAATCTGGACAGTGAGCCGGTATCTACAAAAGAGAATGAAAGAGCAATTATTGAAACTGCGTGGCAGGAAGGATGGGTAAAACCACAGATTCCACGCGTTCGTACAGGAAAGACGATCGCAGTAGTCGGAAGTGGTCCATCCGGTCTGGCAGCGGCACAGCAACTGAACCGAAGAGGACACAGTGTTACAGTTTATGAAAGAAGTGACAGACCTGGCGGACTTCTCCGTTACGGTATTCCGAATATGAAACTGGAAAAATCTGTCGTAGACAGAAGAATTCATCTGATGGAAGAAGAAGGTGTGAAGTTTGTTCTGAATACCAATGTCGGAAAAGATATCACTGCAGAAGAACTTCTTAAGAAATATGACCGCGTGATCCTTGCATGTGGAGCATCTAATCCGAGAGACATCAAAGTTCCGGGACGAGAAGCAAAAGGTATTTACTTTGCTGTAGATTTTCTTGGAAAAGTCACCAAGACACTTTTGGATTCCAATTTTGAAAAAACGCCATATGAACTTGCAAAAGACAAACACGTTCTTGTGATCGGTGGCGGTGATACCGGAAATGACTGTGTTGGAACAAGCATCCGTCTGGGCGCAAAATCTGTGATACAGCTGGAAATGATGCCAAAACCTCCGGCAGAGCGTGCGGCAAACAATCCGTGGCCTGAGTGGCCGAGAATCCTCAAAACGGACTATGGCCAGGAAGAGGCAATTGCAGTGTTTGGCCATGATCCGCGTGTATATCAGACAACGGTTACGGAGTTTATTGCAGATAAGAAAGGAAATGTCTGCAAGGCGAAGATCGTTAAACTAAAAAGTCAGAAAGATGAAAAGACAGGAAGAATGATGATGGTTCCGGTAGAAGGAACGGAAGAAGTCATTCCGGCAGATGTGGTTCTGATCGCAGCTGGATTCCTGGGAAGCCAAAAGTATGTAACAGATGCATTTAAAGTAGCACTTACCGGACGGACAAACGTTGAAACAAAACCAGAAGCTTATGAAACTTCTGTACCAAGAGTCTTCACGGCAGGCGATATGCACCGGGGACAGTCGCTGGTTGTATGGGCAATCCGTGAGGGCCGTGAGGCAGCAAGAGCTGTTGATGAGTCTCTGATGGGATATACAAATCTGTAAAAAGAGAGTTGACAAAGACCATGCAGGTTGCTATAATACCTGCATGAACAAGGGCGTTCTTTTGGAGGGTAACCCTCCGAAAGTGCGCCCCTTTTTTATTTATTTTTAAATTATAAGGAGAGAATGTTATGGGGAATTATACCAGAGAGGAAATATTACAGATGGTTGAGGATGAAGACGTAGAATTTATCCGTCTTCAGTTTACTGATATGTTTGGGGCAATCAAAAATATCGCTGTAACCGCTCGGGAACTTCCTCGGGCGTTGAATAATCAGTGTGTGATAGATGGAGAACAGATTGCAGGAACCTCCGGATTAAAAGATGCAGATCTGTATCTCAGACCTGTACTTGATACATTTGCAATCCTGCCGTGGCGTCCACAGCAGGGAAAAGTGGCACGAATGATCTGTGATCTGTATTTTCCTGATGGAACGCCATACAAAAACAGTCCAAGATATATTCTGGAAAATGTTGCCGGAAAAGCGCAGGCTGAGGGCTATACCTGCTACATTGATCCGGAATGTGAATTTTTCCTGTTCCATACAGAAGATAATGGAAATCCAACAACGGTGACACACGAGCAGGCCGGATATCTGGATATCAGTCCGCTGGATCTTGGAGAAAATGCAAGAAGAGATATGGTGCTTACATTGGAAGATATGGGAATGGAAGTTGAATCCTCTCATCACGAGGCAGCACCGGCTCAGCATGAAATTGATTTTCGGTATGGCGAGATCCGCAAGATTGCGGACTGCATTACTACTTTTAAGATGGCTGTTCGTATTGTGGCAAAGAGACATGGCCTTCATGCGACATTTATGCCGAAACCAAAGGCAGAAGTAAATGGATCAGGAATGCATATTCAGTTTTCGCTGATTAAAGACGGAAAGAATGTGTTTGAGAGTCAGTCAAATCATGGAGAACTCAGCCAGGAGGCTTACTATTTTATTGGAGGCCTGCTTGCACACAGTAAGGAAATGGCACTGATCACGAATCCGATCGTTAATTCATACAAACGACTTGTTCCGGGATATGATGCTCCGACAGAACTTACCTGGACAGAGAATAATCAGAATTCACTTGTTCGCATTCCAGTTACCAGAGGCGAAGGAATCAGAGTAGAACTTCGAAGTCCTGATACTTCCGCGAATCCGTATGTTGTTCTGGCAATCTGCCTGGCAGCAGGTCTGGATGGAATCAAAAACAAGATCACGCCGACGAAATCATCAAACCTTGCAATGCAGGGACAACAGGCGGAGCATCTTCCGTCAACGCTGAAAGAGGCAATTGACTATTTTGAGGAAAGTACATGGGTAAAGGATGTGCTGGGAGAAGAGTTCTGCAAACAGTATGTTGCAGCCAAGAAAAATGAATGGCTGCGATATATACAGCAGGTAACTGACTGGGAAATTGCAGAATATCTGTATCGCCTGTAAGTATGTGGTCTTGTAGGAGAAACGTATGAGGTCTGAAGGAGGAGAGACACTGGTATGAGCAGCATTGTTATTGCATTACCAAAAATAGAAGATGCCAGAAAAATCCGCGGTGTTCTGGAATGCCACGGATTAGCGGTAGCCTCTGTATGCAGTACTGCATCGAATGCTCTTTCCAGCGCATCTGAATTAGGAAATGGTGTTTTGATATGTGGGCATCGTCTTCCTGATATGAATTATCTGGATCTGGCAGAGTGTATGCCAAAAGATTTTGAAATGCTGCTTCTGGCGTCTGCGAGGGTGATATGTGAAGTACCACCATCGATTCTGTCAGTAGAAATGCCAATGAAAGCCAGTGACCTGATCAATACGGTAAATATGATTCTTATGCAGCAGGAACGTAAGCGACGCAAAGAGAAAAAGAAACCAAAGCTTCGTTCCGAGAAAGAACAGAATTATATATCCAATGCAAAAATGATGCTGATGCAGCGAAATCACCTGAGTGAGGACGATGCATACCGGTATATCCAGAAATCAAGTATGGATTCCGGAACCAATATGGTAGAAACAGCACAGATGCTTCTGATGCTGTTATACGAAAGTTAAATAAAAAAGACTAGATATATGGAGGATGAGGAAATGGAGTTTTTGAACGGTATTTGCAAAAAAGAAGTAACCGAGTGGGATGAACTGACTGGTACTTCTCTCTTAAATCAGGAAGTAGTTCTGGAAGGAGCCGTTCACAGCATCCGTAATATGGGCGATGTGGCTTTTGTGATCCTGAGAAGAAGCGAGGGACTTTTTCAGACTGTTGTAGAAAATGAAAAAGCAAATCTTTCCATTCATGATCTGAAAGAGGCTATGACTCTCCGTGTGAAAGGAATTCTCCATGAGGAAGAACGAGCACCTCATGGAAGAGAAGTCCGTGTTCAGGAGATCGAGATTCTTTCATCACCGGCGGAACCAATGCCGCTGGCAATTGATAAATGGAAATTAAATACATCTCTGGAGGCAAAACTGAATTTACGTCCGATCGCACTCCGTAATATTCAGGAGCGTTCTAAATTCAAGATTCAGGAAGCTCTGGTACGTGCGTTCCGTGATTTCCTCTATGAGCAGGGCTTTACAGAAATTCATACACCTAAGATCGGAGCAAGAGGTGCCGAGGGTGGAGCAAACCTGTTTAAATTCAGCTATTTCCACAAACCGGCTGTATTGGCACAGAGCCCACAGTTTTATAAACAGATGATGGTGGGTGTGTTTGACAGGGTATTTGAAACAGGTCCGGTATTCCGTGCAGAAAAACATAACACGAAACGTCATTTGAACGAATATACCAGTCTCGATTTTGAAATGGGTTATATCGATGGATTTGAAGACATTATGGGTATGGAGACGGGATTCCTTCAATATGCAATGGAACTTCTGAAGAAGGATTATGCAAAAGAACTTCAGATTCTGAATATTCAGCTTCCAAAAGTAGATCAGATTCCAACAGTTCGTTTTGATAAAGCAAAGGAACTGGTTTCCGAAAAATATAATCGTAAGATCCGCAATCCATATGATCTGGAACCGGAAGAAGAAGCTCTGATCGGAAGATATTTCAAAGAAGAATACGATGCAGATTTTGTATTTGTTACACATTATCCGTCGAAGAAACGTCCATTCTATGCAATGGATGATCCGCAGGATGATAAATTCACACTGAGTTTTGACCTTCTGTTCCATGGACTGGAAGTTACAACAGGCGGTCAGCGAATCCACGACTATAATCAGCTGAAAGCAAAGATCGCTGCACGAGGTATGGAAGAAGAAGGTATGGAACAGTATCTGGATACCTTCAAACACGGTATGCCACCTCACGGAGGACTTGGTATCGGTCTGGAACGTCTGACTATGCAGCTTCTTGGTGAGGAAAATGTCCGTGAGGCATGTCTGTTCCCGAGAGATCTGAACAGACTGGAACCGTAACTGTTTGCAGGGAGGAAAAAATAATGGCAAAGATCATAGATGATGAAACAATTGAAAATGTATGTATTCTGGCGAAGCTCTCTCTCAGCAATGAGGCTAAGGAAAAAGCAAAAGAAGACATGCAGAAAATGCTGGATTATGTAGAAAAACTGGATGAGTTGGATACAGATGGTGTGGAACCGCTGTCTCATATTTTTGGTGATAAGAATGTATTCCGTGACGATGTTGTGACAAATGGAGACAACAAGGAAGCAATGCTTATGAATGCACCGAAAGCAAAAGAAGGACAGTATCAGGTACCGAAGACGATCGGATAATGAAAAGGAATTCAGACAGAGAATTCATATAGAGGAGAAAGATTATGGAACTGGAATCGATGACAGCTCTGGAGCTGGCGGCAAAGATCAGACAGCGGGAAGTCAGCGTCCTGGATGGTGTGAAGGAAGTCTTTGACCAGATTGAGAGCAAAGAAGATAAAGTGCATGCATATCTTGATACGTATAAAAAAGAAGCATATGCACGTGCAAAAGAAGTAGAAAAAGGAATTCAGGATGGAACATATACAGGACCGCTGGCCGGTGTTCCGATTGCGGTGAAGGATAATATCTGTATAAAAGGTAAAAAAACGACCTGTGCATCAAAGATACTTGAGAATTTTGTGCCGCAGTATAATGCAGAAGTAATTGATCGTCTGGAAAAAGCAGGGATGATCATTATCGGAAAGACAAACATGGATGAATTCGCAATGGGAAGTACTACAGAGACTTCTGCCTATGGAGTTACAAGAAATCCATGGAATCTGGAACATGTGCCGGGAGGTTCATCCGGCGGTTCCTGTGCTGCTGTAGCGGCTGGAGAAACGTTTATGGCACTTGGGTCTGATACTGGTGGTTCCATCCGTCAGCCAAGTTCTTTCTGCGGTGTGACTGGAATCAAACCGACGTATGGAACCGTATCCCGTTATGGTCTGGTTGCCTATGCTTCTTCACTGGATCAGATCGGGCCGGTGGGAAAAAATGTAGCAGATTGTGCGGCACTTCTGGAAGTGATTTCCGGACATGATCCAAAAGACAGTACATCTCTGGATAGAACAGATCTGACATTTTCCAGGAGCGTGGAAGAAAAGAAACTTCTGGGAATGAAGTTTGGTGTACCGAAAGAATTTCTTGCCAGGGGCCTTGATCCGGAAGTTAAAGAATCTTTCATGAATACACTGAAAACATTGACAGAACAGGGAGCAATCGTTGAATTTTTCTCTGTAGAGACGATGGAATATATGATTCCTGCATATTACATTATTGCCAGTGCAGAGGCAAGCTCTAATCTGGAACGTTTTGATGGTGTAAAATATGGATATCGTGCAGCTGAATATGAAGGGTTGCATGATATGTACAAAAAGACAAGAACAGAAGGTTTCGGTGAAGAAGTAAAACGTCGTATCATGCTTGGATCGTTTGTTCTAAGCTCCGGTTATTATGATGCATACTATCTGAAAGCACTTCGTACAAAAGCTCTGATCAAGCAGGAGTTTGATCAGGCATTTGAAAAATATGATGTGATCCTGGCTCCGGCTGCTCCATACACAGCACCGAAGATCGGAGAGAGCCTCAAAGATCCGCTTGCAATGTATCTTGGTGATATTTATACGGTTGCCGTAAATTTATGCGGCCTTCCGGGAATCACAGTTCCGTGTGGTCAGGATAAGGCTGGAATGCCGATTGGTATTCAGATGATCGGTGACTGTTTTGGAGAACATAAGATTCTCCGTGCAGCAGCTGCTTATGAAGCAGTGAGGGGCGCTTTCCCTGCTCCGGAGAAAGGAGGCAAAAAGGCATGAAACAGTATGAAACAGTCATTGGCCTTGAGGTCCATGTAGAACTTGCGACAAAAACAAAAATTTTCTGCGGATGCTCCACGGAATTCGGGGGAGCACCGAATACACATACCTGTCCGGTCTGCACCGGTATGCCGGGGTCTCTGCCGGTACTGAATAAGAAAGTAGTAGAATTTGCACTCAAAGCAGGAATCGCAGCAAACTGCCAGATCAATCAGTATTGCAAATTTGACAGAAAGAATTATTTCTATCCAGATAACCCGCAGAACTATCAGATTTCTCAGCTGTATCTGCCAATCTGTCATGATGGCTGGGTAGAGATTGAGACATCTGCCGGAAAGAAAAAGGTACGTATCCATGAGATGCATATGGAAGAGGATGCCGGCAAACTGATCCATGATGAATGGGAAGACTGTTCCCTTGTGGATTATAACCGAAGTGGTGTTCCGCTGATCGAAATCGTATCTGAACCAGATATGAGAAGTTCAGAGGAAGTTATTGCCTATCTGGAAAAACTTCGCTGTATGATGCAGTATCTTGGTGTATCTGACTGTAAACTCCAGGAAGGATCTATGCGTGCAGATGTCAACCTTTCTGTGCGTGAGGTAGGAAGTGAAGCGTTCGGAACCAGAACTGAGATGAAAAACCTGAACTCTTTCAAAGCAATTGCAAGAGCGATTGAAGGAGAAAGAGAACGTCAGATCGAACTGATCGAAGAGGGCAGAGCTGTTGTACAGGAAACACGTCGCTGGGATGACAACAAAGAATCTTCTCATGCAATGCGTTCCAAAGAAGATGCAAAAGATTATCGTTATTTCCCAGATCCGGATCTTCCGCCAATCCATATCTCCGATGCATGGATTGAAGAGCTGCGTGAATCACAGCCGGAACTTCGTGAAGAAAAACAGCTTCGCTATCAGTCTGAATATGATCTTCCGGCATATGATGCAGGAATCCTTACGGAATCCAGACATCTGTCCATGTTGTTTGAGGAAGTGGCAAAACTTTGCGGCAGCCCGAAAAAAGCAGCAAACTGGTTTATGGGAGAAGTTCTCCGTCTGACCAAGGATAAAGCTCTGGATGTGGAAAAAGTTTCCTTTACACCGGAGCATCTGGCTGATCTGATCCAGATAGTGGAAAAGAAAGAAGTCAGCGCACAGAATGCAAAGAAAGTTTTTGAAAAAGTTTTCGAAGAAGATATTGATCCGGTAAGTTACATTGAGGAACATGGTCTGAAGATCGTTGAAGATACCGGTCTGCTCAATGATACTCTTCAGAAGATCCTGGATGAGAACCCGGGACCACTTGAGGAGCTGCTTGGCGGTAAAGAAAAAGTCTTTGGTTTCTTTGTTGGAAAGATGATGCGCGAACTGAAAGGTAAGGCAAGTCCGGATGCAGTACGCGAGGCACTTGTCAAAGAAGTTGAAAAAAGAAAAAATCAGTAAATTACAGGAGAATAAATATTATGGTAACGGTTAATAAAAATTATCTGAAATTACCAGGCAGTTATCTTTTTTCTACAATTGCAAAAAAAGTAGCTGCCTATCAGGAAGCAAACCCGGATGTTCAGATCGTCCGTCTTGGTATTGGTGATGTCACACAGCCTCTGGCTCCGGCGATCATAGATGCACTCCACAAATCTGTAGATGAGATGGCTCATGCAGAGACATTTCATGGCTATGCACCGGATCTTGGATATGAATTTTTAAGAAGTGCAATCGTAAAAAATGATTATGAGGCACGCGGCTGCCAGATCAGTGCGGATGAAATCTTTGTATCTGACGGTGCAAAGAGTGATTCCGGAAATATTCAGGAAATTTTTGGAACAGAGAACAAAGTTGCAGTCTGCGATCCGGTATATCCTGTATATGTAGATACGAATGTCATGGCAGGACGCACCGGTGATTATAATAAGAAAAACGAAAACTTTGATGGTGTGATCTATATGCCTTGCCTGGAATCAAATGGATTTCTTCCGGAACTGCCTGTAGAGACACCGGATCTGATCTATCTCTGTTTTCCGAATAATCCAAGTGGTGCAGCAATCACAAAAGATAAACTGCAGGAATGGGTAGATTATGCAAATGAAAATGGTTCTGTGATCATTTACGATGCCGCTTATGAAGCATATATTACAGAAGAAAATGTTCCGCACAGTATTTATGAGTGTGAAGGTGCACGCACCTGTGCGATCGAACTGCGCAGCTTTTCCAAAAATGCCGGATTTACAGGTGTTCGCCTTGGATTTACGGTTGTTCCGAAAGATCTGGTAAGAGAAGGCGTTGCACTGCATGATCTGTGGGCAAGACGTCATGGAACAAAATTTAATGGTGCACCATACATCGTACAGCGCGCAGGTGAAGCTGTTTATTCACCAGAAGGAAAAGCACAGCTGAAAGAACAGGTTGCATATTATATGAGAAATGCCCATACGATCTATAACGGACTTAAAAAGGCTGGATATTCTGTATCCGGTGGCGTAAATGCTCCATATATCTGGCTGAAGACACCAAACAATATGAGTTCCTGGGATTTCTTTGATTATCTTCTTGAAAATGCACATGTAGTAGGAACTCCTGGTTCAGGCTTTGGAGCGCATGGCGAAGGCTTCTTCCGACTGACTGCGTTCGGAAGCTATGAGAATACACAGGAGGCACTTAGAAGAATCAAGGCCTTATAAATTTGTATAAAGAATAGAGCGAAAAAGCTTCAAAAGAGGTGGTTTTTGACAAACTGCCTCTTTTTCGTTGCCATAGAAAAAAATATACCGTATAATCTTAATGCATATATTTTTTATCAAGAACGTAGCCGGATTTTATGAAATACAACCGGATACCGGTCAAAGGAGTTGTAATAGATGTACATAGAAACAACAGAAAAACTGCTTGATTTTATAGAGAAAAGTCCAACAGCATTTCAGGCAGTGGACGAAATGCAGAAGAGATTAACAGAAAATGGATTTGAAGTGCTTTCGGAAAAAGAATACTGGAAGCTGGTTCCGGGAGGAAAATATCTGGTGACCAGAAATCATTCTGCTCTGATTGCTTTCTGTATCCCGGAAAAGGAATCCAGAGTATTTCATATCATGGCGAGTCACAGCGATTCACCATCTTTTAAGATCAAGGAAAATCCGGAAATAAAAGTGGATAACAGTTATGTAAAACTAAATGTGGAAAAATATGGCGGAATGTTGATGGCACCATGGTTTGACAGACCACTTTCGGTTGCTGGAAGAGTGATCATCCGCAGAAATGACGGACTGGAAGAAAAACTGGTAGATATAAAGCGTGATCTGGTAATGATTCCGAATCTCGCAATCCATATGAATCGTGAAGCGAATAATGGTGTGGCTTATAATCCACAGAAAGATCTTCAGCCATTATTTGCAGCGGGAAATACAGATCGGACATTGCTTGAAATCATTGCTGAACAGGTTGGCATCAAAAAGGAAGACATTATCAGTCATGATCTGTTTTTATATAATCGCATGCCGGGAACTGTCTGGGGTGCGGACAGGGAATTTGTTTCATCTGCACGTCTGGATGATCTGCAGTGTGCATTTGCTTCCATGGAAGGATTGCTTCGTGCGCAGAATTATGGATCAATTGCAGTGCATTGTGTGATGGATAATGAGGAAGTCGGAAGCGGAACAAAGCAGGGAGCTGCGTCAACATTCCTGAAAGATACGCTTCTTCGTATCAATATGGGACTTGGAAGGACTTACGAAGAATATCTGATGACATTGGCTGGAAGTTTTATGGTTTCTGCGGATAATGCACATGCACTTCATCCGAACTATACGGATAAGACAGATCCGACCAATCATCCGGTACTGAACAAGGGAATTGTCATTAAATTTAATGCAAATCAAAAATACTGTACCGATGCAGTATCAGCAGCGCTATTTAAGGAGTTGTGTACAAAAGCCGGTGTACCATATCAGACTTTTGTAAACCGTTCTGACATTGCAGGGGGCTCAACTCTGGGAAATATTTCCAATACGCAGGTCCCGATGAATACGGTGGATATCGGTCTGCCTCAGCTGGCCATGCATTCACCATATGAGACCGCCGGCGTGAAGGATACCGAATACCTGGTCAGAGCAGCAGAAGAACTTTTTGCGTAAAAGTTTTGGATGAAATATTATGCAGAAGAAATGGCAGAACGAAAAGAAGGACAGAATGATGAGCGATAAAAAAGCAGTTTTTTTTGATGCAGATGGGACAATCTGTGATATAGAAAAAGGAGTACCAGACAGTGCGATAGAATCAATTAAGAAACTGATTGCAAACGGGCATCAAGCATGGCTGTGTACGGGCAGAAGCCGTGCATTTGTGCCGTGGTATCTTGAACGGATTCCATTTACAGGGATGATCAGCGCATGTGGTGCTACGATTGAAAAAGATGGAAAAAGACTTTATAACAATGAAATGACGCCGGAAGTAGCTGAAAAGTCTGTGGAGATTCTTCGAAAATATGGACTGATTCCAGTAATGGAAGGTGCAGATTATATGTATTATGACAAAGATGAATATACCACAGAGGTAAACTGGTATGCGGATCTGATCACAGAAGCTCTTGGACCAAAATGGCGTCCGATCAGAGGCAATGAACACTGTATGCATATCAATAAGATCAGTGCCAAGATGCAGGACGGATGTGATGCGGATCAGGCTTGCAGAGAACTGTCTCCATACTATGATGTGATCCGTCATGAAAATAATGCATTTGTCGGAACTACGGTCGAACTGGTTCCAAAGGGATGCAATAAGGCAGTTGGAATTGCAGCGGTGTGCAGGAGCTTTGGAATAGAATGGGAAGATACCGTAGTATTTGGAGACAGCAACAATGACCTTTCTATGTTTGAATATGCGTCCACAAAAGTTGCTATGGGTAATGGTTCGCCTAAAATCAGGGAACTGGCAGATTATGTTACAACAGATATGTTCCACTATGGAATTCAAAACGGGCTTACAAAACTTGGACTTATCTGAGCAGTGTAAATACAGTGTACAGTAGAGTTATATAGAGGGAGAGATTATGAAATACGGGAAAATAAGAATAGAGGATGGCAACTTTATTTTTTCCAAACATATGATGATGAATTATCTGCCGTGCAAAGATATCATCTGGGCATACAAACGAAAAGAAGGCGTAGAAGGTGGGGCACAGAAGCAATACAGTACCAGTTCACTGGTGATCATTACACGAAGAAAGAAAAGATATCAGTTTGAGATGACGGACAGGGAGATACAGAACTGTATACAGCTTATGCGGGCCCTGAATCCTCAGATGGTAACAGGGTTTCCTCAGGGAAGCCGGATTCCGATGCAAAGTCTTCCGAATACCAGAGATCTTGGTGCATTAGAAACAGAGGATGGCAGACATATTCTGCCGAAACGCCTTCTTCGTAGCGGAAGTCTGTATCATATATCTATTACGGATCAAGATATGCTGACACATGAATATCATCTTTCTACGGTTGTGGATTTCAGAACCCGGATGGAATGTCTGGAAAAGCCGGATACTATTATTGAGGGTGTACAATATCATGAGATTCCGATCGTTGACGAGGAAACACTGGGAATTACCAGATTAGGAAGCCCGACAGAACTTCTGAGGAATTTTAAAGAAATTCCTGAAGAATTCATGCTGAAGCAATATGAATCATTGGTTCATGATGAATACAGCATCAAACAGTATGCACGTTTTCTGGATGTACTTCTGCATCAGAATGAGGGAGCTGTGCTCTGGCACTGCAGTGCAGGTAAAGATCGTGTCGGTGTAGGAACCGCTCTTCTTCTCTGCGCATTGGGAGTACCGAAAAAAACGATTTACGAGGATTTTATGAAAACAAACATGTATCTGGATAAAGAAATGGAATATATGATTCGTTTTCTTGAAACCAAAATGATCGTGGACAATCAGGTCATGGATAAGATACGTCTGTTTTACAGAGTCAAGGAAGAGTATCTGGATATCGTATTTGAAACAATAAAAAAAGATTTTGGTTCCATGGATATGTTTATGAAAAAGGCTCTTTATATGAATCCCAAAAACATCGAAGTCTTACGAAAAAAATATCTTGTATAAAAATGCATAAAATGTCAAAAAAATGCAATGTATACAAAATTTTTCGTTGACAAACGATTTAATGTTGCTATAATAAAAAACATGCAAACAATTTTACAATGGAATTGTTTACAAGTTTAAAGTGTTGAAAGCAGGTGCGTTATGCAGAAGAGAATTTTGTCCCTGTTAGTAGATAACACTGCAGGTGTACTGAGCCGTATTTCCGGACTGTTTAGCCGCAGAGGTTATAATATTGACAGCCTGACAGTCGGCGTGACTGCGGATGAACGTTATTCCAGAATGACTGTTGTATGCAGTGGTGATTCCATGATTTTGGAACAGATTACCAAACAGCTTGCGAAGCTGGTTGATGTAAGAGACATCAAGGTTCTTGAGCCTGATAACAGTGTGAGCAGAGAACTGGTTCTTGTCAAAGTTGCAGCCAGACCGGAGCAGCGGGAGGGAATCATTTCTATTGCAAATATTTTTCGTGCCAATGTCATTGATGTTGGGAAGACTTCTCTGGTCATTGAGATGACAGGAAGTAAGAGTAAGTTAGGTGCTTTTATTGATCTCCTTGGTGAATATGAGATACTTGAACTTGCAAGAACTGGTATCACAGGACTTTCCAGAGGTGCCAGTGATGTAAAATTCCTGTAGGATATTTTACATACTGTTTTTAGTTTGCTAAGGGGTACTGCCCTTTAACGATAAATATTATTTTACAAATAGCTTAGGAGGAAACAAAGATGGCAAACAGGATTTTTTACCAGGAAGACTGTAATTTAGGATTATTGGATGGTAAGACCATTGCAATTATCGGCTATGGCAGCCAGGGACACGCACATGCACTTAACTTAAAAGAATCAGGCTGCAATGTCATTATTGGTCTGTATGAAGGAAGTAAGTCCTGGAAGAGAGCCGAAGAGCAGGGCTTTAAAGTATATACAGCAGCAGAGGCTGCAAAACAGGCAGATATCATCATGATTCTGATCAATGATGAAAAACAGGCAGATATGTACAAAAAAGACATCGAGCCAAACCTTGAAGAGGGTAACATGCTGATGTTCGCTCATGGTTTCAACATTCATTTTGGATGTATCGTTCCACCAAAGAATGTAGATGTTACTATGATCGCACCAAAGGCACCAGGACATACAGTAAGAAGCGAATATCAGGCTGGAAAAGGAACTCCTTGTCTGGTTGCAGTAGAACAGGACTATACAGGAAAAGCGCTTGACAGAGCACTTGCATATGGTCTTGCTATTGGTGGAGCAAGAGCTGGTCTTCTTGAAACAACATTCCGTACAGAAACAGAAACAGACCTCTTCGGTGAGCAGGCAGTTCTCTGTGGTGGTGTTGTTGCACTTATGCAGGCTGGTTTCGAAACTCTTTGCGAAGCTGGATATGACCCGAGAAATGCATATTTCGAATGTATCCATGAAATGAAACTGATCGTAGACCTGATCTATCAGTCTGGATTCAAGGGAATGAGATACTCTATCTCCAACACAGCTGAATACGGTGACTACATCACAGGACCGAAGATCGTTACAGCAGAAACAAAGAAGGCAATGAAACAGATCCTGACAGATATCCAGGATGGTACATTTGCAAAAGACTTCCTGCTTGATATGTCTGACGCTGGAAGACAGGTTCACTTCAAAGCAATGAGAAAACTTGCTTCTGAACATCCGTCAGAAAAAGTTGGTGAAGAAATCCGTAAACTGTACAGCTGGAATGGCGAAGACAAACTGATCAACAACTAAGTAAATTTTCGTAAGGAAATTTACGCTACTCAAACGAAGTGTAACGGAGTTTGAGGTTCACGTATTAAATACGATTATAGAAACGGCATGTTCAATTTTTGTTGGACATGTCGTTTTTTGTTATATCAGATGTGAGATGACTCCCACCTCTGCAGGTGGTGAGCAACAAAATTATATCAGTGGTGGGATTCAATCTCCCATCTGATATAGCCTCCGGCAGGATTGCAGAGATGCACAGAAGAATATGTCATGCATTGCATGACGTGCATCTCGCAGCAAGAATGCCGAGGGCATTCTTGAATCTTCTGTCAGAATATGACGAACGAATTTTATTGACATTTAATGCCACAGAGCATAAGATAAAGGCATCTTAAGACAATCTTTTTATCAATTCATGCAGATCTGCAAACAATCCATTTTAGATTTACAAAATAACACAGGAAAGGAGAAATATGAGAACGGCAGAAAAAGCCGGAAGAATTTTTTTTACACTGATCGGGATATTGGGTGTGATGTTGCTGCTTCTTCCACAGATTGGTATTTCTGTTGATTCGATCATGTCAGGGTCAATGGAGCCGGTACTGAGAACAGGAGGAATCGTTTTTACGGATACGAAGGAACGAAGACCGGAAATTGGTGATATTGTTACTTATCAGGTCGGTGAAACCAGAGTGACACACAGAGTGATCCGAAAAGAACACAAAGGATATGTAACAAAAGGTGATGCAAACAATAGGGAAGATCCGACGGTTGTGACTGCAGATCAGATTATAGGTAAAGTGATATTTTCGCTTCCCTGTCTTGGTTATGCAGCAGTATTTGTCAGACAGAGAACGATATTTGGAATACTGACAGTCATGATCTTACAGGAAATGTTTTTCCTGCTTATACAATGGAAAGGAGAGCGCAGCAGAAAAAGCGCAGAAAGAATCTATGAAAAATAACATGAAAAAAATTTTACTTCTGACAGGTGTTTTATGTCTGGCTTCAGTTGGTGGAGTATCCGCATATCTGACAGACTATGATAAGGTTTCCAATCAGTTTACAGTAGGAAAGGTAGATGTGGAACTGACAGAAGATAACTGGAAACCTGATGACCATAAAAAGATAGAGCCGGGAAAGGTAATCAGTAAAGATCCAAGGATTAAAAATACCGGAATTAATGATGCTTATGCATATCTGGAAGTTTCAATACCGACAGCAAATGTGATTGCGGCGGCAGATAATGGAAGCCGGCTGGAAAAAAGGGTACAGGAACTTTTTTCATTTCAGTCAAAAGCCAGCTGGACAAAACTGAATTCACAGAAGGTTGGAAATAATCAGGTATATGTTTTTGCGTATAATAAAATTCTGAAACCGCAGGAAACAACAGAATCGCTATTTGACACGGTGAAATTCCTGAATATCATTGAAGGACAGCTGGATGGTCAGCAGTTGGAAATTCCGGTAAGAGCTTATGCAATCCAGGCATCCTACACCGGAGGTGATGCTGAGAATGTGGTTGAACAGGCAAGAAGTGCATATCAGAAATATGTAGATCAGAACAAAAACCAGCCGGGACAAGTTACAGAATAATAATGTGGAAAGCAGGTGATAACATATGACAGGCAAAAAAAGAATATTTGCCGGTATGGGGATTTTGCTGGGAGTCCTTGTCGGAGTGCAGGGAACCGCTGCTTATCAGTCTGCATATGATAAGGCTGTAAATATTGTGACACCAGGAAATATTTCATCAGAAATTGGAGAGGACTTTCCGAATCCACCCACGATCGTTCCGGATAAGGATATTGACATAGCCAAGAAAATATGGGTGTCAAACAATCCTTCCGGACAGAACCAGACCGGTACAGACTGTTATGTACGTGTGGCTGTCGGATATTCAAACAGCGATATTGGAAAAGCTGTTACTATGAAAAATACAGATAGCGAAAATTGGATTTACGGAGATGATGGATTTTATTATTACAAAAAGATCCTCAGGGAAGGTGAGTCAACAACACAGCTTTGCACAGGATTTCTTATTGATCATGCCAGAGTTGAAAAAAAATACTGGAAACTGTTGAATGAATTCCAAATACATGTATATCAGGAATCGGTAGAAGCAAGACCGTTTGATAATTATCAGAAAGCCTGGGAGTATTATACTGGTGAATTATAAAAGGCAGGTGAAAATATGAGAAAATCAGTAAAAATCATAACAGGTTTTCTTTTGACGGCTATCCTTTCGGCAGCGGCGGTATTCGCATCTTTTTCGGACAGGCTTGATGTAGTGAATCATATTTCCGTGGGAGATGTCAGTATATCTATTTCGGAATATGCCAGGAAGGGAAAGGGCGAGGTAAAGTATACGCAGCCATCGGAGGTGGTTCCCGGTCAGACGATATCCAAAATACCGAGAATTAAAAACAATGCACTTCCCTGCTGGATCAGGGCCAGAATCACATATGCCGGGGAAAACGGAAAACTGGAACGCCTGAAAGATGAAAACATTGGAGGAATCTCAGGTGAATGGGTAAAACGTGGAGAATATTATTATTACACGAAAGTATTGAAAAAACAGGAGAGCACAGATCTGTTTCAGAATATTTCAATCCCAGATACCTGGACGGAAGAACATGCAAAACAGAAAATTGCAGTGGATATTCAGGCTGATGCGATTCAGGCTGCTAATTTCAAACCGGATTTCAGTGCAATGTCACCATGGGGAAATCAGGTGATACAGAAATGTGTGCATGAGCAGGATGGTACACTGACCTGTAAAAAAGGCAATACAAAATTATCTGTAGAATTTAATGGAAAAGCACACAAATTGATTGCTGTACCGGATGATTTTTTTACAAACCTGGAATCTGCCATGCCAGGAGATATACTGAAGGATGCTGTTCAGATTGCAAACACAACAGATCAGGAAGCCGAACTCTTTTTTCAGACGAATACGGATGGAAGATCAGAAGAACAGATGAATATGTTGAAAAAAGTTCGTTTTGAAATAAGTCAAAACAAAAAAATTCTTTATAAAGGAACTCTTGATGCTGCTGAACTTGCAAAGGCGAGATCTCTTGGAAAATTTAAAAGCGGGCAGAAAGGAAGGCTGGAGTTTCAGCTTGAAATTCCACGGGAATGGGATAATGCGTATGCATTGAAAAAAACAGATATCACATGGATATTTGCGGTAAAAGAAAATGAAAAAAAAGAATTCTCTTCTTATGAGAGTGTGGGCAGTGAGAGTGCTGGTGGAGCTGCACAAGAAAAAGATATAAAAACACGGAGAAAAAATCCCGTCAGGACAGGAGATGATTCTGAACCGTTGGTACTTCTCATTCTTCTTCTGGGTTCCGGAGCGATCACTTTGTGTATCAGATGCTTTAAAGGAGGAAACGAATCATGAAGAAAAAAATAGCGGGAATCATATTGGCTTCGGTGCTGACATTTTCTGCGATGGCAGGAGTTCAGGCATCTGCAGAAGACAGGCTGTGGGAAAACAGTATGGAGGCAGATGGTGTGGAAGATGATATTTCGCAAAACCAGACAGAAATGAAAGATGGTGATGATTCGACATCCGAAGACAACGAAGAAAATACAGAAAATGAAGGAATTGATTTGTCCGAAAGTGATACAGAAGCTGAGGAAGATCCATCAGAAGCAAAAGAAGAGACAGAAATTTCTTTTGAAGAAGAACAGGAGAACATAGATGCTGAAGTAGAAGAGAATCCAGAACAGGAGCTGGAACTGAATGCTGAAATGGGAGAAGAAGATCTTTTCATGGATAATGAAAAATCAATTGCTACATATGCAGGAAGTGGTATTCCCGTAGAATGGGTAGGACCAAATTACAAAATGCGACCGGAATATGCTTTTACCTATGCTTTTCGAAAAGGAGTTACACAGCTTTCTTATATAAGCAGAAAAAACGACAGCCTGAACAATAAAATACACAACTGGTTTGGAGACAATAAGGGATATACGACAGAATATTGTCAGAGTTTTTATGCCTGCGCAATTGGTAATACAAGTAATACGGATGCCATTACAGCAATCTATAGCAATGTAGGCGAGTATCAGGGACAGATCGTAGATCTGAAAGTGACCGTACCGGCCTGGGGAACCGTGAATAATGACCATGTTGGAAAAGATAAAACAAAGATTACACCATGTGTGCTGTTTTACAAAGACAGAATTGCATTTAATACCATTTCAGTTGGAACAGTAAGATTTCAGTTTGAATTCCTGAAGCATAATACAAGTGTGCAGATTTATCCCAAAGGACATATAACGGCAGTAGATCTGGACAGTGGGCAGGGAATCCGGACATATGACAGTTGGGGCGTTGATCATATATACCTCAGGAGTGGTTATGATTATCTGAGAACAACAGAGGGAACGACAGCAAATGGAAATGCATTTCGTGAGATACGTGGAAAAGCAGATGGAGGAAATATAACTACAGATGATGTGGAGGGCTGGTGTCAGCTGGACTTTAATGGTTCTTTTATTATCAACTGGCTGGCACAGGATTCATGGAAAAACAGTACAGGCGCGCAGAATGCATTTTACCTTTCAACGGGGCAGACGATTGGAAGCTATGAACCGAATCCGGGACCCGAAAAAAGGGTTGGAGATGAAAATGCTTCCTTTGATTCCATGGCAAGGCATACATTCACAGATAATGATCCGGCATATGAGATCACAGAGGGAAAAAACTTTGATTATGTGATCAGACAGCAGCTTCTTCCGGGAAATTACAGTTCTTTTGAATTAAAAGATGTTCTGGATTCCTGTCTGAAATATCGAAGTGCCAGCGTTATGACTGCACTGGGAAATGATGTGACTCGTTTTTTTTATATTGAAAATCGTTCCAATACGATTGTTTTTCGTGCTGATTCTAATTTCCTTAAAACAGACGAAGCATATAACAATGTGACGTATTATTTCAGGATAAAAGTGCAGGCAGGAAGCAACCAGGAAATTGATTCGCATAATCATTATCAGAGATCGAATGAGTTTTATGCGATTGAAAATACGGCATCGAGAACAATTGTTTCAGACAGGATGCAGGACACGCAGAATACAAATCAGTCGTGGGTAAAAGGAAATACAGTGCTTACTGATGGCGAGATCACTGTGACAAAAAGAATCAGAGAAGCAGATATCACGTGGGCACACGGAAACCCGGTATTTCGATTCAGAATAACGGGAAAAGATCAGTTGGGAGCAACACATGTTTATGAAAAATATGTGGAATTTAAACCTGGAAAATATGCAATGGCAGGAGAAGATGCAGTGATGAAATGTTCTTTTACCGGAATTCAGCCAGGCACATATACGGTCAGTGAGTTGCCGACATTGCGCTATCAGTTTGAGTATATTTTACCGGATACAGCCAATGTGACAGCTTCTGATAAAACAGGAATTGTTTCGATAAGCATGGCGCAGAGAAAAGCTGCGTTAACTTTTAAAAATAAGAAAACAAGGTATGATCGTTACAGTCATACAGATGTAGTTACAAATATAGTTCCGGTATCATGAGAGAGGGGCATCTGCCCTCTCTCAATCTAAAAAATAGTTGCAAAATAAAAAACGGATTGTTATAATAACATCCATCGGGGTATGGCGTAGCTTGGTAGCGCGCACGGCTGGGGGCCGTGAGGTCGCAGGTTCAAATCCTGTTGCCCCGATTGAACCAGAAAGACTGAGACAAAAATTCACTCTTGACAAGGAGCAGTGGACATGTTAGTCTTTAGTCATCGACAAAATATGCAAAATGCTTTGATGAGGAATAGTACATGAGGACCGGAGCACAGAGAGCTGTCGGGTGGTGTGAGACAGTAGAAAGAAGTCATGGAACTCGCCTTGGAGCATCTGTCCGAACTCCCGAATATCTGGAAAGTAGGCGCAGACGGTATCCACCGTTATATGGAGAGGATATAAGAATTATACAAAATATTCCGTATCCCATGAGTGTATGAACCGTTCATAAATAAGAGTGGTACCGCGAAGACAGATGTCTTTCGTCTCTTACAGTAGTCTGTAGAGATGAGAGATTTTTTTTTGTTCAGAAACAGAAAACATATAGAGAATTTATATGTTAGAGAAACAGGAGGAAAAAACATGAAAAACGTAACAAAATACCAGAGACAGTATTATATGCCGCCAATGAAATGTATGAAATGGGCAGAGAAGGAATATGTGGACAAAGCTCCGATCTGGTGCAGCGTAGACCTTCGTGACGGAAACCAGGCACTGGTCATTCCGATGAGTCTGGAACAGAAAATCGAGTTTTTCAAACTTCTTGTAAAAATCGGATTTAAAGAAATTGAGGTAGGTTTTCCGGCAGCTTCTGAAACAGAGTATACATTTGTACGTACACTGATCGAGCAGAATCTTATTCCGGATGATGTAACGATTCAGGTTCTGACACAGGCAAGAGAACACATTATCCGTAAGACTTTTGAGGCGGTCAAAGGTGCGCCGAAGGCAATCGTGCATGTCTATAATTCAACATCTGTAGCACAGCGTGAGCAGGTATTCAAAAAATCAAAAGAAGAGATCCTGAAAATTGCTGTCGATGGTGCCAAGCTTCTGAAAGAACTGGCTGATGAAACAGAGGGAAATTTCCAGTTTGAATACAGCCCGGAAAGTTTTACCGGAACAGAACCTGAATATGCACTGGAAGTATGTAATGCAGTTCTTGATGTATGGCAGCCAACACCGGAGAATAAGGCAATCATTAATCTGCCTGTAACTGTAGAACTGTCTATGCCACATGTGTATGCGAGTCAGATTGAATACATGAGTGAGAATATGAAATACCGTGAAAATGTAATTCTTTCTCAGCATCCACATAATGACCGTGGATGTGGCGTTGCAGATTCTGAACTTGGTCTGCTTGCTGGTGCAGACAGAGTAGAAGGTACGCTGTTTGGAAACGGAGAGCGTACAGGAAATGTGGATGTAGTGACACTTGCCATGAATATGTTTGCACAGGGAGTTGATCCGGAACTGGATTTCTCTGATATGCCACATATCTGTGAAGTATACGAAGCATGTACCGGAATGAAAGTGGATGAAAGAAGTCCATACAGTGGAGCATTGGTATTTGCGGCATTCTCAGGATCTCATCAGGATGCAATTGCAAAAGGAATGCACTGGAGAGATGAAAAAGATCCGAATCGCTGGACGGTACCATATCTGCCGATCGATCCGACTGATGTTGGAAGAAACTACGATGCAGATGTTATTCGTATCAACAGTCAGTCGGGTAAAGGTGGAGTTGGCTATATCCTGGAAACAAAATACGGCCTGAACCTGCCGCCTAAGATGCGTGAAGCTATGGGGTATGCAGCAAAAGCTGTTTCCGATCACTGTCATAAAGAACTCCATCCAGATGAAATCTTTAATCTGTTTAAATCTACATTTGAGAATGTTGTAGAACCATATAGTATCGATGAAGTGCATTTCCAACAGAAAGATGGAGGCATTACGACACAGGTAACATCTACCTTTAACGGAAAGACTATTACTACAGAGGCAACCGGAAACGGACGCCTGGATGCAGTCAGCAATGCACTGAAGAAAGCATACGAAATGAAATTTACACTGGTAACCTATCAGGAGCATGCACTCGAAAAGAGCAGTAGTTCCAAGGCAATCGCATATGTAGGTATCCAGAAACCGGACGGAACACTTTCCTGGGGTGCTGGCGTTGATCCGGATATCATTCGTGCATCCATTGATGCGTTGGTAACTGCAATCAACAACCGATAATCATAATCATAATCAGAACAGCCCTTTCCTTTTCAACAGTTAGTTGTAAAAACTGTTGGCAGGGACAGGGCTTTTTTATGCATGTTTCACAGAATAAATTGTTTCTATGGAAAAATGAAAAAATTTCTGCTAAAATTAGATAACGTATGCCTATACATATTGAAGTTTGGATGAGAAGAAAGGAATCGGTACACAGATGCTAAAGATTAAGAGCTATGTGAAAGTAAAAAGCATTGCAGAAGCGTATGAACTGAATCAGAAAAAAACAGCACTGGTTCTTGGCGGTATGGTCTGGCTGAAGATGGGAAATCGTAATATTTCTACAGCAATCGATCTTTCCGGCCTGGGGTTGGATACAGTGCAGGAAACAGATGATGAGTTTGTGATCGGCTGCATGACACCGTTGAGAGAACTTGAAATAAATAAGAGACTGAATGAGTATACACATGGAGCAGTCAGAGAAAGTCTGCGTCATATAGTTGGCGTACAGTTTCGAAACTGTGCAACAATTGGAGGAAGTATCTGGGGACGGTATGGATTCTCAGATGTACTGACAATGTTTCTGGCAATGGATACATGGGTGGAATTGTATGATGCAGGAAGAATTCCACTGACAGAATTTGTAAACCGCAAAAAAGATAATGATATTCTTGTGAATATCATTGTACGTAAACAGCCGTTGCTTGTCTGTTATATGAGTCAGCGAAATTCAAAGACGGATTTTCCGGTACTGACTTGTACGGCGTCGCTGATCGGTGAGGAAGCGAGAACTGTTATTGGCGCAAGACCAGCACGTGCGGTTGTTGTGGAAGATAAGGAAAGTATCCTTAAAAATTTCAAGCATATGACCAACAAACAGCGCAGAGAAGCGATTGAAAAGTTTGCTGAATATGCGGCAGAACATGTGACTACAGCAGGTAATATGCGGGCTTCCGCAGAATACAGGACTCTTCTGGTAAAGGTATTGATAAGAAGAACCTGGGAAGCAGTAGGAGGAATGAAGAATGAATATTAGTTTCTGGCTGAACGGAGTTTACCGACAGGAAGAAATTGAGCCTGGAATGTTGCTGATTGATTTTTTGAGAGAAAAAGGATGTTACAGCGTCAAAAGAGGCTGCGAAACTGCAAACTGTGGACTTTGTACAGTGCTGGTTGAAGACAGACCGATTCTTTCATGTTCCACATTGGCTGCTCGTATTGATGGAAAAAAAGTAGTGACGATGGAAGGAATGCAGAGAGAAGCACAGGAATTCGGGAGCTTTCTTGCAAATGAGGGCGCAGAACAGTGTGGCTTCTGTAATCCTGGATTTATTATGAATGTATTTGCCATGCTTCATGAGATCAAAGAGCCGACGGAAGAACAGATTAAGGAATATCTTGCCGGAAATCTGTGCAGATGTTCCGGGTTTGTTTCTCAGACAACAAGTATCCTCAAGTTTTTAAAATATAAAAAAGCACAGGAGGACGCATAAAAATGAAATATGTAAATCAGCCTGTACGTAAAACAGACGCAATGTCGCTGGTGACAGGAAAACCAGTTTATACGGATGATCTGGCACCAAAGGACTGCCTGATCGTTAAGATATTAAGAAGTCCGCATGCAAATGCATGGGTAGAAGAGATCAAGACCGGAAATGCAGAAAAAGTTGCAGGTATCGCATGTGTTCTTACTTATAAAGATGTTCCACAGAAGCGTTTTACTCTGGCAGGACAAACTGCACCGGAAATGAGCCCGGATGATCGCCTGATTCTGGATCGTCATGTTCGATTTATCGGAGATGCGGTTGCAATTGTAGCAGGAGAGACAGAAGATGCAGTAGACAAAGCATTAAAAAGAATTAAGGTACAATATCGAGTGGAAGCACCAGTATTGGATATGCATAAAGCAAAAGATAATCCGATTCTTGTACATCCGGAAGAAGACTGGAAACTAAAGATTCCGCTTGGTGGAGACCATAAGAGAAATCTGTGTGCAACTGCACTGGAAGAGCATGGAGATGTGGACAAGGTGCTCAGCGAATGCAAATACACAGTAGAACATACTTATCATACCAGAGCGAACCAGCAGACTATGATGGAAACCTTCCGTACAGCCTGTTATATGGATCATTTTGGAAGACTGATCGTACTTTCTTCTACGCAGATTCCTTTCCACGTAAGACGAATTGTTGGAAGAGCACTGGATATTCCGGCCTCCAAAGTGCGTGTTATCAAACCACGAATTGGTGGAGGATTTGGAGCAAAACAGACTTCCGTCAGTGAAATTTATCCGGCAATTGTTACATGGAAGACCGGTCGTCCGTCCAAGATGATCTTTTCCAGGTATGAATCTATGATCTGCTCTTCACCACGCCATGAAATGGAAATTACCGTGCGTGCAGGTGCAGATGAAAATGGTATCATTAGAGCAATTGATGTCTATACGTTGTCTAATACGGGGGCTTATGGTGAACACAGTTCTACTACAGTGGGACTGAGCGGACACAAATCAATTGGCCTTTACAGACACACAGAAGCTTATCGTTTTGCATTTGATGTTGTTTATACGAATGTGCAGGCAGCAGGGGCTTATCGTGGATATGGTGCAACGCAGGGAATTTTTGCTGTTGAATCTGCAGTAAATGAGCTGGCTCACAAAATGGGAATGGATCCGGTAAGAATCAAGGAATTAAACATGCCAGTTGAAGGTGGACCGCTTCCGGGTTATCCGGATGTACCTTATGCACAGAGTTGTACGATGGATAAATGTATGGCCAGAGCAAAAGAAATGATGGACTGGGATTCTAAGTATCCATTCCGTGATATGGGAAATGGTAAAGTCCGTGGAGTCGGAGTGGCAATGGCCATGCAGGGATCTTCTATTGCCGGTGTTGATGTTGGTGGTGCAGATATCAAATTGAACGAGGATGGTTCATATACTCTTGCACTTGGATGTACGGATATGGGAACTGGCTGTGATACGATCATGGCGCAGATCGCGGCTGACTGTCTGGAAACTCCGATGGAAAACATTGTTGTATTCAGTGTAGATACTGATATTTCACCATATGATTCAGGATCTTATGCATCCGCCACTACTTATACGACAGGTATGGCAGTCATGAAAGCCTGCAAAGAGCTTCGAGGTAAAATATGTGAAGTTGGTGCACAGATGTTGGGAACAGATGTAGATAAGGTTGCGTTTGACGGTTCGTATGTATTTGTGGATGAGGATGAGGAAGAAGAGAAAAAAGTTTCTCTGGAACAGGTGGCGTTGAAAGGCACTTTCTTTAATAATATTGAACTGCAGGTGGTCAAACAGCATTCTTCACCGTTGTCACCGCCGCCGTTTATGGTTGGCATGGCAGAAGTTGAGGTGGATACGGAGACAGGTGAGGTAGATGTGCTGGATTACGTGGCAGTTGTTGACTGTGGTACCCCAATCAATCCAAATCTGGCACGTGTACAGACAGAAGGTGGCATTGCGCAGGGAATCGGTATGGCCCTTTTTGAAGACGTACAGTATACCGATAAAGGAAAAATCCGAAATAACTCCTTTATGCAGTATAAGATTCCAACCAGAATGGACATCGGAAAGATTCGGGTGGATTTTGAAAGCAGTTATGAAGAGAGTGGGCCGTTTGGAGCAAAATCTATCGGAGAACTTGTGATCGATACACCATGTCCGGCGCTTGCAGAAGCTATTTATAATGCAACCGGAGTACGGGTTCGAGAACTTCCGATCACACCTGAAAAAATAGCGATGGGAATTTTGAAAAAGAAAGGAACAGACGAAAATTCATGACAAATATGATAATGGGAACCCTGCTGGCGGTGGGATATCTTGTTATGTTCTGGCTGTTTGGAGCACTGGTCCCAGAAAAGTTCCAGTCAGGGAAATTTCCGGTTATGTGTATTAACGGATTTTTGCTTTATTATACGCTGTTTGAGATTGTGGCATTTCCAATGAAATATCTGTGCTGTTCGCTGAAGCAGCTGACGGTAATCTGGGGATGCCTGCTGATCCTTCTCGTTCTCTTTGTAATATGGAAAAGACGGAGAGTTCTGGCAGACAGTGTCAGGACAATACCGGGCAGTATGCAAAAGAATATATCCGTGCTTATTCTGTTGCTGGTAGCAGTAGGACTCGCAGTGTTGCTTGGATTTAATATCAATACACTGTCAACTTATGATTCAAACAATTATATTGGACTGCCGGTGGCATCTGTGTATTCTAATACACTGGACAGAGTGGCACCTTATTCGGGAGTCCTGTTGAAGGCACCGGAGCAGTTCTATATTATGAATACAGATACGCTGCAGAGTGCAATTGTTTATCAGGTACTGAATATTCATCCACTTATGGAACGTAAATGGAGCTTTACGATTGCGATGGTGATTCTTTTTGAGATGGGACTGTATCAGTGTGCGAATGGATTTTTTAAGAAAAAGGAAGCAGAAAAAACAGTGTTTGTGATACTGGCAGATCTGGTGCTTTTGTTTTCGTACAGTCTTGGTGGGGTTTCTCAGTATTTTGCATATCGAACCTATGAAGGAAAAGCAATCATTGCATATCTGTATATGACTGTGATTTTTGGATTCTGTCTGGCAATATACAGAAAGGAGACGAGTCTGTGGCCATGGTGCGGACTGTTTCTGTGTGGAACAGGTGGAATTGCGTTCAGTAATTCTGCGCTGTTTATTGTGCCATGCATGATCGGAGCTACATTATTTCCGTATGTTTTATGTGATGGAATACTGAAAAGACAGTGGCATCTGCTGAAAAGATATATAATTGTGTTGTTGCCGTCAATATTTTGGATGCTGCTCAGCCATTTGGTATAAAAGGAGGAAGAATGATTGGAAAATTTAAATGAAACAATACAATTTCTGATACAGTCCCTCCAGACCTATACGGGAAACAATCCGATTTGGATCCTTTATCCGGTGGCGCTGATCCTAATCTGGTTTCTTGGAAAAAAAGAAGATCGAAAATTATTTATCGGTGTTTTTGTAACAGAATGCCTTACGATCTTTAATCCGTTTGTCGTGAAAGTCCTTCTGGATGTATTTGGATTTGGAACACGTTTTGTCAGATTTCTGTGGATCATTGTCTTCTTTATTACAATAGGTTATGCTCTGACTTTACTTATTTTTGCATCTGCAAAAACAGGGGTACGGATCCTGACAGGTGGAATCTGTCTTGCGCTGATCGTAACACTGGGAATTCCTGTTTTCAGGGGAACAGAGGATTTTCCATATAAAAAGGCAACCAATGCGTATTTTGTTGGACAGGAGATTCTGGATCTTTCCAGTATTATACACAGTGAAGGAATTGAGCAGCCAAGAATACTGAGCGATGGACTGCTTCTTGTTTACAGACAGTATGATCCAGATGTGAGATCTTATGTGAGTCGTCGTATACTTCAGAAGATTGAAAAAACTTCCGAAGAAAAATTTATGAAGAAGAAAAAGATTAAAGATTGGATGAAAAAGATTGTAGCAGTCTATTATTATCATGATTATTCTCTTCCGGCGGAAGAGTTTCAGAGCCTGGTCAGAGGAAGTAAAGTGGACTATATTATATCCACAACGCGGGAGCTGGATGAATATCTGTCGGGGACGACTATGTATGTACTTGGACAGACCGAAAACTACCGTGTCTGGAAAGTAGTATAAATAGTAGTATTAAAACAAGATGCATATATCTGAATTAATAGTTGAAAAAGTAGGAATAATTCAAAAACTTTACAAATACTCAAATATGTGCTATATTATAAAAAGCTTTAGTAAAAGCTTGCACCTGTAGCTCAGTGGATAGAGCAGTGGTTTCCGGTACCATGTGCGGGGGTTCGATTCCCTTCAGGTGTGTTGCACGAGGTAATGGGTCTGCCTCGGTGCGTTGTAAGTTACTGTGAACAAAGTGAACAGTAATAATTAAGGAGGACAAGAACTTGGATAATTTCAGGGAATGGTTATCAGATAACCTTCGCTATTTTATGCTTGGCGGAGTGATTTTGATAATCGTAGCTGTATTGTTCTTTAGCATACGTGCTTGCACCGGAAGTGGAAAGGGGACTTCGGATGGAGAACAAACTACAGCACAGGACAACAGCCAGGGAAATGATCCTTCTTCTCCGGAAGATGATGGGGAGACAAACGACGGGAAGAAAGAAGAAGACACGAATCCCTTGGAGGATGGCAGTGAAGAAGTTACTGCACTTATGAACAGCTACTACAAGGCTTTAGGGGAAAAAGATATTACGACATTAAGAACACTGGTAAATAATCTGACACCTTCTGATGAATCCAGAATCACAAATGCAAAGGATTATATTGAAGGATATCAAGTCAGCAAAGTGTATATGAAGAAAGGGATGGACGACAATTCGTATGTTGTATATACGAAAGGAAGTTTCATCTGTAAGGGGATTGATACACCGGCACCGTCTCTTTGGAGTTCTTATGTTGTAAAAGACAGCGATGGTACCTATAGAATTTTGGGTGACCTTGAACAGAACACAACAGTTTCCACTTATATGGATTCGCTGAAATCTGATGAAGATGTAAAGAAGCTTACAGCTGAGGTGCAGGCAGAATATGAGCAGGCACAGAAGGATGATACAGCTCTTGCACAGTTCCTTGACGGACTGGGTGAAGAAGCAGATACTTCTTCTTCTGAGACGAGTGCAGACGGCACAATGCTGACAGTTACAGAAGGGTGTAATGTCAGAGCTGAAGCAAATAGTGACAGTGAAATTATTGGTGGTCTTGACGAAGGGGATCAGGTTCAGAAAATGGGACAGGAAGGTGACTGGATCCAGATTGAATATGATGGTCAGACCGGATATGTATACAGTGGATTGCTTCAGTAAAATATTTAGACAGAATAAAAGACACGGGATGGATCCTGTGTCTTTTTCAATGTTTATTTTTTTAGAGAACCGTCTGCCTGTAGTTCATAATTTTGATCATCTACTGTGATCGTTCCGGTCTGCATGATGCCATCCAGATCCATGTAATAACGTTTGCCATTATCATCCACCCATCCGGTCTGCATGATACCATCTTTATCAAAGAAATAATGTTTGCCGTCAGTATCGATCAGCCAGCCTGTGTAAGGAACACCGTCAACCATAAACATCCAGTTGCTACCGCTTGAAGTCCAGACTCCAAGGCTTGCCTCCGGGGATGTCTCATCTTGTGATATGGATTCAGAAGGAGAGACAGAAGGCTCGACCGTAATGGTCGGTGTAGCAGAAATGCTGACGTTTGCCTTTGGTTTCTGGGTAAGAACAGGCGTTGGTGTGACCTTGGATTTTTTTATTACAGAGGAATGTCTGGCAGGAATTTTGTAATTCGCATCAAAAGAAGTTCGACGGAATAAAAATCCTGCAGACAGACACAATAAAATCGCAATCAGAAGCAGCAGGGGATTCAGGTGTCGTTTCTTATCAGACATAATTTCCCTCCTTTGTGTATCTGAAATGATAAAACAATAATTTTATCATACAATATGTGGTAAAAAAAAACAAGGTCTCGGTTGCGGACAAAAAGAAAAAACTATATAATAGAATAATGGACGAAAAAAGGATAACAACAGATCAGACTACAATAAGAATAAATAAATACCTGAGTGCGGCAGGAGTATGTTCAAGAAGAGAAGCAGACCAGCTGACAGATGCCGGACGGGTTACGGTTGCAGGAAAAGAAATCGGTACTGGAGAAAGGATTCCAGCAGATGCCGAGGTTTTTTTGGATGGCAGACCGGTGAAGGCAGAGACCAGGCAGGTACTTCTGCTTTTTTATAAGCCAAGGGGTATTGTGTGCAGTACAAAAAAGCAGCGACAGGAAACGACAGTAACAGAGTTCCTGGATTATCCGGTGAGAGTATATCCGGTAGGACGTCTGGACAAAGATTCAGAGGGACTGCTTTTACTGACGAATCAGGGTGACTTGGTTAATCGTATCATGCGTGCAGGTAACTACCATGAGAAAGAATATGAAGTAACCGTGGACAAAAAGATTACAGAAACTTTTATCAGAAAGATGAGCAGTGGTGTCCCGATTCTGGGGACTGTGACACGACCATGTACGGTATATAAGACCGGTGATAAAAGCTTTTCTATCATATTAACACAGGGATTGAATCGCCAGATCAGAAGAATGTGTGAATATCTGGGATATCATGTATGTACATTGAAACGTATCCGTATCATGAATCTTACACTGGACGGCCTGAAATGTGGAGAATATCGGGAAATATGTGGAGATGAATGGAAGAAACTGAATGAACTGATACGGGATTCTTCCAGTGAGACAGTAATCAGAACAGGAGGACAGCATGGAAAGATCAGCGGCAGAACAAATAAAAGAACTGGTGCAGAAGCTGAACGAAGCGGCAAAGGCATACTATCAGGAAGACCGGGAGATCATGAGCAACAGAGAGTACGACGCACTGTACGATCAACTGGAAAAAATGGAAAAAGAAACAGGAATCGTTCTGGCAGACAGCCCAACTGTTAATGTGGGGTATGAGGCAGTCGATGTACTGCCAAAGGAAACGCATGAGTCTCCAATGCTTTCGTTGGATAAGACTAAGGACAGAGACGTTTTAAGAGCGTTTATCGGGACACATCCAACCTTGCTTTCCTGGAAGATGGATGGGCTTACGATCGTTCTCACATATGAAAATGGAGAATTGCTTAAAGCCGTTACCAGAGGAAATGGTACCGTGGGAGAGGTAATTACAAATAATGCAAAAGTATTTAAGAACATTCCGCTGAAAATTGCGTACCGGGGCAGACTGGTCCTGAGAGGGGAAGCCATCATTACTTATTCTGATTTTGAAAAGATCAATGATACGATCGAAGATGTAGATGCAAAGTACAAAAATCCTCGAAATCTCTGCAGTGGTTCGGTTCGACAGCTGAATAATCAGATCACGGCAGAAAGAAATGTACGCTTTTATGCATTTGCTCTGGTTTCTGCACAGGATGTAGATATGCATAATTCCAGAAAATATCAGATGGAATGGCTTAGAAGACAGGGATTTGAAGTAGTAGAATATCGTATGGTCACAGGAGAGAATCTGGACGAAGCAATGGATTACTTTGCACATGCGATCGAGAAAAATGATTTTCCATCAGATGGGCTCGTTGCATTATATGATGATATTGCCTATGGAGAATCACTCGGAAGTACTGCGAAATTTCCCCGGAATGCGTTTGCTTTTAAATGGGCCGATGAAGTGAGGGAGACGACACTTCGTGAAATTGAATGGAGTCCTTCAAGGACAGGTCTCATTAATCCGGTTGCCGTATTTGATCCGGTCGAACTGGAGGGAACGACAGTCAGCCGTGCCAGCGTGCATAATGTGAGTATTGTGAAAGATCTGCAGCTGGGAATTGGGGATACGATCCAGGTATATAAAGCAAATATGATCATTCCACAGATTGCTGAGAATCTGACACGAAGTAGTAATCTGGAAATACCGGAAATCTGTCCGGCGTGTGGTCAGGAAGCCAGAGTGATCAGGGAAAATGATGTAGAGGCACTTTACTGTATGAATCCGGACTGTGCGGCAAAAAAGATCAAGGCATTTACTTTGTTTGTAAGCAGAGATGCCATGAATATTGACGGACTGTCAGAGGCAACGCTGGAAAAATTTATTGCAAAAGGTTTTATACACAACTTCGGAGATATCTTTGAGATAGAAAAGTTTCGTGATGAGATCGTAACGATGGAAGGCTTTGGAGAAAAGTCCTATGAAAATCTGATGAATAGCATTGAGAAGGCAGAAGAAACAACACTTGCAAAAGTAATCTACAGTCTTGGAATCGCAAATATCGGACTTTCCAATGCAAAAGTAATCTGTCGGCATTTTGATGATGATCTGGACAAGATCCGTTCAGCAGATGAAGAAGAAATCAGTGCGATCGATGGAATCGGACCGGTCATAGCAAAGAGTCTGACAAAGTATTTCAGTAATCCGGAGAATAATCAAAAAGTAGATCATCTGCTGAAATATCTTCATATTAATAAGGAAGAAATTTCCGGTGAGCAGATCTTTGCAGGAATGAACTTTGTCATTACCGGAAGTCTGGAACATTTCAGTAACAGAGGAGAAGCCAAAAATCTGATCGAATCACTGGGCGGCAAAGTAACCGGTTCGGTGACGGGTAAGACAAATTATCTGATCAATAATGATGTGACTTCGAATTCATCAAAAAATAAAAAAGCCCGGGAACTTGGAATTCCGATTCTGTCAGAGGAAGATTTCCTGAAACTGGCAGAAAGATAAAAGATTATATCAGATATGAGATGACTCCACCTCTGCAGGTGGTGAGCAACAAAATTATATCAGTGGCGGGATTCTTGAAAAATTTGTAATTGGACAAAAGGAGGAACAGAAAATGCCGATTAAGATACAGGGAGATTTACCGGTAAAAGAAATTCTTGAAAGAGAAAATATATTTGTCATGGATGAGGGAAGAGCGGTACACCAGGACATTCGCCCACTTCAGATTCTGATCCTGAATCTGATGCCTCTGAAAGAAGAAACAGAACTGCAGCTTCTGCGGTCTCTGTCAAACACACCATTACAGGTGGACGTGACTTTTATGGCAGTTGAGAGCCATCAGGCAAAAAATACGTCTGCCAATCATCTGAATAAATTTTATCAGACTTTTTCGGAACTCAAAGATATGAAGTTTGATGGAATGATCGTGACAGGAGCACCGGTAGAACAGATGGAGTTTGAAGAAGTGGATTACTGGAACGAGCTGACAGAGATCATGGACTGGACAGAAAGTCATGTGACATCTACGATTTTTCTGTGCTGGGCTGCACAGGCAAGTCTGTATCATTTTTACGGACTTCAGAAACGTCAGCTCGATCACAAAATGTTTGGTCTCTTCTGGCACAAAGTTCTGAATCGTAAGATCCCGCTGGTCAGAGGATTTGATGATGCTTTTCTTGCACCACATTCCAGACATACAGAGGTTCCAATCGAAGATATCCGTGCATGTAAAGATATCACGATTCTTGCAGAATCTGAGGAGGCGGGGCTTTTTCTTGCAATGGCGCAGGGGGGACGTAAGATTTTTGTCATGGGACATCCGGAATATGACCGTGTGACACTGGATGGAGAATATAAGAGAGATGTAGGAAAGGGACTTCAAATCGATCTTCCGAAGAATTATTACAAAGATAATGATCCGGAAAACAGACCGCTGCTTCTCTGGAGAGCTCATGCCAATAATCTGTATACAAACTGGCTGAATTATTACGTATACCAGAGTACTCCGTTCGACCTGATGGGAACACCGGATTTTGGCAGTATTTCGTTTGAGTAAAAAGGCCGAGTAGTTTGATGGATTAAAGAATATTATAAAGAAAGTGCGAAACCTGGAGAATATTTCCACCGGGCTTCTCACTTTTTTGGTGTACAGGACAAATATGGTAGTGTATAATAGATTTAAAGCATTGAAAATATAATATGCAGGGGGAAAATGAAATGGATGGTTCGATGTTTATCGGAACATGGTGGTCACTGGTACCGCCATTGCTGGCAATCGTGCTGGCATTAGTAACCAAGGAAGTGTACAGTTCGCTTTTTATCGGGGTGGCAGCAGGGGCACTGCTGTATACCGGCTTTCATCCGTGGAATGCATTTGTGGCATTCTTTGATATCATGAAGAACAGTATGAATCTGAATATTTTGATCTTTGATGTACTGCTTGGAATGATCATCGTCCTGATGTCAAAATCAGGCGGATCGGCAGCTTATGGCAAATGGGCGGGAAGTAAGATCAAGAGTAAGAAAAGTGCAATGCTGGCAACGACAGGTCTTGGCGTACTGATCTTTGTGGATGATTATTTTAACTGCCTGACAGTTGGTTCTGTTATGAGACCTGTCACAGACCGTTACAAGGTATCCAGAGCCAAACTGGCATATATTATTGATGCAACAGCTGCACCGGTATGTATTATCGCACCGATTTCCAGCTGGGCGGCAGCTGTCAATTCTTATGTGCCGGATGATGCTGGTATTACAGGATTTCAGCTGTTCCTGTCAACGATTCCGTATAATCTGTATGCGATCCTGACACTTGTGATGGTAGTTTTCATCATCATGACCGGACTGGATTTTGGTCTGATGAAGGTACATGAACGCAATGCGGCCAGAGGAGATCTTTTTACTTCAGGTGGAGAGGAATTTGATCAGGTTAAAGACGAAGAAATCTCAGCAAATGGAAAAGTCATCGATCTTGTGCTGCCGGTACTGGTACTTATCGTATCTGCAATCGGGGCAATGATCTATACAGGATTCCTTGGTGGAGCAACAGATATCGTGACTGCTTTTTCTGGTTGCGATGCAGAGACCAGCTTGATCTTTGCTACGATGATCACGGTATTTTTTATGCTGATTCTTTATCTTCCACGCAAAGTGGTTACCTTTAAGGGATTTATGGACAGCTTTGTAGAGGGATTCAAGATGATGATTCCTGCAATTGCAATTCTGATCTTTGCATGGTCACTGAAAGGCATGGGCGATGCACTGGAAATCAGTACTTTTGTCAAAAATATCGTTGGAAGTAATGCATCTGCAAGTGTGATCCTTCCGGCAATCTTGTTTGTAGTTGCTGTGTTCCTTTCTTTTTCAACAGGAACAAGCTGGGGAACTTTTGCAATCCTGGTTCCGATCGCGATCGCAATGTTCCCGGGTTCTGAAAATCTTCAGATGATGATCATTTCTGTATCAGCAGTTCTGGCAGGAGCAGTCTGTGGTGACCATGTTTCTCCGATTTCTGATACTACAGTTATGTCTTCAGCAGGGGCACAGTCAAATCATATCAATCACGTAACTACGCAGATGCAGTATGCAGCAGTAGTTGCAGTGATCTCCTTTATCGGGTATATCATTGCCGGATTTGTACATATCTGGTGGGTGGTTCTTGGAATCAGCCTGATCCTGCTTCTGCTTACGCTTACAGTGATCAAAAAAATCACATCTTCCAAAGAAGAGGAGACAAAAGCAAGTGCGTAAGATTCAGGTACCATATATTGACCAGAGCATAAAATATCCAACTGGATGCGAGAGCGTTTCGGCAGTTATGTTATTGAAGTATCTTGGCTATGAGATTACGGTAGATGAGTTTATTCAGAACTGTCTTGAGTGCCGGGAGATGGAAATACGGGATGGTGTTCTGTATGGTCCGGATCCGAATAAATTTTTCTGTGGAAATCCTTATGATGAAGAATCTTATGGGATTTATGCGAGAGGACTTCAGAAAGCGCTTGCAAAAGCCGCAGGGGATCATTATGAATTTCTGGATGAGACGGGAACATCGACAGAGACACTTCTGAAAAAGTATATCGATCAGGATATGCCGGTGGTATTCTGGGCATGTATCAACATGCGTAAGGAAATTCCGGGACCGGAGTGGAAACTTCTGGATACAGGAGAACGATTTTGCTGGACCTCGAACGAACATTGTATGCTGCTGGTGGGATATGATGAAGAAAAGTATTATTTTAATGATCCATATGATAACAACGGAGTAGTTGGATATCCAAGAACACTGGTTGAAAAAAGACATGCTGCGCAGCACAGTATGGCGCTTGGTGTCTTGAAAAGATGATTTTGTACCAAAAAGTGTCAGGATTTTATAAAAACTTTATTTGAATTAAAAAAGTAAATCTGCTATAGTAGATATGGTTACGGTAAACTGTTTTTTATCAGAGAAAGAAGTGTTTATTGTGCGTAAGAAATCACACATATTATTGGCAAGGTATCTGGCAGATCAGATGCCGGCTAATGAAAGTTTACAGTCACATAGAAAAGCATTTTGTCTTGGCAATATCCTGCCAGACATCCAGCCTTCATTTGTAACCAAGAGACATGAGTATTTCGGTACTTTTGATGAGGTTCAGGGTAAGATACGACGACTGGTTCAGTCAGGGGCCGGGTATAATGACAGGGTATTCTGGCGGAGATCCGGAGAGGTCATGCATTATATAGCAGATTATTTTACTTTTCCACATAATAAGACGTTTGATGGTACACTTTATCAGCACAACACCTATGAAAAGCATCTGAAGAACGAGCTGAAAGCATTTGTTCTGGAAGGTAAGGCTGATGTGTATACGGAGAAGGAAATCCATTTTGAGACGCTGAATCAGCTTCTACAGTACATTAAGGAACATCACAGGAGATATCTGAACTGTAAGAGAAATATAGATGATGATATTCATTATATCCTCACTGTGTGCTATCAGGTATTTCAGGGACTGTTTCAGTTATGCAGGAAGAATGGCATAGCAGATTATGCTTATGCAGTTATGTAAATATGAAAAGAATGTGAATTTTATCCAGAAACCGTCGGGGTATTTATCCCGGCGGTTGATTTTTATGGAAGTTTATGCTAAACTAACCACAGTTATTGTGTAAGTGAGTTAGCAGTGAGAAACATACCTTTATAAGGGGAATAAAGATATGTTCTTGACAGAAGGGAGCAATTTTACCAGAATGAAGAACAAATATCTGACCAGAAGTTTATGTGTAACAATTTTATCTGCAATGGTTTTATCCAGTCCGATGTCAGTCATGGCTGCGGATGAGCATATAGAAACTGCAAGCGATTTGGGCGATGGAAGTGGTGAGGTAATCTCTGATGGAAGTGATACACCGGCACCGGAACCGAACACACCGGCACCAGAACCGGACACACCGGCACCGGAGCCAGATACGCCGACGCCAGAACCGGATACACCAACACCGGAACCAGATACGCCGACACCGGAGCCGACTGTGACGCCATCGGATCCAACTGCAACACCGGAACCGACTGTGACGCCATCGAATCCAACTGCAACACCGGAGCCGACTGTGACACCATCGGATCCAACTGCAACACCGAGTCCGGCACCGACAAATGTAACAGAATCTGAAGCTGCAAAGAATCTGGTAGCAAAGATCAATGCACTTGCGAAGGAGACACTTACAGTAAATCATGCGGCAAGGGTAAAAGAACTCAGAGCAGAATATGACAGCCTGCCGGAAGACCAGAAGAAGTTTGTTACAAATTACGATCTTCTTGTTGGTTTTGAAAGCAAGATTGCAGAATTGCAGAAGAATCAGAAGGATGCGGGGAATGCAACAGATATTTCTGATGGAAGTGGAAATGTTACAGGCAAGACAGGAACACCGGTTTATTATGTGTCGAACCTTCATGCAGGCAAAGAATTTTATCTGGACAGTCTGAAAAATAATTATCAGCTTTCTTTTTCTGATGATTTTTCTTCTGTGATGGATGAAATTGAAAAAGAATATAAAGAAAAAAACAAACTGACAGACGTTAGCGACAGCAGGGCTGACGGCCTGACGACTTCAGCAGATTCTCTGCTCGTGCGTAACTGGCAGGATATCCTGGCAATCTATGTTTATGAGCAGAGCCAGGAAGGAAACACGGAGTTCACTCTTGATTCATCAGCGAAGGATGAACTGGCAAAGATCTTTGCTGAGATGAATCCGGTTGTCCGTGATAAAGAAAGCATTACACATGTTTCTTATGGAAACTATCACATTAACCATTATATTAAACAGAATAATATTTCACAGGAAAACAGGACAGTACTTAAGAAATATGTAGAAACAGATTGCAAGCTGCTCTGTGCGATTGTTACAGATGCGAAAGGATTTGTACGTCAGAGTGTCGGGGATGATGTTTCTGAAGAACGTGTAAATGTCATTACTGCAGCATATTCACTGGTAGGTGAAGTTGGATATTTCTGGGGCGGCAAATCAACGCAGATAGGTAAAGACTCCAGTTGGGGTTCTGCCGAAAAAGTATCTGCAGCAGGCAGTGCCAGCAGTGGAACTGTCCGTGCATATGGTCTTGACTGCAGTGGATTTGTTACATGGTCAGTGATCAATGGATATCTGAATCAGGGTATGCAGAGCAGTGTGGGAGACGGTACTTCTGAACAGTGGGAGAATGCCAATGTTGTCAGTGAACAGGATGCACAGCCGGGTGATCTTGTATTCCAGAATGGACCGGAAGCAGGCAGTAATAACCATGTAGGTATTATCTGTGGCAAGACAGATGCAGGCGACTGGATCGCAGTACACTGTTCTTCTAGTAAGAATGGAGTAACAGTTGGAGAAGCTTATGGTGCAAGTTTCCGTTATATCCGTCAGCCTTCCTTCTATCCTACACAGACGGAAGTTGCAGAGATGGAAAACCAGGGTGCAAGTGCAGACAATGCAGAAACAGATCTGATAACGGATAATATAACAACGTCAGCAACACTTGTGGCAGAAACAACAAACTCTCTCAGTGATGGATTGAATGTGAAGGATACAGCAACACATGATACAGCGGAAACAATTACAGCACCTGCTGATGCGGCTGAGGATGTTGAGATAACATTTGAGGATATGAGTGATGAATCCGAAAATCAGACGACTTCCAATTATGCGACGGGTAGTGTGGAAGTGACAGATACGCTGGATGAAATCCTGAATCAGAATGTTTCGGTTTCCGGAAGTTCTGCGGAAATTCTTCCGCAAAAACCGGATAACAGTGATATTCAGGTTACTTTTGAAGATTGATGATAAACAAGGCCGGACGATTCGAAAGAGTCGTTCGGTTTTTTACAGCAAGCTCTTTTATTGATGGCAGAAGTCTGATAATATAAGACTGTACAGAAGATAAGGGAGTGACAGATGAAGAAAAAAAGAAGATTTGGACGCAGAGTTTTCTGCGTTTTGATTGTCCTGTTTATGGGTGTCATCTGGCAGAGTGATCTTCTTTCTCAGGAACCTGCTGAAGTCAGGTCATTAAGAAAACAGGAGATCCTGCAGACCGATGACAATTACAGGGAATATTATTTTGGATTGCTGACAGAAGATGAGAAGAAAATATATCGTGAAATGCTGAGTGGAATACAGGAGAGACAAGATGAGTTTTATCTGACATCTTCGAATGAACAGCTGATCAGCAAAGTTTACCATGCATTGCTGAAGGATCATCCGGAACTTTTCTGGGTGCATAATCGTGAGGAAGTATATACGACTGCGTATAAAGGAACTGATTATTGCAGATTTTCACCTGGATATACGTATACAGATCAGGAAATTCAGGAAATTATGGCATTCATGGAACATGCGCTGGAAGAAGTGAAAGAGCAGATTACACAGGATATGTCTGCTTATGATAAGGTCAAAACAGTTTATACGTATCTGATAGATCATGCAGAGTATGAAGCATCGGGGGATGACCAGAATATTGCAGGCATTTTCTGGAAAAAGAAAGCTGTGTGTGCCGGATATGCGAGGGCGGTACAGTATCTTTTGGAACAGCTTGGAGTTCCGTGTATTTATGTAGAGGGAAATGCGAGGGACAGTGATGAAGGACATGCCTGGAATATCGTAGAAATTAACGGTGAGCAATATTATGTAGATGCTACAAACGGGGATCAGCCGGCATTTCTGGAAGGCGGTGCGGTTTCTCTGGAAGAACATAAGACAACAATTTATGATTATCTGTGTCCTTTTCCACAGGAATATGAGCAATTATATACAGCATCCGATGAATTTCCGGTTCCGGAGTGTACTGCGACGGATCTTAATTTTTATGTGCTGAATCAGGCATGTTTTGATACATATGATGAACAGCAGATTTATGATTTCTGCTGTATGCGTCTTGAGAACGGAGCTGCGGTAGTACGTTTCAAATTTACTTCGCAGGAAGCTTTTGACGAAGCATGTCAGCAGTGGATACAGGAAGGATATGTTCAGAAAGTTGCTGAATACTATCTGAAAATGTATGGGCTCAGTACAGTAGAGTATCATTATGGTATTCTGGATAATCTGAAAACGATATATTTTATGTTTTAGAGGAGATATTTTTATGAATGATATTTTGCAGCAGATTATGAATATGATTGAGAATACGCGGACAGTACCGTCTATATCCAGTTTTTCGATGATCGGTTTTACAGTACTGCTGATTTTTGGAGTGATCAACTGTATTCTGGGATATCGGCTTCTGCGTTTCTGGATGATGCTCTGTGGTTTTGTCATTGGAGCTGGAATTGGATTTGGTGCAGCGTATACCGGTGGTGTGACAGAGAAATATATGTATGCGGTTTTTATGGTTGGAGCGGGTGTACTACTGGCCGTGATCGCATTTGTGAGCTATAAGATTGGAATTTTTATTCTGGGAGCAGGCATTGGAATTGGACTTGGTATTTATGTTTTTCATCCAACTACTTCGTTGGTATTCTTTTTCTGTCTCCTTCTGGGAGTGGGCCTTGGTGTGCTGGCTATGAAGCAGGCGAGAGAAGTTCTGATCATTGGGACAAGCCTTCTGGGAGGTGCGATGGCAGGTTTTTCTGCTGCAAAATTAGGCGGACTGGCGGATATTCCGTATGGTCTGGGACTGAGTGCAGGATTTGCACTTCTTGGAATGCTGATTCAGTTTGCGACAAACAGGCGCAAAGATGATGACGAGGAAGAAGAGTACGAAGAGGATGCGTATAACGATGGACAGGACAGTTCTGATTATGTGGATTTCAGGGATTATATGCCACAGAAATCAGAAAGAAAGGCGCAGAAAGAAGTCAGAAGAACATCGGCACAGAGACAAAATGTGAAGCATACGCCGGGAAGAGCGCAGAACAGTTCTCATAAAGCATCTCGGAGTGCGCAGCAGGTAGATTTCAGACTTGAAAAAAATAAAGGAAGAAAACATAAAAAGGATGCGGTGGCACCTGAATCAGAAAAAACAATTCCGTACCGACCGAGAAAGAGCAGACAGAAAGAAATTGATCTTCCGCTGGGATCTTTTGATACAGAAGATTCCTATCATCCAATGAATGATGACTATGAAGAACCGGTTGTAATTGATGAGGATGAACTGGATGAGGAAGTGCTGAGAGAAATGATGGACGAAGACGACCGGGAGGGAGAAGAACTCTGGAAAAAGATATCCAGACGTGATGATACACATAAAAAAAGAAAGTAATAGTAAAGATGCCGGGTAGAAGGCAGGAAAGAAGGACAACATGGCAAAAGAAGCTAAGACAAATGCGATGAGAATGCTGGATCGTCAGAAAGTGAAATATGAAGCATTTCCATATGAATGTGATGAGTTTATTGATGGACTTCACAGTGCAGATCTGATTGGGGCACCATATGAACAGTCTTTTAAAACACTGGTTATGGAAGGGAAAAGCGGCGGATACTATGTATTTGTAGTACCGATCGAAAAAGAAGTGGATCGTAAGGCGGCTGCGAAAGCAGTTGGAGAGAAGGCTGTGGATATGATCCATGTTAAAGATATTCTGAAAATTACAGGCTATGTAAGAGGCGGCTGCAGTCCGCTTGGAATGAAAAAACCATATCCGGTCGTGTTTGATGCATCCGCGGGTGGGTTTGAAGAAATATATGTAAGTGGAGGCCGCGTCGGACTGACGCTGAAAGTTCCGCTTGCTGCACTTTTGAAAGTGACAAATGGAAAACTGGCGGATATCACAATGAAATAAAAAATACTGTAAACAGTAAGCTGCAAAAGCTCCCGATCATTAAAAACGGGAGCTTTTGTCATGCAGTAAAACTGCAGTATGAAATTCTAGTTATCGGCAGCATCTTCTTCGTTAACCTGGAAGACGTGACGTTTCTTCGCCATTTCGTCGCTTGCCAGATATTCGTCATAGGTGGTGATCTTGTCAATCAGCTTACCGTCAGGAAGGATTTCCATGATACGGTTGGCGGTTGTCTGCACGAACTGATGGTCATGGGAAGTAAAAAGGATAACTCCCGGGAATTTGATCAGTCCATTGTTCAATGCAGTAATAGATTCCATGTCCAGATGGTTGGTAGGTTCATCAAGAATCAGGATATTAGCACCGGAAATCATCATTTTGGACAACAGGCAGCGGACTTTTTCACCACCGGAAAGAACACGTACTTTTTTTACGCCGTCTTCACCAGGAAAGAGCATTCTGCCAAGGAAACCGCGGACATAAGTAGCATCTTTGATTTCAGAATACTGTGTCAGCCAGTCTGTGATCGTGAGATCATTGTCAAATTCCTGTGTATTGTCTTTTGGAAAATATGCCTGAGAAGTGGTGACACCCCATTTGTAACTTCCTTCGTCTGGCTCCAGTTCACCGACAAGGATACGGAAAAAAGTAGTAATGGCCTGTTCATTGGCACCAACAAATGCAACTTTATCGTCATGACCGAGAGTAAAGCTGATATTGTCCAGAACTTTTACGCCATCAATAGTCTTGGAGAGGTTTTCGACCATAAGCACTTCATTGCCGATCTCGCGGTTTGGACGGAAGTCGATGTATGGATACTTACGACTGGAAGGACGCATATCATCCAGCTGGATTTTTTCCAGTGCACGCTTACGGGAGGTTGCCTGTTTGGATTTGGAAGCGTTGGCACTGAATCGGGAAATAAATTCCTGCAGCTCTTTGATTTTTTCCTCTTTCTTTTTGTTGGCTTCTTTCATCTGTTTGATAAGAAGCTGGCTGGATTCAAACCAGAAATCATAGTTTCCGGCATACAACTGGATCTTGCCATAGTCAATATCGGCAGTATGTGTGCAGACCTTATTAAGAAAATAACGGTCATGGGATACAACGATGACAGTATTGTCAAAGTTGATCAGAAATTCTTCGAGCCATTCGATTGCCGGAAGATCCAGATGGTTGGTAGGCTCATCGAGAAGAAGAATGTCCGGATTGCCGAACAGAGCCTGTGCAAGAAGAACTTTGACTTTCTGGCTGCCGGTCAGGTCAGCCATCTGTGTATAGTGGAGCTCGGATTCGATGCCAAGTCCGTTCAGAAGAGTAGCAGCATCAGACTCTGCCTCCCATCCGTTCATCTCTGCGAATTCACCCTCAAGTTCGCTGGCACGGATACCGTCTTCATCTGTAAAATCTTCCTTTGCATAGATCGCCTCTTTTTCCTTCATGATTTCATAAAGTCTGGCATTTCCCATGATAACGGTATCCAGTACGTTGAAGGAATCATATTTGAAGTGGTCCTGCTGCAGGAAGGAGAGTCGCTGGCCAGGAGTGATCACAATATCTCCATTGGTCGGTTCGAGCTGCCCGGAAAGGATTTTAAGGAAAGTAGATTTACCGGCACCGTTTGCTCCGATCAGACCGTAGCAGTTGCCTTCGGTAAATTTGATGTTGACATCCTCAAAGAGGGCTTTTTTGCCAACACGTAAAGTGATATTATTTGCTGAAATCATAAGGTACCTCTTTTCTTCATTATGGTTTCGAATTAAGTTTTCGATCATTGAACAGTAACTGGCCTGTTTTTGGCCATTCATTCCCATTTTACAGTAAAGTGGAGATTTTGCAAGCCTTAAATCATAAAAACATTGAATTTACACAGAGGAATTGCTATAATTTAAGAAAGTTTGCTGGAGAGTTACGGGTAACAGAAAGAGGAAATGGAGTATGTTGATAACCAGAGAATGCGATTATGCTGTGCGGGTGCTCCGCGCAATGGCAGAGGAAAAGAGAGTCAGCGTAAATGAAATCTGTGAAAAAGAACTGATCACAGCACCTTTTGCATACAAAATCCTGAAAAAGCTGCAGAAATCAGGAATGGTCAGAGGGTATCGTGGTGTTCATGGGGGATATTCTCTGAACTGTGATCTTGATCAGATAACACTTTATGATGTTTATACAACGATCGATCCGGGAATGTTTATCATTGACTGCCTGGAACCTGGCTATGACTGTGCCAGGAACAGCGCAGACGGACAGAACTGTTCTGTTCACTGTGAACTCGCGGAAATTCAGGAAGAACTGTGCAGGATGCTGAAGCGAAAATCCCTGAAAAAACTTATAAATGGCTAACTTTTTTGTATGTAAATAGATACAGAAAATGCGTAATCCCGATTGGACAATCGCAATAGTGTATGATATAATAACCAATGGACTTTTAGACCGTTTCAGTGGTCTGAAATAAATAAAAATTTTCATCATACCTTTAAGGAGGAAAACAAACTATGGCAAGAAAGATGAAAACCATGGATGGTAACCATGCAGCCGCTCATGCTTCTTATGCATATTCAGATGTAGCTGCTATCTACCCGATCACTCCTTCATCTGTTATGGCGGAAGCAACAGATGAGTGGGCAACTCAGGGAAGAAAGAACATCTTTGGACAGGAAGTACAGGTTACAGAGATGCAGTCTGAGGCAGGTGCTGCAGGTGCAGTACACGGATCTCTGGCAGCAGGTGCCCTGACAACTACTTATACTGCATCCCAGGGTCTTCTTCTGATGATCCCGAACCTTTACAAAATCGCTGGTGAGCAGCTTCCGGGCGTTATCAATGTATCCGCTCGTGCACTTGCTTCTCATGCACTTTCCATTTTCGGAGACCATTCCGACGTTATGGCCTGTCGTCAGACCGGATGTGCAATGCTCTGCGAATCATCTGTACAGGAAGTTATGGACCTGACACCAGTTGCTCATCTGGCAGCAATCAAAGGTAAAGTTCCGTTCATCAACTTCTTCGATGGATTCCGTACATCTCACGAGATCCAGAAGATTGAAACATGGGATTATGAAGATCTGAAGGATATGGCAGATATGGATGCTATCCAGGCATTCCGTGACCATGCACTTAATCCGAATCATCCATGTCAGAGAGGTTCAGCTCAGAACCCTGATATCTTCTTCCAGGCAAGAGAAGCATGTAACCCGTTCTATGATGCTCTTCCGGCAGTAGTTCAGGAATACATGGACAAAGTTAATGAAAAGATCGGAACAGATTACAAACTGTTCAACTACTATGGAGCTGAGGATGCTGAACACATCATCATCGCTATGGGTTCCGTAAACGATACAATCGAAGAGACAATCGATTACCTTGCAGCAGCAGGCAAAAAAGTTGGTGTTGTTAAAGTTCGTCTTTACAGACCATTCTGTGCACAGGCACTGATCGATGCTATTCCGGATTCTGTAAAACAGATCAGCGTTCTTGACAGAACAAAAGAGCCAGGAGCACTTGGCGAGCCTCTGTACCTTGACGTTGTTGCTGCATTAAAAGACAGCAAGTTTAAAGATGTTAAGATCTTTACAGGACGTTACGGACTTGGTTCCAAAGATACTACACCGGCACAGATCGTTGCAGTATATGAGAACACAACAAAAGAAAAATTCACAATCGGTATCGTTGATGACGTTACAAACCTTTCTCTTGAAACAGGTGCTCCGATTGTTACAACACCAGAAGGAACTACAAACTGTAAGTTCTGGGGACTTGGAGCTGATGGTACTGTAGGTGCTAACAAAAACTCCATCAAGATCATTGGTGACAATACAGATATGTACGCTCAGGCATATTTTGATTATGACTCCAAGAAGTCCGGCGGTGTTACAATGTCTCACCTTCGTTTCGGTAAGAAACCGATCAAATCCACATACCTGATCCACAAAGCAAACTTTGTTGCATGTCACAATCCGTCCTATGTAAACAAATATAACATGGTTCAGGAACTTGTTGATGGTGGTACATTCCTTCTTAACTGCGCATGGGATATGGAAGGACTTGAAAAACATCTCCCGGGACAGGTAAAAGCATTCATCGCTAACCATGATATCAAATTCTACACCATCGACGGTGTTAAGATCGGTATCGAAACTGGTATGGGACCAACACGTATCAACACAATCCTTCAGTCTGCATTCTTCAAACTTACAGGAATCATTCCGGAAGAGCAGGCAATCGAACTGATGAAAGCAGCTGCAAAAGCTACTTACGGACGTAAAGGTGATGACGTTGTTCAGAAAAACTGGGCAGCTATCGATGCCGGTGCAAAACAGGTTGTAGAAGTTAAAGTTCCGGAAAGCTGGAAAGATGCAGAAGATGAAGGTCTCTTCATGGCTCATGCAACTCACGGTGCTCAGGAAGCTCAGGACTTCGTAAACAACATCCAGTGCAAGATCAATGCTCAGGAAGGTAACACACTCCCTGTATCTGCATTTACAGAATATGTTGATGGTACTACACCATCCGGAACTGCTGCATACGAAAAACGTGGTATCGCAGTAAACGTACCGGTATGGCAACCAGAAAACTGTATCCAGTGTAACCGTTGTGCATATGTCTGCCCGCACGCAGCAATCCGTCCGGTAGCACTGACAGAAGAAGAAGCAGCTAACGCTCCAGAAGGAATGGCTACTCTTCCTATGACTGGTATGAAAGATTATAAATTCACCATGACTGTATCAGCTTATGACTGTACAGGATGTGGTTCCTGTGCAAATGTCTGCCCAGGCAAGAAAGGTGCAAAAGCCCTTGCTATGGAAAACATGGAAGCAAACGCAGGACTTCAGAAATTCTTCGATTATGGAAGAGAACTTCCGATCAAAGAAGATGTTATCGCTAAATTCAAAGAAACAACTGTTAAGGGAAGCCAGTTCAAACAGCCTCTGCTTGAGTTCTCCGGAGCATGTGCAGGTTGTGGTGAAACACCTTACGCTAAACTGATCACACAGCTGTTTGGTGACAGAATGTACATTGCAAATGCTACAGGATGTTCCTCTATCTGGGGTAACTCTTCACCGTCTACACCATACACAACAAACGCTAAAGGACAGGGACCTGCATGGGCTAACTCACTGTTCGAAGATAACGCTGAGTTTGGTTATGGTATGCTTCTTGCACAGAGAGCTATCCGTGATGGCCTTAAAGCAAAAGTTGAAGCTGTTGTAGCAGATGGCAAAGACGAAGCAGTTAAAGAAGCTGGCCAGGAATGGCTGGATACATTCGCTGTTGGAGCAACCAACGGTGCAGCAACAGACAAACTGATCGCAGCTCTGGAAGCATGTGGATGCGACGCTGCTAAAGAGATCCTTGCTCAGAAAAACTATCTGTCCAAGAAATCCCAGTGGATCTTCGGTGGTGACGGATGGGCTTACGATATCGGCTTCGGTGGTGTTGACCATGTTCTTGCAAGTGGACGTGACATCAACGTAATGGTATTCGATACAGAAGTTTACTCCAACACAGGTGGACAGTCTTCTAAATCTACACCAACAGGTGCTATCGCACAGTTCGCAGCTGGTGGTAAAGAGACTAAGAAGAAAGATATGGCTTCCATCGCAATGAGCTATGGATATGTATACGTAGCACAGATCTCCATGGGTGCTGACTTCAACCAGACTGTTAAAGCAATTGCTGAAGCAGAAGCTTATCCGGGACCATCCCTGATCATTGCTTATGCTCCATGTATCAACCATGGTATCAAGAAAGGTATGGCAAAAGCTCAGACAGAAGAAGAACTGGCAGTTAAATGTGGATATTGGCACAACTTCCGCTTCAACCCGGCAGCAGACAAGAAATTTGCTCTGGATTCCAAGACACCGGATATGGAAAACTATATGGACTTCCTGAATGGTGAGGTTCGTTACAACTCCTTACAGCGTCAGAATCCTGAAAAAGCAGCTAGACTGTTTGCTAAGAACGAATCTGAAGCAAAAGCTAGATATGCATATCTGAATAAACTTGTAGCTATGTACGGCGAAGAAGAATAATTCAGAGTCAAAGCCGCGGTACTTTATGTACCGCGGTTTTTTTCTTTAGAAAAAAAGGACAGGTACAGCATGAGTAAAATGAAACATAAAGAAACACGCATCAAATGGAAAAATGCAGATTTTTATTTGCTTTATACAATTGCTTTTGCAGGAATAGCCCTTTTTCTGTATATGCGATTCTACCTGAATGGGAAATCTCTGATATGGAGTCATGACGGTGTTCCTCAGCATCTGAATTCACTTGCGTATTACGGAAGATATCTCAGAAAAATTTTGCACACCTTGTTTATAGAACATAAACTGTCAATTCCGATGTGGGATCTGAATATTGGATATGGATCTGATATTCTGACAACATTACATTATTATGTGATCGGTGATCCGCTGACATTGCTGTCGGTATTTTTCAAATCATCACAGACAGAATTTTTGTATGAATTTTTGATTTTTTTGAGAATCTATCTGGCAGGAATTGCCTTCAGCAGATATGCTTTTTATCATAAAAATTCAAAACAGGCTGTATTCATGGGATCTATGATTTATGTTTTTGCCGGATGGACGATTTATGCAGCCATGAAACATCCGTACTTTTCGAATCCGATGATCTATCTGCCATTTATACTGATGGGAATTGATAAAATATATAAAAAAGAAAAACCATATATTTTTATCTGGTCAGTCGCACTGGCAGGTCTGTCGAATTTTTACTTCTTTTATATGCTCGGAATCTTTATGGTGCTCTATGCAGCAGTTCGATATTTTGAACAGTTTGAGGATCGTTCCTTAAAAAATATAGGAAGATGGCTTGGGACTTTTTTTGTGTATTCGATAATCGCAGTCCTGATCGCAGCAGTGATCCTTCTTCCGGTAATTCTTCCGGTTCTTGGAACAGACCGGTTTAAAGCCCAAAACTATGTTCCGTTATTATATGATAAAGTTTATTATGAAAAATATCTTGGATGTCTGATTGGAGAAAACATGATCCAGTGGGGAGTTGCAGGATTTACTGCAGTTTCTATGACAGGTGTCTTTGTACTGTTTTCAAAGCGAAAAAAATATACAGCATTGAAAGTGGGATTTGTATTGCTGAATGCTTTTTTGCTTCTGCCTTATGCCGGACATGTGTTAAATGGATTTTCCTATGTCTCAAATCGATGGATCTGGGCGTATGGGATGCTGATCGCGTACATCTTTGTAAAAATATATCCGGAATTGTTTACACTGACTCTGAAGGAAAAAAGAAAGATATTTGTTATGCTTCTCATATACTGTGGAATTGCATTGCTTCCTGATGCGGCGCGCACACAGCGAAATATGATGGCGGTAATTTTTCTGGTAGCAGCAACGTTTACTGTATTGTCGTTTGGTTCTTTTTTTGTGAAAAAAAGAAATCTTACGATTATGGTGTCTGTTTTTCTGATCGCCGGAATTTTGTTTAATATTTATTATCAGTATTCTTATGAAAAAGATTATCTGTCAGAATTCACTGAGCAGGGAGAAGCATTGGATAAACTGGAGACAGGGACAGATCTTGCAGTCTTAGATACAGAAGATTCTTCGCTGTATCGTTATGATCAGATGGGAACGCATACTTATGAAAACTCGTCCATGCAGATGGGAACCAACAGTGCATCATATTATTTCAGCGTCGCAATCGGAAATATCAGTAATTTTTTTGATGAAATGTATCTGAATACGCCGAGAGAAGATCAGTACGATAATCTGGACAGCAGAACGATCCTAGATCGTCTGGCTGCTGTAAAATATTTTGTTGTCCGTGCGGGAGAAGAGGAATATCTGCCTTATGGATACAATAAAATGGCGGGCGAAGCAGAGAAAAATGGGAAAACATATCGAGCATACGAATGTGACAATGCACTTCCATTTGGCTATACGTATGATTCTTATATTCCGAGAGAAAAATATGAAAAAATGTCTGTGATTGAGAAACAACAGGCACTGCTGCAGGGAGTTGTGCTGGATGAAAGTTCACTTCCGGAGACAGTTCTCACCCTTAATGATCGTGAAGTTCCGTTTAAAATTATTACCGGGAAAGGCTGTCAGGAGAAAGACGGAAAACTGATCGTTACAAAAGAAAATGCGCAGGCAAGACTGGTGTTTGATGGTCTGGACGAAAGTGAAACTTACCTGATCACAGAAGGGGTAAACTATGAGGCACTTTCTCCGAGAGCAATGATCAGTGATAAAAAATGGAAAAATATGTCAATTTACGAACAGAATCAGGTGCTTCATGAGAACAGCAGTTGGCGTTACTGGAAGAAAAGTCAGAAAGCGTATATTGATGTGACCGGAAAGTTTTTAAACAAGACAATCCGTATTTATACAGATAAATATAATGCATACAGTGGAAAACATAATTTCCTCTGCAATGCAGGATACAGCCGGATGGGGAAAAATTCACTTACACTGACATTTCAGAATACAGGAGTGTATTCTTATGATGATCTGAAAGTGGTCTGCCAGCCTGTAACAAAAGTGGATGAACAGGTGAAGAAACTAGGAGAAGAATCTCTACAGGATGTAAAAGTTGAGGAACATGAACTGACCGGAAAAATTTCTGTATCAAAACCGAAAGCGCTTGTGATCGCACTTCCATACAGTACAGGCTTTACTGCCTATGTGGATGGAAAGAAAACAGATATTAAACAGGCAAATACCATGTATATGGCATTGAACCTTGCAGAAGGAGAACATGAGATCCGGCTTACCTATCATACACCGTATCTGTATACAGGGCTCTGCTTGACTTGTGCGGGACTGTTGTGCTACATTGGTGTGGTGTTGATTTACAAAAAGAAAAGAGGAAACAAAAAAGGATGAGTATATTATCAGTCGTACTTCCGGCTTATAATGAAGAACAGATGGTTGGCAAGACCTGCCGGGTGCTTCATGAAGTCCTGTCAGGCGCCGGAATTTCTTATGAACTGGTTCTTGTCAATGATGGATCAAAAGATAACACATGGAATGAAATATTAAAAGCCGGGGAAAAAGATCCCAATATCCTTGGAGTCCATTTTTCACGTAATTTTGGGAAAGAGGCAGCTGTTTTTGCAGGACTTGCACAGGCATCCGGCGATGTGGTGGCAGTTATGGACTGTGATCTTCAGCATCCGGCAGAAACACTGATTGAAATGTACCAGAAATGGAAAGAAGGGTACGAGGTTATTGAAGGTGTAAAAAAGAGTCGGGGAGAAGAGAGTTTTCTTCATAAAGAAAGTGCCGGCTTCTTCTATGGAATCATGTCAAAAGCAACAAAAGTAGATATGCAGAATGCTTCTGATTTCAAGATGATGGACAGAAAAGTAGTGAACAGCATTCTGTCACTTCCGGAGCGGAATATGTTTTTCAGAGCAACATCTTCATGGGTGGGATATAAGACAACCTATGTGGAATTTGAAGTGCATGAACGTGAAGCGGGAGAGTCCAAGTGGTCTACATGGTCGCTGATTAAATATGCTTTTACAAACATTGTTGCATTTACGACGGCTCCGCTTCAGTTTGTTACGGTTGGTGGAGGAATCTGTTTCGGGTGTTCTCTGATCATGATCATTTATTCACTGATCCAATATTTCAGAGGTCAGGCGATAGAAGGTTATACAACAACGATCTTGCTGCTGCTTCTGATCGGAAGTGCGATTATGCTGAGTCTTGGTGTGATTGGTTATTACCTTGCAAAGATCTATGAAGAAGTGAAACATCGTCCGCGATATATTGTGTCACAGATTGTGCGTGGAAACAAAGATGTAACGGGCAGTGTCAGACATGATGTGTAATATACAGGAGAAATAAAATGAAAAAGATAAAAGAACTGATTTCATTCTGCTACGGGAATGATGTGGTCAGATATGTGTTTTTTGGTGGATGTACCACACTGGTGAATCTGGTATGTTTTTATATATTGTGGAATCTCTGCCACTTAAATCTGAATATCGCAAATGTAATATCAATTATTGTGGCAATTATTTTTGCATACATAGTTAACTCAAAATATGTATTTCAGGATAAATGTGAGACATTGCGTGATCATATCCGGCCATTTTGCAAATTTATCAGTGCACGTCTTCTGACAATGGTAATTGAGGTTGGAGGTGTCTGGCTTCTTTGCGAAAAAATGGGAATGAATGGAATGGTTGGTAAATTCTGTACCCAGTTTATTGTACTTGCACTGAATTATGTATTCAGCAAATTTTTTGTATTTACTACAGGAAAATAATAAAATACAGATCAGATCTGGAGGAAATAAAAATGACACTGGAAGAAACACTGGCTCAGATAAAGCCTTTGGACAAAAATGCAATGGATGTTGCCGCAAAACGCTGGGACAGTATTGCGAAACCCCTGCATTCTCTTGGAAAAATGGAAAAACTGGTGATTCAGATTGCGGGAATCACCGGCAATCCGGATATGAAAATTCAAAAACGTGCTCTGGTACCAATGTGTGCAGATAATGGGGTGGTGGAAGAAGGTGTAACCCAGACCGGTCAGGAAGTGACTGCGATCGTTGCTGAAAATTTCCTTTCCGGAGATACGTCGGCATGTGTTATGAGCCGCCAGTGTGGAACGAAGGTTATTCCGGTGGATATCGGAATGGCTGTTGATACAAAAGTTTCAAAAGAGTTGAAAGTTGCTTATGGAACAGCCAATATGACAAAGGGACCTGCGATGACGAGAGCACAGGCGGTACAGGCATTGGAAGCAGGTATTGAGATGGTTCGCAGACTGAAAGAAGAAGGATACGGGCTTCTGGCAACCGGAGAAATGGGAATTGGAAATACGACTACAAGCAGTGCAGTAGCATCCGTGCTTCTGGATCGTTCTGTGGAAGAAATGACAGGGAGAGGGGCCGGTCTTTCCGGAGATGGACTGAATCGAAAAATCAATGCAATCAGAAAAGCAATTGAAGTGAATCAGCCTGATCCGAAAGATGCGATCGGTGTCCTTGCAAAAGTTGGTGGTTTTGATATTGCAGGTATGGCAGGGATGTTCCTTGGCGGAGCAGCACTTGGAGTGCCGGTGGTGATCGATGGATTTATTTCCTGTGTTGCAGCATTGATCGCACAGCGTATCTGCCCACTGGCGGGCGAATATATGATCGCATCTCATGTTTCAAAGGAGCCGGCTGCACGTCTGATTTTGGAAGCTCTCGGAAAAGAAGCTGTTATTCATGGGGAAATGTGCCTCGGTGAGGGCAGCGGAGCGGTTACACTTTTTCCGTTCCTGGATATGGGAATTGCTGTGTATGATTCCATGAGCACATTTGAAGATATTCATGTGGAACAGTATGAGGAACTGGTGTAAATAAAAACGGATAAGTGTACTTATATAAGAAGGAGCTTGTATAAAGATGATGATTCTTGTCACAGGAGGAAGCGGAAGCGGAAAGTCTGCTTTTGCGGAAGATTGTGTTGTTTCTTTTGGAAAAACAGACAGGATTTATATAGCAACCATGTATCCTTTTGATGAAGAAAGCAGGAAACGTGTGCAGCGCCATCGGAAGATGCGGCAGGGAAAAGGATTTGAAACAGTCGAATGTTATACAGGTCTTGATAAGATAAGGATCCCGGAAAACTGTACAGTGCTTTTAGAATGTATGTCGAATCTTGTTGCAAATGAGATGTTTCAGGAAGAAGGAGCACATGAGAATACTGTTGAGGCGGTGTTAAAGGGTGTGCGGCATATCAGAGAACAGGCGGGAAATCTGGTGATCGTTACGAATGAGATATTTTCTGAGGCAGCAGATTATCAGGGAGAGACAGAACTTTATCAGGAATATCTCGGACAGATTAACCAGAAGATAGCTGAAATAGCAGATCAGGTGGTTGAAGTAGTTTATGGAATCCCTGTATATCATAAAAATAAACTCCTTTCTGGAGAGGGTTAAGGAAGTGTAAATGATGAAAAGTCTGTGGAACAGTTTTAAGATTGCCTTTGCGATGTTTTCAAAGATACCGATGCCCCAGGCAGACTGGTCGGAAGAAAATATGCGTTATATGCTCTGCTTTTTTCCGTTTGTCGGTGCAGCTGTCGGGGTGGTCATGCTTGGCATGGAATGGCTCTGCTGTTATTTTGGAATGAGTAATGGATTTATTGCAGTGGCACTGGTACTGGTACCGGTAATTGTAACAGGAGGAATTCATGTAGATGGCCTTCTGGACACATCTGATGCTCTGAGCTCCTGGAGAGACAGAGAAAAACGTCTGGAGATTCTGAAAGATTCTCATGCAGGTGCGTTTGCGGTCATTACAGCATGTGTATACTTTTTGACTATGTATGGCGGAATGAGTCAGATCGTGGAACAGGATAATCGTAAAATGTTATATATTCTGGCAACTGGTTATATGGTGTCCAGATGTCTGTCGGGAATTGGTGTTATTACTTTGCCGAAAGCAAATGCAAGCGGTACAGTGGCTGAATTTTCACGTAAGGCACAGGATACAAGAGTACGGAATATACTGATTATTTATCTTGTGCTGCTCACCGGATTTATGTTCTGGATCCAGCCGGTATGGGGAACAGCAGTAATCGTGACGGCCCTGCTTGTATTCTGGTTCTACCGGCACAAGGCTCTGAAATATTTTGGTGGGACGACAGGAGATCTTTCTGGATATTTCCTGTGTCTCTGTGAGGTATGGATTGTGCTTGTTCTGGCGATTATTACAGTAGTCTATAAAATTTGATGAGGAAAGAACATATGAAGATGATCATTGGCGGTGCTTTTCAGGGGAAGGCGGCTTTTGCAGAAAAAAAATATCCGGAGATTGAATGGGTGAATGGCGCTGATGCAGACTGGAATTCGATTCAGAATGCAAAGGGAGTTGTGAATTTCCATGAATTTATCCGTGCTGAAATGAAAAAAAATGAGGATGTCAGTGATCTGGCAGAGAAACTGATCCAGTGTAATCCGGGAGTACTCCTCGTATCGGACGAGGTGGGATATGGAGTTGTACCAATGGATGCATTTGACCGCGCCTACAGAGAGGCTGTTGGCAGAATCTGTACAAAACTTGCTGCGTACAGTGATGAAGTAACACGCGTTGTATGCGGAATCGGGACGGTGATCAAACATGATTAAGATCTGGCTGATACGTCATGGTATGACAGAAGGAAACCGTCATCAGAGATATATTGGAGTGACGGATGAACCGCTGTGTCCAGAAGGAATCGAACGACTGAAAAATATTACATATCCGAAACCACAGGCAATATTTGTGAGTCCGCTCAGACGCTGCCAGGAGACTGCGGAGATTCTTTTTCCGGAGCAGAAAGTCCGTATTATAGACCAGCTTGCGGAATGTGATTTTGGCGCTTTTGAGAATAAGAATTACAAAGAGTTAAGCGATGATCCCAGATACCAGGCATGGATCGACAGCAATGGAATCATGGCATTTCCGGGAGGAGAAAGCAAAGAAGAATGTGCGGCACGTAATCTGGAGGGATTTCAGAGGGCAGTGACGACCTGTATCAGGGAAAATATTTCTGAGGCAGCGCTTGTCGTTCATGGAGGTACGATCATGAATATCATGGAAGCATATGCTCTTCCGAAAAAAGAATTTTATGAGTGGCATGTCGGTAATGGCTGCGGCTATCTGGTGGAACTGGAGCCGGCCCTCTGGAAGAAAGACCGGAGAGTCCTTCAGGTGCTGGAGACAAGAAATAAACAGTAATATTATGACTTTTCAGATTACAGAATTTATGTTATACTGAGTAAAGCGACGGAGCATACAGGTGTTCCGTCTTTTTTTATTTTTAATTAGCAATTTTTTTTTGAATACCAAAAAGAAATTGCGAATCAGGTTGAAATGATATGCAAAATATGCTACATTATATAGTATAAAACACCGAAAACTTATGGAAAATTTCACAAATAATTGGAAAAATTTCACAAGGCAGGGAGGAACGTTATGTTAGTTATTGGAAACGGAAGAATGATCACACGGGACGCATCCAGTGCCTTTTTTGAAAATGGTGCAGTAGCAATGGATGGTAACACCATAAAGATGGTGGGGGTAACTGATGAAGTAAAGAAGACTTATCCTGACGCTGAATTTGTGGATGCACACGGCGGAATCATTATGCCCGCTTTTATTAACGCGCATGAACATATCTACAGTGCCTTTGCTAGAGGATTGAGTGTCAATGGATATGCTCCGAAGGGATTTCTGGATATCCTGGATGGAATGTGGTGGAATATTGATCGCCATCTGACTCTGGAGCAGACAAAGCTTTCTGCATATGCAACATACATTGATTCGATCAAGAACGGTGTGACAACGGTATTCGATCATCATGCCAGTTTTGGCCATATTACAGGATCTCTGAGTACAATCGAAGAAGCGGCGAAAGACCTTGGAGTACGTACTTGTCTCTGTTATGAAATATCAGACAGAGATGGAATGGAAAAATCACGTGAGTCAGTGATGGAGAATGTTAATTTTATCAGACATGTACAGAAAGAGGACAGTGATATGCTTGCAGCGATGATGGGAATGCATGCTTCATTTACAATCTCTGACGAGACAATGGAGCTGTGCAATGAACTGAAACCGGAAGGTGTAGGATATCATATCCATGTGGCTGAGGGAATCTATGATCTTCATCAGTGTCTGAAAGAACACAATAAACGTATCGTGGATCGTTTGTATGACTGGAATATTCTTGGACCCAAGACGCTTCTGGGACACTGCATCTATATCAACGAACATGAGATGGAGTTGATCAAAGAAACAGATACAATGGTCGTGCACAATCCGGAATCAAATATGGGAAATGCCTGCGGATGTCCTCCGACAATGGAACTGGTACATAAGGGAATCCTGACAGGACTTGGAACAGATGGCTATACCCATGACATGATGGAATCCTGGAAAGTAGCTAATATTCTGCACAAACATAACCTCTGTGATCCGACTGCAGCATGGAGCGAAGTGCCGCAGATGCTGTTTGATGGAAATGCGAAGATCGCAAACCGCTATTTCAAAAAAACTCTGGGCATTTTAAAAGAAGGAGCTGCAGCAGATGTAATCGTAGTAGATTATGATCCGCTGACACCGATGGATGCTTCGAATTGTAACGGACATCTTCTGTTTGGGGTGAACGGAAGTATGGTGCAGACAACGGTATGTAATGGTAAGGTACTTATGAAAGATCGAGAAGTACTTGTATGTGATGAAAAGAAGGTCATGGCAGATTGTCGTCAGGCGGCAAAAGAACTTGCAGATGCCATCAATGGCTGATTTACTGTTGACAAATTTACAGGGAGGAAATGAAATATGAGTGATATAATGAAAAGTATTCCGTTTGGTCAGCTGATGGAGTGGATACTGGAAGAACATAAAAAAACAGGACAGATATTTGGCATCCAGAAGGCATATGTTGCCGATCCGGCAAAAACAGTTGAAATATTTGGCAGAAAATTGGAGAATCCGGTAGGCCCGGCGGCAGGTCCGCATACACAGCTTGCACAGAACCTTGTGGCAGCTTATTATGCAGGAGCAAGATTCTTTGAATTAAAGACCGTACAGAAAATGGATGGACCGGAACTTTCCGCATGTATTCCAAAACCATGCATCGTAGCAGAGGATGAGGCATATAACTGTGAATGGTCCACAGAGCTTTATGTTCCGCAGGCGATGGAAGAGTATATAAAAGGCTGGATGATCCTGCATGTGATCGCAAAGGAATTTGGACTTGGAAGTCCGGATGGATTCCAGTTTAATATGTCGTGCGGCTATAATCTGGAGGGAATTCAGGACAAAAAAATCGATGATTTTATCGAGGGAATGAAAGATGCCGGTGATACGGCGATATTTAAAGAATGCAGGGAGTGGCTTCTGAAACATGTGGATCTTTTTGAACATGTGACCAGAGAAGACATTGAGGCAATTCCGTCAGAAATCTGTAACTCTATTACGCTTTCCACCATGCATGGATGTCCTCCGCAGGAAATCGAAAACATTGTTACGTATCTTCTGAAAGAAAAACACATTCATACCTATGTAAAATGTAATCCAACACTTCTTGGATATGAATTTGTACGCAAAGCAATGGATGATCTGGGATATGACTATATGGCATTCACAGATTTCCATTTCAAAGATGACCTTCAGTATGAAGATGCAGTGCCAATGCTGAAACGTCTTATGGATGTAGCGGCGCAGGAAGGTCTTTCTTTTGGTGTGAAGCTGACGAATACCTTTCCGGTAGATATCAAGAGACAGGAACTTCCGGGAGAGGAAATGTACATGTCTGGTAAGGCTCTGTTTCCACTTTCTATTTCTGTAGCTGCGCGTCTGGCAGAATCCTTTGATGGAAAGCTTCCGATGTCTTTCTCAGGAGGTGCTGATCAGAAAAATATTGATCAGATCGTAGATTGTGGAATCTGGCCGGTCACAGTTGCAACGCTCCTTCTCAAACCAGGCGGATATAAATGGATGACACACATTGCAGAAAAAACAGCTGCCTGTCAGATCGGTAAGAGCGGAGAGGTTCATGTAGAGCGAGTAACGAAACTGGCGGCAGATGCACTTGAAAATGCAAATTATCAGAAAAACAGTAAGAAAGCAGGAAAGAGAAAGGAAGAAAAATCCCCGCTGCTTGACTGTCTGAGAAAAGAAGATGTTTCGGAGAGGAAAGAGTTTGCAGTACACAAACGTGTCTGTGGAAATTGTGCAGATGTATGTCCAAATCGTGCAAATGTACTGATCGAAGTACCGGAGATGGAATTACTGCAGATCATTCATGTGGATTATATGTGCAATGAATGTGGAAACTGTCGTTCGTTCTGTCAGTATGCAGGAGCTCCATATAAAGATAAGTTTACATTGTTTGCAAATGAAGAAGATATGAAAGACAGTATAAATAATGGATTTACAGTACTGGATGCAAAAAATAAAGAAATAAAAATACGCATTGGGGAAAAAGAAGAAGTTGTAAGAGCAGATCAGCCGTCAGGTATTTTGAATAAAGGCCTTGCGCAGCTTATCTGCACAGTGATTGATCAATATGCTTATTTGCTGATGTAAATGCAATCTGTAGCAGAACAGGAAAAGGAGTAGTCCACTATGGCAGCATTTAAAGTAAATGGAAAAAATGTTTGTTCGGAGAAAAATCAGAAACTTTTAAGATTTCTCCGTGATGAACTTCGGCTGACATCTGTAAAAGACGGATGCAGTGAGGGCGCATGTGGAGCCTGTACAGTGATCATTGATGGAAAGACATGTAAAGCATGTGTACCGGATACGGATTCTCTGAGCGGAAGAGAAATTATAACTGTAGAGGGGCTGACAGAATGGGAACGTCAGGTATATACTTATGCATATGGAAAGGCCGGGGCAGTACAGTGTGGATTCTGCATTCCTGGAATGGTAATGTGTACGAAAGCACTTCTTGATGAAAATATGGAACCTACGGATGATGAGATCCGTTATGCGCTGCGTAATAATTATTGTCGCTGCACGGGATACGTGAAGATCATGGATGCCGTCCGTCTTGCAGCAAAGATCCTGAAAAAAGGTGAGATACCAGATGACGGAGATCCAAACTGGACGATTGGAAATCGCGTAGCAAGAATTGATGTTGCAGAAAAAGTACTTGGAACGGGAAAATATCCGGATGATTTTTATCTCGATGGAATGCTGTACGGCTCTGCTCTTCGAAGCAGATATGCCCGTGCAAGAGTACTTTCTATTGATACATCCAAAGCAAAAGAACTTCCGGGAGTGGAGGCAGTTGTGACGGCTGCTGACATTCCTGGAGAAAACAAAATCGGACATTTAAAACATGATCAGTATACGCTGATACCGGTTGGTGGTCTGGTACATTATCTGGGAGATGCAGTTGCTCTGGTAGCGGCAAAGGACAGGGAAACAGTAGAAAAAGCAAAAAAACTGATCAAGGTAGACTATGAAGTACTGCCGCATGTACATACTATAGAAGAAGCTGCGGCTCTGGATGCACCGAAGGTGTTTGATGAAGAAGACAGTAATGTCTGTGCACATAAGCACATCAGCAGAGGTAATGCAGAAGAAGCAATCCGAAATTCAAAATATGTGATCTCACATCATTTTGAAACACCGTGGACAGAGCATGCGTTTCTTGAACCGGAATGTGCGGTTGCTTTTTATGATGAAGATGGGGATGTTTTTATTTATTCTGCAGACCAGTCAGCACATCAGACCAGACACGAATGTTCACTTCTTCTGGGAACAGATAAGGTGAAAGTACAGAATGCACTGGTTGGAGGTGGATTCGGTGGAAAAGAAGATATGACCGTACAGCATCTGGCTGCATTGCTGACCTATGTGACAAAGAAGCCAGTTAAAGTCAAACTTACCAGAGCAGAATCCCTTCTGATACATCCGAAACGACATCCGTTCTATATGGATATGACGATGGGATGCGATGAAGAAGGAAATATTATGGGAGTAAAAGCAATTGTGTCTTCAGATACGGGGGCTTTTGCATCACTTGGTGGTCCGGTACTGGAACGTGCCTGTACGCATGCGGCAGGACCATATCATTATGAAAATTTTGATATCGAAGGGACTGCATATTATACCAATAATCCACCGGCCGGAGCGTTTAGGGGATTTGGCGTTACACAGACCTGTTTTGCAACAGAGACGCTGCTGAATATGATGGCTGACAAGGTTGGAATCACACCGTGGGAGATCCGTTACCGTAATGCAATCCGTCCGGGAGAAGTGCTTCCGAACGGTCAGATCGTAGATGCATCGACCGGACTGGTAGAAACCCTGGAAGCAGTAAAAGAAGATTATGATGCAGCAATGACAGCGGGAAAACCGGTTGGAATCGGATGTGCGATGAAAAATGCCGGTGTAGGAGTTGGAATTCCGGATACCGGACGCGTTAAACTGATCGTAGAGGATGATGAAAAACTGCATATTTATTCAGGAGCATCGTGTATTGGACAGGGACTTGGAACAGTTCTGGTGCAGATGGTCGTTACAAATACAGATCTGAAACATGAGGATATTGTGTATGAAAGAAGTAATACATGGATCTCTCCTGATTCAGGAACAACATCGGGATCCAGGCAGACACTGGTCACCGGAGAAGCCTGCCGCAGAGCATGCGAAAAACTGATGGAAGACCGCACTGCCGGAAAACAGCTGAAAGATATGAAGGGGAAGGTATACTACGGAGAATACCTCGCAAAAACAGATCCGCTTGGCGCCAATGTACCAAATCCGGTATCACATGTGGCCTATGGATATGCAACACAGATGTGCGTTCTGGATAAGAAGAGCGGGAAGCTGGAATGCATAGTTGCCGCTCACGATGTAGGAAAGGCAGTGAATCCGCTGTCCTGCGAGGGACAGATCGAGGGTGGTGTTGTCATGTCTATGGGATACGCGCTCAGAGAACAGTATCCGATTGATGAGAATTGTAAACCAATTCAGAAATATGGTTCACTGGGATTATTCCGTTCACATGAAGTTCCCAAAATAAAAGCAATCGTTGTAGATAAACCAGGACTGAAGGTTGCATGCGGTGCCATCGGCATTGGAGAGATCACATCCATTCCTACTGCACCGGCAATTGCAGATGCATATTTCCGTTATGATGGAATTCGCAGATATAATCTGCCGCTTACAGATACACCATACGAAAGGAAGGGTTGATATGGCAGCAAAAAAAAGATTTCCATACAGATCCGCCCTTGTAGCATGTAATGGTGGATGCAGGGCGGTACAGGGAGAAGAAGGATGTACAGATGGTTGCATTGGCTGTGGAGCTTGCGTCAGCGTATGTAAATTTGGCGCAATTTCCCTGAATGAATATGGTGTGGCGGAAGTCGATGAAGATAAATGCCTTGCCTGTGGAAAATGTATGAAAGTCTGTCCGCAGGAAATTATCCATATCCATGAATGTGCCAATTATATTGTAGTCAAATGTTCTAACAAAAGCAAAGGAGCTGAGGCAAAAAAACAGTGTGCGGTAAGCTGTATTGGCTGTGGAATCTGTGAAAAGACCTGTACGGCAGGTGCTGTCCGGATTATGGACAATCATGCAGTGATCCGGGAAAATATGTGTTTAAGCTGTGGCATGTGTTCAGTGAAATGCCCGCGTCATGCAATTTATGATCTGCGTGGAATATTTACAAAGACAAAGTGACAGGATTCCAGTTGACAAAATTCTATAAAGAAGGTGAGATCATGATAGGAAAAAGCGTTCCCCGAGTTGATGCCTATGAAAAAGTGACCGGAAGAGCCAAATTCACAGATGATCTGGTACCGCCCAGATGTCTCGTGGCAAAAGTTCTTCATGCAACGATTGGAAATGGAATTGTGAAATCTATCGATACAAGTGAGGCAGTGGCACTGGAAGGGGTTGTAAAAGTAGTGACTTTTTATGATGTGCCAGACCACTGTTATCCGACACCAGGGCATCCGTGGTCTGTGGAACTGGCACATCAGGATGTGGCAGACCGTAATCTTCTGACTGGTCGTGTGCGGTATTATGGAGATGATATTGCGGCTGTTGTTGCAGAAGATGAGATCATTGCAGCCAGAGCACTGAAGCTGATCAAAGTAGAATATGAGGAATATCCGGTGGAAATCCATCCACGCAAATCTATGTATGGCAGTAATCCGCCGATTCATTTTGATAAAAAAGATAATGTCCTTGCCCGTTCTAATTATTTTATCGGAGATGTAGATAAGGGGATGGAGCAGGCTGAAACAATTGTAAAGGGCACATATAAAACACCAATCGTGCAGCACTGTCATATTGAAAATCCGATTTCTTATGCCTATATGGAAAAAGGCAGGATCGTAGTGGTGACATCGACACAGATTCCACACATCGTCCGTCGTGTCATTGGTCAGGCACTGGGAATTCCGTGGGGCAATGTACGGGTTATTAAACCATATATTGGAGGGGGATTCGGCAATAAACAGGATGTGCTTTATGAGCCATTGAATGCTTTTTTGACAACGCAGGTCGGAGGCAGACCGGTCAAACTGGATATCAGCAGGGAAGAGACATTCTGTAATACAAGAACCCGCCATTCTATTGAATTTGATCTGGCAGCCGGGGTAGGCAAGGACGGCAGACTTCTGGCAAAAGATATGCATTCTTATTCAAATCAGGGTGCTTATGCCTCTCATGGTCATGCGATTGCGGCAAACGGACTGACTTCCTGGCGGCTGCAGTATGCCTGTCCGAATATCCGGGGAGAAGCTTATACAATCTATACCAATACGCCGGTTGGTGGAGCCATGCGAGGGTATGGAATCCCGCAGGTATGTTTTGCTATTGAAAGTTTTATGGATGATGTGGCAAATGAGATTCATATGGATCCGTTGGAATTTCGGCGCAAAAATCTGATTCAGGGATATTATGAAGATGCTTATCTGAAACCAATCGCAGCTAATACAAACGGAATTTTTGAATGTCTGGAGAAGGGTGCAGAATATATTCATTGGGATGAAAAGCGAAAAGAATATGCAGAACAGGCCGGAGATGTACGGAAAGGTGTTGGCATGGCGTTGTTTTCTTACAAGACAGGTGTATGGCCGATTTCTCTGGAGATTGCAGGAGCCAGACTTTCTTTGAACCAGGATGGAAGTGTTCAGCTCATGCTTGGGGCAACGGAAATCGGACAGGGAGCAGATACTGTATTTTCACAGATGGTTGCGGAGACACTTCACACAGATATGGAACATGTACATATTAAAACGGTGCAGGATACAGATGTGTCACCGTTTGATACGGGGGCGTATGCATCCAGACAGTCTTTTGTGACCGGAACAGCAGTGCGGCATTGTGCAGAGATTCTGAGAGATAAGATACTTGCCTATGCGAAGACGCTCCTTCCGGAAATCGACACCAGAGAACTGACACTTAAAGATAACTGGATCTGGGCAGGTGATGAGCAGGCAATCTCTCTTGCGGCTCTGGCAGAAGAGAGCTATTACAGCCTTACAAATTCATCCGTATTGACAGCAGAAGTTTCTGAACAGGTGAAAAAAAATACGATTGCAACAGGATGCTGTTTTGCAGAAGTTGAAGTGGATATAAAACTTGGTAAAATTAAGATTCTTCATATTATCAATGTACATGACAGTGGAAAGCTGCTGAATCCACAGCTTGCCGAGATGCAGGTCCATGGTGGTATGTCTATGGGAATGGGGTATGGAATCAGTGAACAGCTGATTCTGGACGAAAAGACCGGACGTCCGTTGAATGGCAATCTGCTGGATTATAAGCTGATGACGATGCTGGATACGCCGGATATCAAAGCGGATTTCGTGGAATTGTGTGATCCGATGGGACCATATGGAAACAAAGCATTAGGAGAACCGCCGGCAATTCCATGTGCACCGGCAATCCGAAATGCAGTACTTCATGCGACCGGGGTGGCATTTTATGAAAATCCGCTGACACCGCAGAGACTGATCGACGGATTCAAAAAAGCAGGATTGATCTGAGAGGGGGCGCAGAGAATGTATGATATAGAGAAATACTATAATGCAGGAACCGTTTCAGAGGCAGTGACACTTCTGAATGAACATCCGGACACCAGGATCATATCAGGAGGAAGTGATGTTCTGATCAAGATCCGTGAGGGCAGGATGGCAGGAACCTCACTGGTATCTATTCGGGATATTGAAGAACTGAAAGGAATTGAGCGAAAAGAAAACGGCGATATTTATATCGGTGCAGGAACGGTATTTTCACATATTACAGCAGATCCGATCATTCAGAAATATATTCCGGTTCTGGGAGAAGCTGTTGACCAGGTTGGCGGTCCACAGATCCGCAATATCGGAACGATTGGAGGAAATATCTGTAATGGAGCAGTCAGTGCTGACAGTGTTCCGACAGTCTTTTCCTATAATGCGCTGCTGCATATTGCAAATGCAGAAGGCGGAAGAAGTGTCCCTGTCAGAGAATTTTATCTTGGTCCCGGACGTGTAGCTCTTAAACAGGGGGAAGTACTTACACATGTGATCATTCCAAAGTATGAATATGAAGGATATCATGGACACTATATCAAATATTCCATGCGAAATGCCATGGATATTGCGACGCTGAGTTGCAGTGTGGTAAGTAAAGTTGATACTGCAGAAAATATTCTGGAGGATGTTCGTATTACATTTGGCGTAGCAGCACCAGTGCCATATCGCTGTACAGAGACAGAAGCTTTATTGAAAGGCAGAAAACTGGATGCGTCTCTTTATCAGAATCTTGAGGAGAGTGTCAGAAGCGAGATACATCCGCGAGATTCATGGAGAGCTTCCAGAGATTTTCGTCTGCAGATTGGTGGAGAAATTGCACGGAGAGCACTGATCCGTACTGTGGAACTTGCAGAAAGTGCAAAGCAGCAGGGAGGTGAAAACGCATGAAAAAAGAAAAAGTACTTGTTCAATGCGTGGTAAACGGAGAAGAGGTTGCAGAGTATGTGGATCCGAGAGAATCTCTGCTGGATATGCTCCGTAATCATCTCGGCCTTACTTCCGTCAAAAAAGGCTGTGAAGTAGGGGAATGTGGAGCCTGTACCGTGATCATTGACGGCGAAACGATTGATTCCTGTATTTATCTGGCTGTCTGGGCAGAAGGAAAAAATATCCGTACACTGGAAGGTCTTGAAAAAAACGGAGAACTGACAAGAATTCAGGAAGCCTTTATTGAAGAGGGTGCAATTCAGTGTGGATTCTGTACACCGGGTTTTGTTATGTCTGCGACAGTCCTTCTGGAACAGGGAAAAGAACTGACCAGAGAGGAAATTAAGAAAAAAATGTCTGGAAATCTCTGCCGTTGTACCGGATATCAGAATATTGTCAATGCAGTGGAAAAAGTTATGCATGAAAATACAGAAAAGGATGGAATAGAATAAATGGAACAAAAATCAATACTGATTGTTCGCGGAGGAGGTGATCTTGCCAGTGGAGTGATACACAGACTTTATTGCTGTGGATATCGGGTACTGGTGCTGGAATGTCACAAACCAAGTGCAATCCGCAGAAAGGTTTCCTTCGGAGAGGCTGTATTTGATGGCACATCAGCGGTAGAGGGAGTTACGGGACGTCTGATCAGTGATATCGCTGATGCAGAAAAAATCTGGGAAGCGAAAGAAATTCCGATTTTGGTGGATGAAACAGGAGAAACCGCAAAAAAATTGAAACCAGCTGCACTGATCGATGCAATTCTGGCAAAAAAGAATCTTGGAACGAACAGGAATATGGCATCGCTTACTGTTGCACTGGGACCGGGATTTGAAGCTGGAAAAGATGTTGATTTTGTGATTGAGACACAGAGAGGTCATAATCTTGGACGTGTGATCCGGAAAGGGAGTGCGACACCAAACACGGGAATTCCGGGGGTGATCGCAGGATATGGCAAAGAGCGTGTGATTCATTCGCCAGCAGCAGGAATCATGCACAATCTTTCGCAGATTGGGGATATCGTGGAGAAAGACCAGATTCTGGCGAGGGTGGATGATGTGCCGGTCTATGCATCTCTGACCGGTGTACTGAGAGGGATTATCCGAGATGGTTATGAAGTCCCAAAAGGGATGAAAATAGCAGATATTGATCCACGGCAGGAACAGAAAAAGAACTGTGATACGATTTCAGATAAAGCACGCTGTATTGCAGGAAGCGTTGTGGAAATCCTTCTTTCGGAAGGTGTACTGCCGTGATGCAGACGTTTTTTTTGTGGAATGCACTTACGATTGTGCCGGATAGAAGGCAGTCGATTGCCGTGGTTGGCGGTGGAGGCAAAACAAGTCTGATTTTTCGCTTATGTGAAGAAATGGTTTCTACAGGAAAAAAAGTGATTGTTACGACAACGACACATATGGCTTATGAGCCTGAACGGCCATTTGCGGAAGAGGGAAATGCTCAGCAGATCCAGCAGAATATAGAAGAGTATGGATATACGGTTGCTGCCAGCCTGGATCAGAACAAAAGTAAGATCGGAAGTCTGACAGAAGAAGCTCTTGTACGGCTGAAAGGGCAGGCAGACTGTATATTGATCGAAGCAGACGGGGCTAAAAGGCTACCACTGAAAGTGCCAGGTGAATGGGAGCCTGTTATTCCGGATTTTACAGATCTGGTAGTTGGAGTGATCGGAATGGATGCAGTAGGGCAGATGATCAGAGAAAGCTGTCACAGACCGGAGCGGGTAGCTGCTTTTCTGAATAAGGAGCAAACGGACCCGGTTACAGAAGCGGATGTCATACGTATTGCGGTGTCTGAAAAGGCTTTAAAAAAAGCAGTCGGACAGCGTCCATATAAAATATTTCTGAATAAGACGGACCTCATGGGAAAGTATGAATCAGCGGAAAGAATTGGAAAAGAACTGCAGAAGCAGGGAGTCCATGCTGCCTGGGGAAGCCTTCAGGGGAGAGAATATTACAGATGAAAATTGCACTTGTTATGCTGGCGGCTGGAAACAGCCGCCGTTTTGGGAGCAACAAATTATTATATGAAATTGAAGGAAAGCCTATGTATCTGCTAACGCTGGAAAAACTGAAGAAAGCATCAGAAAAAATTCCGGAAAGTGAGATTATTGTTGTTACCCAGTATGAAGAAATCGTAAAAAAGGCAGGAGAAATGAAAATCCCTGTTTTTATAAATCCACGACCGGAAGATGGAATTTCACTTTCCATGCAGATTGGACTGATGAGTGTAAGAGATACAGATGCATGCCTTTTTACAGTGTCGGATCAACCGTGGTTAGAAGCGGATACAGTTGTTGCGCTTACAGAACTGTTTGAAAATGAAAAAAAGGGAATGGCCTGTATCAGATGGAATGGAAAGACTGGAAATCCCTGCATTTTTGGACAGAAATATTACGAAGAACTGATGGAGATATCGGGAGATAAAGGCGGCAAAAAAATTATAAAAAAACATCCTGAAGATGTGGCATATCTTCAGATCAGAAATGCCAGGGAACTTCAGGATGCAGATGAACCGGATGTTTTTACAGCAGGAAACCTGCGATAAAAATGATCAGCGGAATTGTGATAATAGACAGAACTGTTGTGAATGAAAATATCTCGGAGGCATAGGCTGCATTTTTATCAAAACGGATAGACATCATGGTGATCGTAGTTCCTGTCGGACAGGCAGATGCGATCAGCGTCGGATATGCGATGTCAGCATTAAATGGTGCGATCCACAGAAAGAGAAGAACCACAAGAGGAACAATTATGAGTTTTGTAAGAGCAATACGATAGATCTGTACATTTGTGCAGATCTTTTTTATGTCCGAATTTGCAACAGAAAAACCGGCAACCATCATGGCAAGAGGAGTATTCATATCGGCAATGTACTGCATGGATGCTGCAATCGTGTCTGGAATATGTATCTGTGTAAAGAATAAGATCATAGCAATAAAAGTGCCTATGACCATTGGGGCAGTCAGCCCCTCTTTGAGCAGCTTTGGATCAAAGTGACCTTTCATAAGAGAAAGTCCATGCGTCCATGTAAGAATGTTAAATACAGTCATGTATGCGGTCAGATAGAAAACACCCTCACTTCCGAGAACACTGTTGATCAGAGGAATACCAATAAAGCCACAGTTGGAATATACAGCGGCAAACTGATTGATCATGTTATTGGGATCCTCTTTATCACGAAACAGGAGTTTGGATACGAGGATTGCAAGGATGTGAGAGATAAATGCGGCGACAAAAGAAAACAGAAGTCCCTTTACGAGAATGGGATCATAGTCGGTCTGATAGACCATAATGATCAGAATCGGGTTAACAAGCATCAGCAGAAGATTGGAAATGGTTTTGCTTCCTTCTTTGGAAACAAGCCCGATTCTTACGCAGACGATGCCAACGATAAGGATAATCAGCATTTTTACCAGCTGATTAAAAATTAAGATAAACATGAAAATACCCCTTCCTAATACAAATCTTTCTCTAGAATACCTGATGCAAATGCAAAAATCAATAGACAGGTACTGTTTATTTTGTACAAAAAAAGAAAATTATTTTTGAATAAAATATAGAAAATAATAAAGGATATTGACGATAACTGGAAAAGAGTGTATGATGAATTCATAAAACAAGAATCCGATTCACATATATGAATTGAAACATGGACCGGATAAAACTAATAATCAATAAAAAACAAATATATATGAAAGGCAGGTATTTTTCAATGGCATTAATGGGCAGAAAAATTGCAGCAATCAGAGCGTATGTAGTTGAAGGCGGTGGAGCTGACTACCATGACCAGTCCGCAGAGCACTGGATCGTAAAACAGATTGCAACTCCGATGAGTATCTATCCGGAGTACAAAGCTACAAGAACAAGCTTTGGTATCAACGCATTAAAGACTCTGGTTGTCGAAGTAGAAGCAGACAACGGAGTAACAGGATTTGGTATCACAACAGGTGGATATCCGGCAGCATGGCTGGTTATGAATCATCTGGATCGTTTCGTAGTTGGTAAAGATGCAAATGAAATTGAAAAGATTTGGGATCAGATGTATCGTGCATCTCTTTACTATGGAAGAAAAGGTGTTGTAATGAACGCAATCTCTGCAATCGACCTTGCACTGTGGGATCTTCTTGGTAAACTTCGTGAAGAGCCTGTATATGCAATGCTGGGTGGTAAAGTTCGTGAAGAACTTACATTTTATGCTACTGGCCCGAGACCGGATCTTGCTAAGAAAATGGGATTTGTAGGTGGAAAGATTCCGCTTGTATATGGACCGGCTGATGGAATGGAAGGACTCAAAAAGAGCATTGAACTTGCAGCTGATATGAGAGAAAAATGCGGTGATGAATTCCTTCTGATGTGGGATTGCTGGATGGCACTGGATCTTCAGTATGCAAAACGTCTCATGCAGGCATCTGCTGATCTGAAATTTAACTGGATCGAAGAATGTTTCAACCCGGATGATTACTGGTCATACAGAGATCTGAAGAAAGCAGCCGGCAACCAGATCATGGTAACCGGTGGTGAGCATGAGGCAAGCAAATTCGGATTCCGTATGCTGATCGAGGACTGTGACCTTGATGTTATTCAGCCGGATGTTGGCTGGTGCGGTGGTATGACCGAACTTATCAAAATTGGTAATATGGCTGAAGCTCATGGAAAGTATGTCATTCCTCATGGAAGCGGTACATACAGCTATCATTACGTTACAACCAAGACAAACTCACCGATCACAGAGTGCCTGATGATGGCTCCTGAAGCTGATAAGGTTGTTCCGCAGTATTATCCATTGCTGAAAGACGAGCCAATGCCAGTCAACGGTAAACTGAAAGTCAGCGACAAACCTGGATTTGGTGTTGAACTGAATAAAGATAAGACACTTGTTGAGGTTAAAAAAGGTACAAGATTATAATTTAAGATTGTAATAAAAAAACTTATAGAAGTTAGCATGAAGCTAATGCAGGGGGAAAATTATGTCAGCAACATATTTAATCATCTGCCTGATCATTTCTATCGCTCTTGTAGTTCTTTTCTGTACAAAAGTGAAAATGAATCCGGCAATCGCACTTATTCTTGGTTCTCTGCTTCTCGGAGTACTGACCAAGGTGCCGCTCAATGATATTACAGCAGCGGACGGAACAGTAACAAACGGTCTGATCACAGTTATCAACAATGGTTTTGGAAACATGATGGGAAGCATTGGTTTCCCGATCGGTCTTGGTATCATCCTTGGACAGTTTGTAAGTGATACCGGCGGAGCTACTGTTATTGCAGATAAGCTGGTGTCTCTGTTCCCTGAAAAATATGCTATGTATGCTGTAGGATTTGCTGGATTTATCCTGTCAATCCCGGTATTTTTCGATGTTACATTCGTTATCCTCATTCCAATTGGTGTAGCTCTTATGAAAAAGCTCAACAAAGGAATTGGATACATTGTCGGGGCAATTTCTATTGGTGCTGGTATTGCACATACTCTGGTGCCTCCTACTCCCAACCCTCTGGTTGCACCGGAGTACTTCGGCTTTGACCTTGGTGTCATGATTGCAGCTGGTCTTCTTTTCGGTATCCCGATGATGATCATTTCTGTTACTATTCATGGCATGCTCATGAAAAAAGGTCTCTGGAATGCAGAAACAGATGAAAACGGTAACGGACTGAACGTAGATGAACTTGAATTACCGGAAAAACTTCCGAGCTTTGGAGTATCTTTACTTCCAATTATCATTCCGATCGTCCTGATCCTTCTGAATACAATTGTTGGAGCGGTCGGAAGCACTCCGGCATGGCTCACATTCCTGGGACAGAAGACGACATCCATGCTCTGTGGTACTCTTGTGGCAATGATCATTGCGATGAAGACAATGGGCCTCAAGAAAGCAGAAGCATCAGCTGCCAATGCTCTGCATTCAGCAGGTATGGTATTCCTGATTACTGGTGCCGGCGGCTCCTTCTCAGCTGTTATTACAGCAGCAGGTGTAAGTGATGCGATCAAAAATCTTGTTTCCGGTATTTCAGGAAATACAGCACTGATTCTGTTCATTGCGTGGTTCCTCGGTATGGCATTCCGTCAGATCACCGGTTCCGGTACAGTAGCATCACTGACAACATTTGCGATCATGCAGAGTGTTACTGCAACAATTGCATGTCACCCGGTATTCCTGGCTCTTGCCTGCCTTGACGGTGCACTGTTCGGTGCAACTGTAAACGACTCTGGTTTCTGGATCGTTTCCAATATGGCCGGCCTGAATTTATCAGGTGGCGTTAAGACTTATACATTGGGACAGGCTATTGCGTCTGTAGTCGGAATCATTCTGATCATTGTAGTAGGATGTATTTCCTGCCTGTTCTAATAAACAGATGTAATTCAAGCAGGAGTCCTCAGACATACGTCGTGGGCTCCTGTTTTATAAAAGAAACTGCTGTGAAACAGATTAATCAGCAAATAGCCTGTGTAAACAGTTTACAGTAAGATTTTCTTTGTAGTATAATAAACAGTAGGAGTAACTATTCAGAGCGGAAGAAATAGTTACGTATGAAAAAAAGAAAAGCAGGTAGATCTATGGCAGTTAAATCAGCGGAAAGAGTTTTTAGGATTTTTGAATTATTGGAACAAAGCCCGGAGGGCCTGACGAATAAAGAAGTAAGCAGCCTTCTGGGGTTTGCTCCAAGCAGTACGCTTGCACTTTTGCAGACGATGGAAGAGAATGGTTATCTGTCAGCAGATGAACAGAAAAGATATTATCTTGGAGGCAGACTGATGAGCCTTGGTGCAGTTGCCGCATCCAGAATTGATCTGAACAAGATCGGTACGCCATATCTCAAGAAACTTATGCAGACAGTGGAAGAAACCTGTTTCCTTGGAGTTCTTTCCGGTGATGAGATTGTTTATATTGCGAAAGAAAACTGTGAACGTACCATTACCACAAATGCGAGTATTGGATCCAGAAAACCTGTATACTGTACAGGACTTGGAAAAGCATTTCTTGCGTTTCTTCCGGAAAAAGAAAGCTCTCAGATTATTGACCGCATTGAACTGAAAGCATTTACAGAGCATACGGTTACAGACAAACTGGAACTTAAGAAGGAGATCGCACAGTTCCGCAACCAGGGATATGCAGTAGATAATCAGGAGATTGAACAGGGACTGTGGTGTATGGCCGTGCCAATCTATGACAATACCGGCCATATGAAAGCTGCGATCAGTGTATCTGGTCTGAAACAGCGAATGGTAGAAAAAAAGGAACTTTTAAAAACTGAAATGTTAAAAACAGCCCGTGATCTGTCAAGAGATCTGGGATATTATAAGGAGGAATTAAAATGAAAAGATTGTGCGGAGTGAATCCACCAGTGATCACTATTTTTGACGAACATCACAAGGTTGATATTGAAGCCAGCAAACGCCAGGCAGATTTTCTGATCTCAAAAGGTGTTGATGGTCTTGCTTATCTGGGAACATCCGGTGAGTTCAGTATCATGACTGTTGAAGAAAAGAAAAACTTCATCAATGAGATGATCAAATATGTAAATGGACGCGTAAATGTAATCGTTGGTGTCGGAGATACCTGTCTGGAAAATACGATGGATCTGTTGAAATTTGTTGAGCAGGCCGGTGCAGACGGAGTACTTCTGATCAACCCTTATTTCAGTGTATACAGTACAGACATGGTTGAAGCATACTTTGGATATGTTGCTTCTCATACTTCGCTGCCGATCATTATCTACAACTTCCCGGATCTTACCGGATACTGCTTCAATGCAGATGTTGTAGCCAGAATTGTAAAAGCAAACCCGAATGTAGTCGGAATCAAAGATACGATTGCAGATTTCAATCATGTACTCAGCATGCAGAAAGTAAAAGAAATTAATCCGGACTTTTCTGTATTTTCAGCATATGAAAATCAGGCAATGGGTCTACTGGTATGTGGTGTGGATGGATTCATCAATGCAACTGCAAACTTTGCACCGGAATATACGGTTAATACGTATCAGAGTGCAAAACGCGGCGATTTTAATGAAGCTGCAAAATGGTTCAACAAAATGGTTGAGGCAATGGATATCTATGCATATAGCACACCTTTGTTCCTGGCTTGCAAACAGGCTATGTACTACAGAGTGCTGCATCATGATGGTCAGGAAAGACTTCCTGCACTTTCACTTGATGCAACAGCGAAGGCAAATGTTTACAATAAAATGAGAGATCTGGAACTTTTATAAAGAGACAGGAGCTGGCGATAATGATAATGGATCGATTGGAACGCTTCCGTTGTTACCAGAGAAGTGTTCCGGAATTATGGGATGCCGTACGTTTTGCGGAACGTGTTCAGAAAGAACAGCTTCCTCCGGGCAAATATCCGGTTGGTAAAGGATTTGCTTTTGTACAGGAAGGGAATACAAGAAGCTTCGAAGAAGCAGATTTTGAGGTACATCGTAATTACCTGGATGTACAGATCCTTCTGGACGGATCTGAAATGTGGGAATATGCAGACCGGGCAGATCTGGCGGTAAAGACTCCTTATGATCCGGAAGCTGATATTGAGTGGCTTTCCGGGTGTGGAAACAGAATTCAGATGAAACCGGGAATGTTTTATCTGGTTTATCCGGATGACGGACATAAACCATGTTGCCACGAGAAAGAACAGACATCTTATCGTAAGGTTGTTGTGAAGATAAAAATAGATAAGCTGCTTCATGGTGTTCCAACAATGGAAAGAACAGCAGTCTATGGCAAAGGAGATAGAAGATGGATATAAAGATTGACGAAATTGTAAAGCAGGTTCTGTCTGAGATAGATACTCCTTCCAGACCGGTGCAGCCGAAAACGACCTTTGTATTAGAGGAAACACCGGCACTGACTGGAAGAGAAGTTGGAAAAACAGCGGTTCTCGATTCTCAGGAAGATTATATGATCAAAAATTATGTTCTTCCGGAAGTCGGACCAAAAGAAATTCTTGTATGTGTGGAGGGATGCATGATTTCTCCTTCTGATGTTACGGAATTTCTGAAAGAAAGAAGAGCAGCAGGTTCTTCTGCACAGGGACAGGAAGGAACCGGTATCATCGTAAAGGTTGGAAGTGAGAATCTTCAGGATGCCAAAGGAAATGTCCTGAAAGTAGGAGACAAAGTCATTGCGGCAAAGAAAGCCGGATTTGGTGGTGTTTCTACATATGGCGGCAGAAAGGCAAATACAGTTGCACCGAATGGATGGTTTGCAAATTACATCGTATTGCCGGCCGGACAGCAGGTATATCAGGTAAACGGTCTGGATCTGGAATCCAGACTGCTGATCACGAGAAGTATTTCTATTTATACAGAAGTAGAACGCATGTCCAAAATGTGTAAACTGGATGCTGATAAAACAGCAGTTGTACTTGGATGTGGAATGGAAGGTCTTCTGACCGTGGCTGCATTAAAAACACTTGGAATCAATAAAATTATTGTAATTGACAAAGAAAGTGAAAAATCTCGTGCAATGGAATTTGGAGCATGGGAATTTATTGGTTCCCATGGAAAAAATGGTGTTGCAGGTGTGAAGGACAAGATTCGTGCAGCAGCAGGTGATATGGCAGATGCAGTATTTATCTGTACAGATTCGCCTATGGGAAGAAATGTAGCAAGAAGATTTATGAAAAACAGCGGAAGCATTTGCGAAATGGGATTTCTTTGTGGATGGAGAAGAACTCCTATAGCGAGATATTTTGAAGACAGCATGCCGGCTGGTGGAAGATTTTATGCAGCAAGAGATTATGAAAACTGCATGAATTTCCTGGCAAAAGCAGCAGAAATGAAACTTCCTCTGTATAAACTGATTACACATAGATATAAATTAGAGGAGATCAATGAGGCTATGTGGACTGTAGTACGTGAAGAGGGTCTTGGTATTGCAGTGTTTAATCGCTAAGGAAATTCCTATGAAATTTTAAATCAGAAAACCACATCGGATTAGTGATATTTTCGATGTGGTTTTTTGTTGCTTTTTTGGCAATGAAATAAAAAAGAGACCTGATACAGACAGGTCTCTGAATAAACAATGATTATGCAAAATGATGAGTAGCAGCATCTTCTTCTACAAGACGTACAGTTTCTTCAGAAGGATTGGAGATCACTGCCGCAAGAATAATGTCGCATGGTGGATTCTGTTTTACAGACTCTACAGCAGCAGTAACAGCAGATACATCACCGCTCATAAAAACAACTTCATGTCCACCGCATTTGCCGTTCCAGGTACGAAAAGATACGTCTGCTGTCTTGAGCATCTGGTCAATGACCATGACTGCATTACAGCTTCCTAATACTTCAACTAATCCGAATGCTCCGTATTTCATAGTATGATCCTCACTTTAATCAAATATTCAGGGTTATTATTTACCTGCTGTCATATACATAGCCGGTTCTGTGTCATGAGCAGGAGAAGCAATGATCGTATGAGAAAAAATCTTTGTCAGCGGCTCAGCTACTTTAAGGGCTGCATCCATTGCAGCAGTTACATCGGATACAGATCCACGCATTTTTACGCATGCACCGGCACCAAGACGATTACGCTCAACATTCTGAATTTTTACATTGGCTGCTTTGGAAGCAGCGTCAAGTGCTACGAAGCAGGCAGCAAGACTGTCAAGTTCAAAGATACCAACTGCCATGCCATTATAATTCTCAGCCATAATACCTCCATCAATCATTATATAAAATATGATTTTATACATTTTTATATTAATATAATTATACCTTTTTTTTCGTTGAAACACAAGAAAAAAATATGATTTTTTGTGGCTTTTATTTGTGGTTTTTTGTTGGATTGAATATTACAATGATTGCCACAATCCTGCCAGAGCTAAAAGAGAAAAAGTAGTATAATCTGTTTTTTTGACCAGATTATACTACTTTTTTATATCATGGCATTGATATTTAAATATGGATTTTAGTCCCGGTCTTGCCCTGAATACCGTCTTTGGCTTTTTCGAGAAGCGTAATCATGGCAGAGCGTCCTTCTTTGGAAGAGGCAAAATCCATGGCCGCCTGTACTTTGGGAAGCATGGAACCTGGTGCAAACTGACCTTCGTCTACATATTTCTGGGCTTCTTCGACTGTCATCTCATCCAGCCATTTCTCATTTTCCTTACCGAAGTTTACGGCAACTTTTTCAACGGCAGTCAGGATGATCAGCATGTCGGCATCAAGTTCTTTAGCGAGTAAGCAACTTGCAAAATCTTTATCAATAACAGCTGATGCACCTTTGAGGTGGTCGCCCTGTAATGTGACAGGAATTCCTCCACCGCCGCAGCAGATAACAATTTTGTTTGCATCTACAAGACTGTTGATCGCATCCTGTTCTACGATTTCAACTGGCTTCGGGGAAGCAACGACACGGCGGTATCCGCGACCGGCATCTTCTTTCATAACATAACCATATGCTTTTTCTGCATGTTCAGCCTGTTCTCTGGTCATGAAATGTCCAATTGGTTTGCTTGGATTCTGGAAGGCCGGATCATTTTCATCGACACGTACCTGTGTAACAACAGTTACGACCGGTGTGCGCATAAATCCGCGTTTGCGAAGCTCTTCACGAAGCGCATTCTGCAGGTCGTATCCGATGTATGCTTGGCTCATGGCAACACAGACGGAGAGAGGCGTGTTTGGCTGGTTTGCGTCTTCTCTGGAAAGAGCTGCCATGGCATTGTTGATCATACCTACCTGTGGGCCATTTCCATGAACAACAACAACCTGATGCCCTTCTTCGATCAGATCACACAGGGCTTTTGCTGTGGTTTTGACGGCCTGCATCTGTTCCGGGAGTGTATTGCCAAGGGCGTTTCCGCCCAGAGCAATCACAATTCTTTTTCTTTTATACATTGTAAAAACCTACCCGATAAAAAATTATTTCATGATTCTTGGTGCAGCTTTTACTTCCAGTTTCTTCAGGATATCCTGCGGATTTTCAAATTTGGAAAGCATGATCATAGCTGCAATGATATATGGTTTGAAGCTTGCTTCTTTATAAAGCGGGATTCTGTAACGGTCAAATACGGATGCATCGACTTCGCCTGTTTCGCAGCTTACACCTGTGATATCAGCTGGCAGACAGTGCAGATAGAGAGCTTTTCCGTCTTTTGTTGTTTTCATGAGTTCTTCTGTGCAAGCCCAGTCTTTGTGTTCGGCATTCTGAGCAAGAAGTTCTTTTTCAAGTTTGTCGATTCCTTCGAAATCGCCTTCTGCATAGAGATTGGTACGTTTTTCCATAGCAGCGAAAGGAGCCCAGCTCTTTGGATATACAATATCAGCATCTTTGAAGGCTTCTTCCATGCTGTTTGTTTTTGTGAAGGATCCGCCTGTTGCTTCTGCGTTCTTTCTAGCAATTTCTTCAACTTCCGGCATTACATCGTATCCTTCTGGATGAGCAAGAACAACGTCCATACCGAAACGTGTCATCAGACCGATAACACCCTGAGGAACAGAGAGCGGTTTGCCGTAAGATGGAGAGTAAGCCCATGACATAGCGATTTTTTTGCCTTTGAGGTTCTCTACACCACCAAATTCATGGATAATATGAAGCATATCAGCCATACACTGTGTTGGATGGTCAACGTCGCACTGCAGGTTTACAAGAGTAGGTCTCTGTTCAAGGATACCATCTTTGTTTCCCTCAGTAACTGCATCCATGAATTCTTTCTGGTATGCATGTCCTTTGCCGATATACATATCATCACGGATACCGATTACGTCAGCCATGAAGGATACCATGTTTGCTGTTTCGCGAACAGTTTCACCATGCGCAATCTGCGATTTTTTCTCATCGAGATCCTGTACTTCCAGACCAAGAAGGTTGCAGGCAGAAGCGAAAGAGAAACGGGTACGTGTAGAGTTGTCACGGAAGATGGAGATTCCAAGACCACTTTCAAATACTTTTGTGGAAATGTTGTTTTCTCTCATGAAACGAAGTGCATCTGCTACGGTAAATACTGCTTCGAGTTCTTCGTCGGTTTTGTCCCATGTCCAGAAGAAATCGTTGTTATACATTTCTTTGAAGTTAAGTTTGTTGAGTTTGTCGATGTAATCCTGTAAAGTTTTCATGTTTTTCTCCTTTTTGTGGGAAATGTGTGACTAAGATTATTCTTCTTTAACGTGTGATGGAATCAAATATTTCAACGGTGACACGCTCTCGCTGACTTCGACTGGCAGCGGTACATAAGTGACCAGAATACGGTCACTAAGTACCGGCCGTCTCAGATCATCACCTTATGAAATATTTATTCCCCACACTGAGAAGAAAAAACGCCTTAATTAGCACATTTCGTGTGTGGTTATTCGTTTATTGACTATTTGTTCATCTTACGGCCTGAAGCATTATAGATATTGTTCACTCTGTCTGTAGCAGCTAATTATCTATTAGTTTATACTTGCAACACAAAGAGCTTATAATTAGTTAAGTTAATATCCTTCTGATCTGACAGTGTATTACTACTGTGCTTTTAGCCCCAAGGGTGTGCAGAGGGAGCGGGGCTTCGCTCCCTTTGCAAGGTTCAAAGGACTTCGTCCTTTATAAGTTCAAAGAATCCCGTTCTTTGTTGTTCTTTCTTACTTGCAGTAAGAAGCAGGCAGAGCTGCATAAACCGCTGCGCATCTTACGAGGTCGATTTTCCAGGTCTTTTCGTTTGGTGCATGTGCCTGTGCCTCTGCTCCAGGACCGAATCCGATGCAAGGGATTCCATTACGTCCCATAATGGATACGCCGTTTGTGGAGAATGTCCATTTATCTGTAAGTGGGCGTGCTTTTCGCATTTCTTCTGTTTCAGCATTTCCAAGACGGGTTTCACCGTACAGGTTTTTGTATGCGTCTTCAAGAGCTTTTGTTACTTTGTGATCTTTCGGAATAGCCCATGTCGGGAAGTAGCACTCGATTTCGTATTTGCAGCCTGTGTAGGAAGGACGATCATAGTTATACATGGATACAACAACGTCATCACCGTATTTCTGAACGCTTGGAAGTGCACGGATCTCATCCAGGCAGCTTTCCCATGTTTCTCCGAATGTCATACGACGGTCAAGAGATACCGCACAGGAGTCAGCTACTGCACAACGGCTAGGAGAGGTGTAGAAAATCTGAGATACAGTTACAGTACCGCGTCCAAGGAAACGAGCCTCTTCCCAGTCAGGGTTAAATTTTGGATTGAGCATTTTAACAAGACCTTTGATCTCTGTTTCGTCAGCGTCATCGTTTTCATTAAGGGAACGTACGTCCTGAAGGATATCAGCCATTTTGTAGATGGCGTTGTCACCACGTTCCGGAGCAGAACCATGGCAGGAAACACCCTTTACATCTACGCGGATTTCCATACGTCCACGCTGACCTCTGTAGATACCACCGTCAGTTGGCTCTGTGGAAACTACAAATTCCGGACGGATCTTGTCTTCGTTGATGATGTACTGCCAGCAGAGACCGTCACAGTCTTCTTCCTGAACCGTTCCGACTACCATGATCTTATATCCTTCCGGAATCAGATCCATGTCTTTCATGATTCTGGCACCGTATACAGCAGATACGAGACCACCGCACTGGTCAGAGACACCACGTCCACCGATTTCTTCTTCTGTTTCGTAACCTTCGTATGGATCGAAGTTCCAGTTTTCGATGTTACCGATACCAACCGTATCGATATGGGCATCAAAAGCGAGAATCTTATCACCGGATCCCATGTAACCGATGACGTTACCCTGTGGATCAATAGTTACTTCATCGAAGTTCAGCTTTTTCATTTCAGCTTCGATTGTTTCGATATGTTTTCTTTCGTCGCAGCTTTCTCCAGGATTTTTAACGATTGCTCTTAAGAATTTGACCATATCTTCCTGATAATTCTGAGCAGCTTCTTTGATTTTGCCGTAATCCATTTTAAAGTTCCTCCCATGTATATGAAATAATTTTTGAGTTTTTGATTACTTGATGATACTTACGGATTGTTCCGCAGTAAACTGCTCCCACAATCCTTCAAACATTCGGAATCCGCTGATTTACTATGTAAATCGCTACTTCCTCATGTTTGGAGGTCCCCAAATTCAAATGCTTTATCGTGCAAGCACGAACATCATTTGAAATTTTTGCCCCTGGTATCATCACTTGCTTAAAGATTCGTTTGTTCCGTACAGTCCATCCCATACGATCTCGCGGTAACGAACCGGATCGGTGTCACCTTCTGTGGAGATTACGAGAACGTTGGAGTTTTCATCCAGTTTCAGAGCTTCTTTGAGATCTTTTGCATCTTCATCGTGAAGGGCAGTGAAGCACAGACCAAGCGGAACAGAACCAGATTCGCCAGAAACGATATGCGGATCATTACCGAGCGGATTCGCATAGATTCGTGTTGCTTTGGCACTCATCCAGTCCGGGCAGGATGCAAACACAGAAACGTGATTCCTTAAGATATCCCATCCAATGGTGTTTGCTTCGCCGCATGCGAGACCGGCCATAATCGTCTGAAGGTCACCGCCTACGTTTACAAGATCACCGGATTCCTTCATAGCAGAACGGTACAGGCAATCAGCAGCACTTGCTTCGCAGACAACCATTACTGGTGGATTTTCTTTATATTTATGTGCGAAGTAACCAACGACAGCGCCTGCAAGAGAACCAACACCTGCCTGGACAAATACATGTGTCGGGCGGTCGATTCCGGCTTCCTTGAGCTGCTGGTCAGCTTCCATAACCATAGTTCCATATCCCTGCATGATCCATGACGGGATTTCTTCATATCCGTCCCAGGCAGTATCCTGAACGATGATGCCATGCTCTGTCTTGGCGGCTTCAGCTGCAGCCATTCTTACGCAGTCATCGTAATTAACTTCTTCGATGGTAACAGTCGCACCTTCTTTAGCAATGTTGTCAAAACGTGTTTTCGTTGTTCCTTTTGGCATACGGACAACTGCTTTCTGTCCGAGACGTTTGGCAGCCCATGCAACTCCGCGTCCGTGGTTTCCATCTGTTGCTGTGAAGAAGGTAGCCTGTCCGAATTCTTTTCTTAATTCTTCAGAAGAAAGAACCGCATATGGAAGTTCGCTGATATCTTTCCCAACTTCTTTTGCTATGTAACGTCCCATTGCGTAGGAACCACCAAGAACTTTGAAGGCGTTCAGTCCGAAACGATAGGACTCATCCTTGCAATGGATGCTCTTAACACCAAGATAGGATGCCAGTTCAGCAAGATCCTGAAGAGGAGTTACTGTATATTGAGGAAAACTTTTGTGAAATTCATTGGCCTTTTTTACGTTCTCTTCGGACATTAACTCGAGATGTTTGTCGTCAGATCTGGCAACGTGATTGACAGTCCATTTTAAACCTTCTGTCATTTGAAAACCCTCCTTAAAAAATTTATTTTGAACTCATAATTTTTCTTTTCTTTCTAAAACTATCATATCATAAATATGTAAATTTGCAAGAGAAAATACAAAAACTTTTAGGTTTTTACAAAAAAAGTTAGCACACCAAAAAAAAAGTGTCATTTGTTGAAAATAAACAATTGCTGTGATAAGATGAAACTATCTTTATACATAAGTGATGAGACAGAAAAGGAGACAATGAATATGGCTATTTTTCAGGCGTTTCGGGCATTGCGTCCTGTTTCGGAGAAGGCAGCAGATGTAGCTGCACTTCCATATGATGTGGTAGATCGTGCAGAGGCGAAAGCGATTGGAGATAAAAATCCTGATTCTTTCCTGCACGTAGATCGTGCTGAGATGGATCTGCCGGATGATACAGATCTGTATGACTCGAAAGTATATGAACGCGCAAGACAGAATCTGTTGAATATGGAAAAAAATGGTGTGATGAAACAGGATGAAACACCGTGCTATTATATTTATGAACTTACCCGTAAGGGAAAGACACAGACAGGTCTGGTTGGATGCTGTTCAATCGATGATTATATGAAGGGAATCGTAAAAAAACATGAACTTACCAGAGAAGATAAGGAGCAGGACCGTATCCGTCATGTAGATGTGTGTGATGCGAATACTGGACCGATTTATCTTGCGTGCCGCTATCCACAGCAGTTGCTTGATTTGATGGAACAATGGAAAACATCTCACGCAGCAGTATATGATTTTGTTGCAGATGATGAAATTGGGCATCGCGTGTGGGTGATCGACGGGAATGAGGAGATTGAGACGATACGTGAGCAGTTTGAAAATATCCCGTCTATATATATTGCGGATGGACATCACAGAGCAGCATCGGCAGTGAAAGTGGGACTTAAACGAAGAGAAGAGCATCCGGATTATGATGGAACAGAGGAATTTAATTATTTCCTTTCTGTAGTATTTCCATATGATCAGCTCAAAATCCTTGCATATAATAGAGTGGTGCATGACCTGAATGGAATGGATGAACATGCTTTTATTGCCAGTCTGAAATTTAATTTTGAACTTATGATCATGCCGGGATTCCCGTGTAAACCAGTAGAAAAACACTGCATGGGCATGTATGTGGGCGGAAACTGGTATCATTTAAAAGCATGGGAAGATGTTTATGAGAAGAAAGATGTAGTAGGTCAGCTGGATGTGTCTATCCTTCAGAAAAAAGTTCTTACACCGATTCTTGGCATTGGTGATCCGCGTACGGATCAGAGAATCCGTTTTGTAGGTGGCAGCCATAAGTTGAGTGAACTTGCCGAGATTGCAGATAAGACTGGTGGAGTTGCATTTGCCATGTTTCCGACGGCAATGGAAGATCTGATGCAGATTGCAGATGAAAATAAACTCATGCCGCCGAAATCTACCTGGTTTGAACCGAAACTTCGAAGCGGTCTGTTTATACATAAACTTTCATAATAATAAGCTCTGATACAGAGCAGTTTTCAGAAAAGGAGGAATTACGTATGGGATTGATCAAAGCAGCAGTTGGAGCAGCCGGTGGGGTACTGGCAGATCAGTGGAAAGAGTATTTTTACTGTGAGGCTATGCCAGCCGATGTGCTGGTTACAAAAGCACATAAAAAAGTTTCTGGGAGATCATCAAACAAACATGGATCAGAAAATATCATATCCAACGGATCTGTAATCGCAGTGAACGACGGACAGTGTATGCTGATCGTAGAACAGGGAAAAGTTGTAGATGTCTGTGCAGAACCAGGAGAATACACTTACGATATGTCTACAGAACCATCTCTTTTCTGTGGTGATCTGGGCGAGGGAATCAAAAGTGTTTTTCAACAGATCGGCAAGCGTTTTGCTTTTGGTGGAGAAGCACCAAAAGATCAGAGAGTATATTTTGTAAACACAAAAGAACTCGTGGGAAATAAATATGGAACACCGAATCCGGTTCCTTTCCGTGTAGTGGACAACAATATCGGACTGGATATTGATATTTCTATTAAATGTTTTGGGGAATACAGCTATCGAATTGCCAATCCGATTCTTTTTTATACAAATGTATGTGGTAATGTAGAACAGGATTATGAACGGGAAGAGATTGACGGTCAGTTGAAGAGTGAGCTTATGACCGCATTGCAGCCGGCTTTTGCGAAAATTTCGGAACAGGGTATCCGTTACAGCGCACTTCCGGGACATACACAGGAACTTTCTGATGCACTGAATCAGGTACTTACTGAAAAATGGAATAACTTAAGAGGTATCTGCATTGTTTCACTTGGTGTGTCCAGTGTGAAAGCATCCGAAGAAGATGAAGCGATGATCAAAGAACTGCAGAGAAATGCTGCGTTCCGTAATCCGACAATGGCAGCAGCACATATGGTAGGAGCGCAGGCAAGTGCTATGCAGGCAGCTGCATCTAATCAGAATGCCGCTCCGGTAATGGCGTTTGCAGGTATGAATATGGCATCTAATGCCGGTGGAGTGAATGCACAGAATTTGTTTGCAATGGGGCAGCAGGCACAGCCGCAGATGCAGCCACAGTCTCAGCAGAGCAGTGGATGGACATGTGCATGCGGAGCTGTTAATACAGGTAAATTCTGCTCAGAGTGCGGACAGCCGCGTCCGGCAGGACCGTGGACCTGCAGCTGTGGAGCTGCTAATACGGGTAAATTCTGTTCGGAATGTGGACGACCAAGACCATAACCTGAGGAGGTGACCGGGTGGATACATTAAACTATAAATGTCCAAACTGTTCGGCTGGACTTACGTTTGACAGTAAAGAACAGAAGATGAAATGCGAATTTTGCGGAAGTACGTATTCGCTGGAAGAACTGGATAAACTGGCAGAACAGCAGGATACGGTAGAAGAAGATAAGACCGAAAAATGGAAAGGGTTTGAACCGGAACAGTGGCAGTCAGATGAGAAGTCAAATATGGCAGTGTGGAACTGTCCGTCCTGTGGAGCTGAAATATTGGCCGAAAAGACAACAGGATCAACGGTGTGTCCGTATTGTGACAATCCAATGATCATGCCGGAACAGTTTAAAGACAGTTATCGTCCGGATTACATCATTCCGTTTATGAAATCAAAAAAAGAAGCGAAACAGGCACTTAAGGCACATTACGAAGGAAAACCGCTTCTTCCGAAAGTATTTAAAGATGAAAATCATCTCGAAGAGATTAGGGCAGTTTATGTACCGTTCTGGTTGTTTGATCTGGATACTGCAGGAAGATTCAGCTATGAGGCGACAAAAACCAGAGTATGGGAAGACGATGACTATAACTATACAGCAACCAGGTTTTATCATGTTGCCCGTGCCGGAAAGATAAACTTCCGAAAAATACCAGTGGATGGTTCAAAGGCAATCGATGATACCATGATGGAGGCAATCGAACCATATGAGTATCAGGATCTGACAGAATTTAATATGTCCTACCTGTCCGGATATATGGCAGATAAATATGATCAGGAACCGGATGAACTGACCGGACGTGTCTATGAACGTATGGAACAGAGCGTCAAAGACTGTTTTGAAGCGAGTGTAAAAGGATATGCAACTGTTACGCCGAAGCAGGAGAAGGTTACTGTAACGAATAAAGGCGAGGTAAAATATGGCCTTTTTCCGGTATGGTTTCTGAATACAAAATGGAATGGAAAAACATATTCGTTTGCAATGAATGGACAGACGGGACGTCTGATCGGTGACCTTCCGGTGGGAAAAGATCTGGCAGTAAAATACTGGTTCAAATGTCATATCCCGCTGACAATTGCTATGACAGCAATCGTTACAGCACTGCGATTTATGGGGGTGATCTGAATGAAGAAAATGAATCTTATCTTAAGCGGATCACTGCTTGTGATGAGCCTTGGTGTGCTTTCACCGGCTGTGGTGTATGCAGGTGCTGAGACAGAGACGGCACAGGAAGATGAAAATGGAGAAATGTCCTGGGTTTTTGATGATTGCGGGATTCTGAGTGATGATGAGATCACAGAGCTTAATGATGAACTTGCGACTATATATGATACATATGGATATGATGCCGTTCTCTGGATCTCACAGGATGTGGGAGAGGACGAAGATTATCGTCAGTATGCTGCGGAATTTATGCAGGCTAATGAAATTGGTTATGGAGATACTCATGAAGGTATGTGTATTTTCCATCAGCCGGGTGTCAGAAACATTACGATCGTATTCCGCGGAGACACGCAGAATGAGTTTTCTACGAGAATCCAGGATGAAATGCTGGATAAATGTAAGACATATCTTAAGGATGATGATCCATTCGGTGGATATCAGTCATTGATTCATGATCTGGAGGCGGGACTTGACCGCATTTCGGAAGGAGAGAATATCCGGTTGATGGATCTCAGTGATGAAGCAGTTGGCGGACGGTTCGTGAAAGATCTTCTCATGGCATTTGTGATCATGATCATTCCAACGGGAGTTCTCACCTGGTATCAGGTACGTAAGATGAAAACACGTGTGCAGCAGCCGGATGCCAGTGAATATACGACGGATAGTGGACTGGAATTGAGCGAAAAACATGATATTTTCCTGTATGAGACGGTAAGCCAGACTGCAAAAGTCAAAAACGATAATAATGATTCAGGAAGCTTTTCAAGTGGTGGAGAGAGTTTTTCGGGATCCAGCAGCGATTACTAAAATTAAGCCAGCGGGGAACTTGCCCGTTGGCTTAATTTATGAATAAAAATACAAAAAAACTTTGTTTTATACAAACAGTTAATTTGCATCAAAAATGCACAAATTGATATAGAAATACTTTACAGAAGTACAACAATGCACTAATAAAAATACAATATATAGGAAAAATGCACAAAAGGAACAGGAGAGATACAGGATTTATTGAACGAAAGTGCAATTGTAATTTGCAACAGGTATGTTATAATTTCCACTGATTGAAAACTAAACGTGGGGGTGACATCTTTGAAAAAAACAGTAACATTTTTTGGAATGCTTCTGTCCATGCTTCTGATGTGTCCGACAGGTGTCTGGGCAGCAGGAAGTGGAGAAACAACCACTCAGGTGCCGGTATGGCTGTGCATTCCTTTTGCGGGGCTGCTGCTCTGCATCGCCGTGATGCCGCTGATCAAAGCTGAATGGTGGGAAGCACATCAGCCACATGTGGTACTTATGTGGATTCTGCTGATGGTGATTCCGTTTGCAGTGGTTTATGGTACAGGCAAAGCAACAGAGACAGTTCTTGAATGTATTGTAAATGATTATCTTACTTTTATTGTTCTTCTTTTCGGACTTTTCTGTGTTTCGGGTAATATTACCATGGAAGGTGATTTTGCAGGCTCTCCGAGGGTAAATGCCTGCCTGCTCGCTTTCGGAACTCTTTTGTCCAGCTGTATCGGAACGACCGGTGCCAGTATGCTGATGGTACGACCGGTAATCAAGATGAATTCCTGGAGGAAGAGAAAAAGCCATATCATGATATTCTTTATCTTTATGGTATCTAATATGGGTGGATGTCTGACACCAATCGGTGATCCGCCGCTCCTTATGGGATTTATGAGAGGAGTACCGTTCTTCTGGAGTCTGCATCTGTTACCGGTCCTGCTCTTCAACATGGTGATCATGCTGTTTGTATTCTATCATGTGGATAAGCTGGCATATCGTAAAGACATTGCACAGGGACGTAAACCGGATATCAGTAAACCTGGTACAGAATTTCATATTGAAGGACTGCATAATATTATCTTCCTGGTGATGATCGTGGCAGCGGTTATCCTAAGCGGGGTACTTCCGGGACTTTCTGCGTTCCAGAATGCGGCAGGAGAAGTTATGGGAATCCACATTTTCGGTGAAGTGACACTGACATTCCCGGCACTGATAGAGATTGTTATGATCCTTCTGGCTGCATTTCTGTCATTTAAAACAACGGATAAGAGCATCCGTAGAAGAAACCATTTTACCTGGGGGGCTATCCAGGAGGTTGCGGTATTGTTTATCGGTATTTTTATTACCATGCAACCGGCCTTGATGCTTCTGAAAGCACTTGGACCTCATATCGGACTTTCCAGTCCGCGTGAAATGTTCTGGGCAACCGGTGCACTGTCCAGTTTCCTGGATAATACACCAACTTATCTGGTATTTCTTACCACGGCAGGAACCCTTGGTTTCCTGAATGGAGTTACAACAAGTCTTGGCACAGTTCCGGTCAAACTTTTGTCTGCGATTTCCTGTGGTGCGGTATTTATGGGAGCCAACACATATATCGGTAATGCTCCGAACTTTATGGTAAAATCTATTTCTGACGAGAATGGTGTCAATATGCCGTCCTTCTTCGGATACATAGGCTGGTCATTGGTATTCCTTGTTCCGGTATTTATACTGGATATGCTTGTGTTCTTTATGTAAGGGGGGAGAGTTATGTCAGAAAATATCAATCGTGAAATATATACAGAACTTGCCAATCGTATTTATGATCTGGATGCAGAAGTATATCGTGTTCTGGGATCTTCTCTTGGACGTACGTTTACCGGAAACCGTGATACGACGATCCGTACGTTGAGTATGCTGATGTATACAAAACCGGACGGACATCTTCTTCGAAGTGAACTTGCACTGATCAGTAATATGGCTCGTACGATTAAAGATCCGGCAGAAAAAAGCCGCCTGATGACGGAGTATGATGAGATCCTCAAAGCAATTGAGCAGCTTCCAAACATGTTTGGTTCTACGGATATTCTGGATGCAGAGAGAGCAGCACTGAATCTGGCTGTCAGAAGAGAGAAAATCTCAGAAAATGACCATTTGGTTATCTGTATCAGCCGTACACAGGGAAGTGCAGGAAATGATATTGGTTTTGAACTTGCTGATAAACTGCGAATTAACTATTATGATGTGGAAATCTTTGACCAGGTTATGAAACGCCTGGAAGCAGAAAAAGATAATGTTCAGGATAAAGAGAATTTTACGGATTTCAATAAGTATGGAAAGAAAACGCATGAGAGCCTGAAGACGAAACTGAAAGAATTGAATCGTTATCATGGACTTTCCAAGCAGGATGCGGTCTTCTTTAATATGAGCGATCTGATCTGTGAACTGGCAAGAACAGAGGACTGCCTGATCATGGGACGATGTGCAGATGCAATCCTTAAGAATAACCATATTCCACATATCAGTATATTTATCAGCGCACCATTCCAGGTACGCACACAACATGTTATGGATGTTCGTAATATGGATATGAAGCAGGCTGTCCGTTTCCTGAAGAAGATGGATAAACAGCACAAAAAATATTACGAATTTTACACTGGAGAGAAATGGGGAAAACCGGAAAATTATGACCTTTGTATCAACAGTGCGAATTATGGTATCAAGGAAACCATTGATGTCATCAAACGATTGCTGAATCAGCAGACACAGTAGAAAATAAACAACGAAATAATCAATAAAAAATCCGCAGGATATCATCTGAGAATGATATTCAGCGGATTTTTGTTGTAAAAGATTATTTGTTTACATCAATATAGCTGTACAGCGTGTACTTGGAAATACCGAAATAATTAGCTACTTTATCGCCGGATTTTGTAATCAGAAAAGCACCGGAATCATTCAGGAACTGGATTGCAGTCACCTTGTCTTCTTTGTTCATCAGAGCGACTGGTTTTCCGACCAGAGCTACGGATTCTTCAATCAGATGATCCAGCAGATCATTGACACTGTGGGTGATCTCTTTTGGCTTTTCTTCCTTATTAACGGGAGTGACCAGAGCGTGCAGTGCACTTTCGATCATGGTCAGCTTTGTAATATCATAGTTGATTCCAAATACATAATGCAAGGTGCCATCATCGTCGCGGATATAGGAAGTACTGCATTTTAGAATTTTACCGTCAGAGGTTTTCATCAGATATCCGGAATGATCCTGAATCTCGTCTGTTGAGTCGCTTCCTTTTTTGTTGTTATGCCTGATTACATCAAAAACTGCATTAGAAGGACCATCACCAATTCCTCTTCCGGTAACATGACCGTTTTCGATATAGACAATGGAATGTTCCGGATCGTTGGTTTTGAGATCGTGGATTACGATTTCACAATCAGGACCAAATTGAGAAGCAAGATCTCTTGCAATCTGTTTTAATACAGTCAGCCGTCCCATTATTATTCCTCCTCCATGTTGTGGTTTGTATTGTTATTATTACTAATATAACATAAATTTTTTTTGAGATAAAGTTTTTTCAAAGAAAAATTAAGCATGCCTTAAAAAAATTGTTCGAAATATTTTTGGATGCATAGATAGTAGTTGATGCTCTGGCGGAAGAATGATATATTTAATATCATAAACAAGGATTTGTTTTTGGGGGTGAAAACTATGAAATATTTATTGAAAAACGGAACGGTTGTAACAGGCGAAAAATCAGAGCAGCTGGACATTCTGGTAGAAGGAGAAAAAATCGTACAGGTTGGGAAAAATCTTCCATCCAAGGATGCACAGGAAATCGATGTCAGTGGGAAACTCCTTTTTCCAGGTTTCATAGATGGTCATACACATTTTGATCTGGAAGTAGCAGGTACAGTAACGGCGGATGATTTTGAGACTGGAACAAAAGCAGCGATTCTCGGGGGAACTACATTTGTCATTGATTATGCATCACAGGATAAGGGTGGACACACTCTGAAGGAAGGTCTTGATAAATGGCATAAGAAGGCAGATGACAAATGTTCCTGTGATTATTCTTTCCATATGTCAATCGTGGAATGGAATGAAAAGACAGAACAGGAAATACAGGACATGATCGATCATGGAATCACCAGTTTCAAACTGTATATGACATATCCGGCAATGATCGTAAATGACTGCGATATGTATAAAATCCTGAAAAAACTTGGAAAATGTGGCTGTTTTGCAGGTGTGCACTGCGAGAATGCAGGCGTGATCGATGCGCTGATCGCAGAAGCAAAAAAAGAGGGAAGACTTGGACCGGAAAATCATCCACTGGTGCGTCCGGATACGATGGAAGCGGAAGCTGTTCACCGTCTGCTCGTGATTGCCAAGGAGGCAGATGCACCGGTGATGGTAGTACATCTTACAAATAAAAAAGCATTTGAAGAAGTTATGCGTGCAAGAGCGAACGGACAGGAAGTATATGCAGAAACATGTCCACAGTATCTGCTACTTGATGATAGTGTGTATGCGAAACCAGATTTTCAGGGAGCTGTTTATGTCTGTGCACCTCCGATTCGCAAAAAAGAAGATCAGGACTGTCTGTGGGAAGCGTTGTCACGAGAAGATATCCAGACAGTAGCTACGGATCAGTGCAGTTTTACACTTGCGCAGAAGGCTCTGGGCAAAGATGATTTTACAAAGATTCCGGGAGGACTTCCGGGAGTTCAGACACGTGGAACATTACTTTATACATATGGGGTAAAAGAAGGCAGGATTACGCAGGAACAGATGTGTAAACTTTTATCCGAAAATCCGGCGAAACTGTATGGCGTTTATCCTCAGAAAGGTGTGCTTGCACCAGAAAGTGATGCAGACATTGTAGTACTGGATCCGGAAAAAGAAAGTGTGATATCTGCTGCCACACATGCTTATAACACTGATAATAATCCATTTGAAGGATTCAGACTGCGCTGCGGAATTGATAAAGTATTTTTAAGAGGTAATCTGGCGGTAGACGATGGTCAGCTGGTAAAAGAAAAACTCGGAAAATATATTGCCAGAGGAAAAAAACAAATGTAAATATTTCTGCTGGAGAGAATACATGAAAAGATTAATTGATAAACTGCATCATGAACAGATGTTGACTGCAGAAGAGTTTCACCGACTTTTGGCGAATCGTTCAGAAGAGACAGACCAGTATGCACGGGAGCTGGCAAATCAGGTCCGGCAGGAAGTGTACGGAAATAAGATTTATGTACGTGGTCTGATCGAATTTACCAATTACTGTAAAAATGACTGCTATTATTGTGGAATCCGTCGGAGCAATCAGAATGCACAGCGTTACAGACTGACGGAAGAAGATATTCTGGAATGCTGCAGGCAGGGATATGAGATTGGTTTTCGTACCTTTGTTCTACAGGGCGGCGAGGACGGCTTTTTTACAGATGACAGGATCGTACAGATCGTACGAAAGATTAAAGAACAATATCCGGATTGCGCACTGACTCTTTCCATAGGAGAAAAATCAGAAGAAAGCTACCGTGCATACAGAGAGGCAGGGGCTGACAGGTATCTGTTACGACATGAAACGGCTGATCCACGTCATTATATGCGGCTTCATCCGCTGGAAATGTCCGGAGAAAACCGCAAAAGCTGTCTTCGGATACTTAAGAAACTGGGCTATCAGACGGGAGCAGGATTCATGGTGGGTTCACCGTTACAGACAGTGGATGACCTCGTGGAAGACTTTTTGTTTCTGAAGGAGCTTGATCCGGAAATGGTTGGAATCGGGCCGTTTATTGCACATCAGGATACCCCATTTTGCAATGAAAGAAGTGGAACGCTGGATGATACACTGTTTTATCTTGCATTGTTGCGTCTGATGCTCCCGAATGTGCTGCTTCCTGCAACGACTGCCCTTGGGACGATTCATCCAAGAGGAAGAGAAATGGGTGTCTTGTCAGGTGCCAATGTTGTGATGCCGAATCTTTCTCCTGTTTCAGTCAGAAAAAAATACATGTTGTATGATGGAAAAATATGCACAGGTGACGAAGCTGCGGAATGCAGAATGTGTCTCAGCAGACGGATGGAGCGGATTGGCTGTGAAGTCGTTACAGACAGAGGAGACTACAAAAAAAGACTTGCATAATATAGCGGAATTGGGGTATAGTGTTGATAGGCTTATGCGTTATAAAGGAGGAAATTATTTCTATGAAGAAATCCAGATTACTGATCGTGCTGGCCGGATTGGCTGTTGTGGCATCCGGATGTGGATATAGCACGGGAGGAGAAGACTCTACTGTGACTGTGATTGAAGCAACTCCGACACCAACCCCGGAACCTACACCAGAAGTAACCCCGACTCCGGAAGCAACACCAACTCCGGCGGTAGAAATGGCTCAGACAGCAAGTGGTGTGAATATCATAAAACAAAGCGGAACTTATTATGCTGTAGAGGGTGTAAACATACGCTCTGACTGCAGTACAGATGCGGATATCATTACAGGAACACTTGTTGGACAGCAGCTGACCAGTACAGGTGTGAGCGAAGATGGACAATGGGTAGAGGTGAGCATCAATGACCAGACAGGTTATGTGAATGCACAGTATGTATCTACAGAAGCTCCGGCAGGAGCTGCCACTGCAGATGCAGCAGCACAGACCACAGCCCAGTAGTAAGATATTTTACAAAAAAGCTGAACTTCAGATCAGAAGTTCAGCTTTTTTTATGTTACTAAGTAACGATATTGAAAGATTATTCCGGATAAGTCAGACGTTCTGGCCTGATATCGTAAAGAACATTTTTCAGATATTTGTCAGCAAGATATTTTGCCATACCGAGATTCATATCCAGATAATTGCCGCAGTCCTTTGCGGAAGCACCCGGAATCTCACCTTCAAAATCCCGGATGAATTCAAACATCTCAGTCATGAGAGGGACGATATCTTTGGATTCATAATCGCCTGCCAGCAGAAGATAGTTTCCAGTGCGGCAGCCCATCGGACCCCAGTAAATTACTTTTGGACCGAATTCAGCATGATTGCGGAGAAACGTAGCTGCCAGATGTTCCATAGCGTGGAGTTCGGCTGTGTTCATGACTGGTTCCTCATTTGGGGAAGTCATGCGGATATCGAAAGTTGTAATGACCTGATCGCCGAGGTAATCTTTACGGGAAACGTAAATGCCAGGCTGCAGCTTGATGTGGTCTATGGTAAAACTTGCAATTTTTTTCATAATAAAAGTCCTTTCTGCTTTTTTGTTTCTTATTGTAGCAGAGCTGAACGTCTGATACAAGTCAGGATTTGACTTTAAGTTTATGGGGTGTTACACTGTGAATACTATCAGAAAAAAGATGTTGCTGGGAACGAAGTGAACAGTAACAAAAAGACAGGAGGAACAGAACATGAAATCCAGAATTCTGGCAGTGCTTTTTGCCGTTGTGCTGACAGCAGGTACACTTGCAGGATGTGGCAGCAGCAAGAAAGCAGATGATACAAAAACAGAAACTACAGATGAAAAATCAGAAGATAAAGCTTCTTCTGATGAAGATACGAAAGATGTAAATGTGGCAAGCGAAGAAGAAGCGGAAGAGGCCGGCTTCAGTGACGGTACTGATACAGATGGTGCGACTGTGGAAAATACAGTGCTTGATACCAGCCAGGAGCTGACAGGAATCCACCATGCGGATATCAGCATCCGTGATTATGGGGACATTAAAGTGGAACTCGATGCCGATACAGCACCGGTCACCGTTACCAATTTCGTGAAACTGGCACAGGAAGGTTTTTATGACGGACTTACGTTCTGGCGTATTATGGATGGCTTTATGATGCAGGGTGGGGACCCGAAAGGAAATGGTACCGGAGGATCCGGAGAGACTATTAAGGGAGAATTCTCAAGTAATGGTGTAAAGAATGATATTTCTCATGTGAGAGGAACCATTTCCATGGCAAGATCTACGGATCCGGACAGCGCAAGTTCACAGTTTTTTATCGTCCAGTCAGACAGTACTTTCCTGGATGGCGATTACGCAGCATTTGGTAAAGTGACAGAAGGTATGGATATCGTTGATGAAATCTGCAAAAATGCCAACCCAACGGATGATAATGGAACAATCAAAGCAGACGAACAGCCGGTGATCGACAGCATTCAGATCACAGACTGATAAAATAAAAATTTTATGTAACGTAAAAAAGACCGATGCAGCGTGAGGTGTGCGACATCGGTCTTTTACTTTGCAATAAAACATAGCGGACCTGTTTTACTGACGAATGATCAGAACCGGAATTGGCGGGTTGTTCGGACGGTTATAATAGTCACTGCGGATGACCAGATATTTATGTGGATTCAGTTCTTTTAACCAGGCAAGGACAGCATTACGTTCCTCAAAACCGGAATCACCACCACTGTAGATGCAGAGTGAGATCAGCCCGCCTTTTTGCAGAAGGTCCAGGCTTTTGGAAAGTGCGGCAATGCTGGTATCGGCGTGGGTTGCTTTGGTGTGGTCCCCACCCGGCAGATATCCAAGATTAAAGGTAATGCAGCTGACAGTACCCGGATCGACATAGTGCTCTATATTGGTGTGCGATTCCAGAAGAAGGGTATAATTCTGGGGTGCATCTGCTTCCATGAGCCTTTTACGTGTATTGATAAGTGCCTCTTCCTGAATATCAAAAGCAAAAACATGTCCGTCTTTTCCACAGAGAGAACTGAGAAGAAGCGTATCATTCCCATTTCCCATGGTTGCATCTATACAGATATCTCCGGGCTGGACCTGTTCTCTGATAAAACGTGCACACCATCCTGTGATTTGAACTGCTTTCATATTGACCTCCTATCCTTTTATGGCCTTTTTGTGGAAAATAAAAAATTCTTTTTATTACAGATTACTATAGTACAGATTTTCATAGGGTTCAACAAAATGCTGTACAAAAAGTCAAACACTGGAAAAATACGTTGCAATTACAGAAGAGACTGTTATAATAAAACAGATGCAGGCACAGCATTGTCTGCCAGAGGAGGAGTACGATATGTTAAAAGGCAAAACAGTTCTTCTGGGAGTGACCGGAAGTATTGCGGCATATAAGATTGCGTATCTTGCAAGCGCACTGAAGAAGCTTCACGCGCAGGTACATGTACTGATGACGCAGAATGCTACGAATTTTATCAATCCAATTACTTTTGAAACTCTTACCGGAAATAAATGTCTGGTAGATACCTTTGACAGAAATTTTCAGTTCAGTGTAGAACATGTTTCCATCGCAAAGCAGGCGGATGTGGTGATGATCGCACCGGCAAGCGCAAATGTGATCGGCAAACTGGCGCATGGAATTGCAGATGATATGCTGACGACTACGATCATGGCGTGTAAATGTAAAAAGATCGTTTCACCTGCTATGAATACAAATATGTACGAAAACCCGATCGTTCAGGATAATCTCGCTATTTTGCAGCATTATGGTTATGAAGTGATCGAGCCGGCCAGTGGTTATCTGGCATGTGGCGATACAGGAGCCGGAAAGATGCCGGAACCGGAGATGCTTCTGGACTATATCCTGAGAGAAATTGCAAAAGAAAAAGATCTCCTTGGCCGTAAAGTCCTTGTGACTGCCGGACCGACACAGGAGGCAATCGATCCTGTACGCTATATTACGAATCATTCTTCCGGAAAGATGGGATATGCACTGGCAAAAGCAGCTATGCTCCGTGGGGCGGATGTAACACTGGTCAGCGGACCATGTGCAATCGAACCGCCACCGTTTGTAAAGCTTGTTCCGGTAGTGACGGCAAAGGAAATGTTTGATGCAGTTACTTCTGTAAGCTTTGAGCAGGACATTATCATTAAAGCAGCAGCAGTCGCTGACTATCGTCCGGCCAATGTCTATGAGGACAAGGTAAAGAAGCATGAGGAACAGATGAGTATAAAACTGGAAAAGACAGACGATATCCTGGGATATCTGGGAGAACATCGTCTGCCGGGACAGTTTCTGTGTGGATTTTCAATGGAAACCCAGAATATGCTTGGTAATTCCAGAGCAAAACTTGGAAAAAAACATCTGGATATGGTTGCTGCCAATAATCTGAAGGTGGCAGGTGCCGGATTCCAGGGGGATACCAATGTTCTGACTCTGATTACACAGGATGAAGACGTATCACTCCAGCTTATGAGCAAGGAGGATGCAGCCAATGTCATCCTGGATAAAATTCTCTCTATTCAGAAAGAAAGGGAGGAACAGTAACCCGTTCACCAGGAAGCGGGTAAATAAAAACTTCATATGCCCGCAATTCCGCACCGTATTGTATCCCGTGTAAGGGAACGATAACAAGGAGGAAAACATGAAAACAAAGAAATTTACCACATCACAGCTGACCATTCTGGGCCTTATGGCAGGAATCCTTTTTCTGATGGCTTATACACCACTGGGATATCTGAATATCGGACCACTGGCAGTAACTTTTAACGTAATTCCAGTTGCAGTCTGCGCCATTGTACTTGGACCGACAGGCGGCGCAATCGCAGGAGCCGTTTTTGGACTGACCAGTTTTATGCAGGCAATAGGAATCGGCGGTGTAAGTGCCCTTGGATCTGCTCTGTTTCAGATCAATCCGTTTATGACGGCGGTACAGTGTTTTGGACCGCGTATTCTTGATGGTATCTGTATTGGATTCATTTACAGAGCTGTTCACAAAAAGGCAAATACGTATGTATCCTGTGCTGTTACCGGATTCTTTTCTGCATTTTTGAATACACTGTTCTTTATGACTGCGCTGATTGTGATGTTTGGAAATACAGAGCTGATCAGGAATCTGATGGGAGGTCACAATATTATTGTTGGATGCTGTCTTATGGTTGGCGTTAATGCAATCAGTGAGATGGTTTCTTCTACAATCATCACTGCAGCTGTAGGAACCGCGCTTTCCAAAGCACACCTGATTCCGGCAGTCCAGATTGTAAAAACAGATACTGCAGCATAAAAATCCTACAGACAGGAATGAGAAATATGATTTTAGCCATTGATATTGGAAATACCAACATAGTTGTTGGCTGTATTGATAAAGAAAAAATATATTTTACAGAACGTATATCCACGATACGGACGAAAACAGAACTGGAATATGCGATTGATATCAAAACAATTCTTGATATCCATCATATCAACCGTGCGGATATTGAAGGGGCAATTATCTCTTCTGTTGTTCCTCAGATTACATCAGCAGCCAGACTGGCTGTACAGAAAATTCTCAAAAAGGATGCAATGATTCTTGGACCAGGAGTGAAGACCGGACTGAATATCATGTTGGACAATCCGGGAGAAATGGGAGCGGATCGTGTTGCAGATGCAGTTGCGGCACTGGCACAGTATCCGGTTCCGCTGGTCATCATTGATATGGGAACAGCAACTACAATTTCTGTAGTGGATGATAAGAAACATTATATTGGCGGTATGATCATGCCAGGTGTGCAGATTTCACTGGATGCGCTGACAACAAGAGCTTCTCAGCTGAGTGGAATCAGTATTGAAGAACCAAAGAAGATCATCGGCAAGAATACAGTAGACTGTATGAAGAGTGGAATTCTTTATGGCAATGCGGCAGCAGTGGACGGTATCATTGACAGAATCGAGGAAGAACTCGGACAGAAGGTTACCGTGATCGCAACCGGAGGCATGTCCAGAAAAATCATTCCGCACTGTAAACGAAAGATGATTCTGGATGGAGATCTTCTCCTGAAAGGTCTGCAGATTGTTTACGAAAAAAATAAAGCATAATAAAGCAGCTGTTTTTCTGAAAGAAACCTTGTGGTTTCCAGGGAAAACAGCTGCTTTTTGCTAAAAAGCATTGCTCATATCTTCGGGAACAGGTGCCATAAGGCACATGGGAGTTCCTGTGATCGGATGGCAAAATTTCAACTGCAGAGAATGCAGAGGCTGGCGTTTGAAAGTATCGTATACAGGATTATACAGATAATCAGCGGGGAGTGGATGTCCAATATAACCCATGTGTACACGAATCTGATGTGTACGTCCGGTTTCGAGATGGATTTCAAGAAGTGAATGATTATTTTTTACTTCCAGCAGCTGATAATGTGTGATGGCCGATTCCCCATTCTCAAAATCAATACGACGTTCGATTACAGAATCAGCTGCGCGGCTGATTGGTGCAGAAATCGTTCCGCTCTGGCGGGGAATTCCTTCAACAACGGCCAGATAGGTACGGCTTATCTGACGATTTCGCATCTGAACAGAAAGAATCGCGGCACTGAGTGCATTTTTTGCCAGGATCAGTGCACCGGAGGTATCACGGTCAAGCCGGTTGATACAACGAAAAGGACAAGATTCTCCTTTTGTTTCCAGATAAGCGGCAACTCCGTTGGCAAGTGTGTTGGTATAATTGCCAAGGGAAGGATGAACCGGCATATCGGCGGGTTTGTTTACTACCAGAATATCTTCGTCTTCATAGAGTACGGGAATGTTCAGAGGCGTTGGGAGGATGCCGTCGGCGGGAACGGTTTCGAGAAGACGGACTCGAAAATGATCACCGCAGGAAAGAACTGTCCGTCCGCCGGCTTTCTGTCCATTTAGAGAAAGTGCTTCTCTGTCAGCTTTCATTGCTGTGAGTATATGTCTGGAAAATCCCTGTTTACGCAGAAAATCCAGAACGATCATGCCTTCATCGGCAGCAGAAATAGTATAATTCAGAATACGTTCCATTATATAACTCCACAATCATGTAAGATATATTTTACTGGAAGCCTATCACAGGAAGGATGGTCTGTCAAATATGAAATTGTCCCCAAAAAGCAATAGATTATGTAAAAAACTCAAGGAAAGTGATTGCAATTACAGATTAAACAAAGTATGCTATAAATGTGGAATTTTATAGTAACTTTTTTACCATAATGCTGGCAGTTGCTTTGCCAGCATATGAATGCAAATGAAATTTGAAAGCGTGAATAAAATGAAAAGTAAAATGAAAAAAAGTCTATTTGTAACATTGATCATTTGTGTATTGTTTGCGATGTCAGCACTGTCTGTACAGGCTGCCGGAAAGACCGGCTGGGTTCGCAAGGGAACGACTTATAAGTATAAAGTAAACAATACCTATGTAAAGAATGAAGTAAAAAAGATAAAGAAGTATTATTACTACTTCGATAAGAAGGGTGTCCGCAAAACCGGCTGGGTGAAGTACAAGAAGGACAGATATTATTTTGACAGGAAGACTGCACGTGCCTATACAGGAAAGAAAGCAGTCAATAACAAACTTTATATCTTTGGCAAAGATGGCAGACTTGTAAAGAAAAAAGGCCTTTACAAATATGGAAAAACACAGGTTTATATCAATAAAAACGGAAGCCTGGCAACCGGACTGGTAAAAATAAAAGGCAAATGGTACTGGTTTGAAAATAACGGAGTGCTTTCCAGAAAAAGCGGCATTCATAAATGGAAAAATAACACGTACTATTTGAATAAAGGCCGGTTTGTGACAGGATGGGCAACTGTTGGCAGCAATAAGTATTATTTTGGCGCAGATGGCAAAATGGTCACAAATAAATATATACAGACCAGTGGACAGACTTACTATGTGGATGCCAGCGGGCGTATGAAGAAGAACTGCTGGTATAACGGACAGTACTTTAACAACAAAGGTCAGCTGGAAAAGAATGCGACAAAATATGATTCTGAGACAACAGAAGGCCAGGTCACCAAAGAAATGCTGGATGAACTTCCTCTGTCCAACTGTACGAAACTTATGGTGGTTGCACATCCGGACGATGAGACTCTGTGGGGTGGCGCACATCTGACAGAAGGCGGCTGGTTTGTTGTATGTCTGACAAACGGTTATAATGAAGTGCGGAAGAATGAGTTTTATGAGGTGATAAAAGAGTCAGGAAATGTTGGATTGATTTTGAAATATCCGGATCTGGTGGGAGGAAAGAGATCTGACTGGGCAACTTCAAAACCACAGATTGCGAAAGATCTGGATCTCCTTATGAAATATAAGCACTGGGGAATGGTTGCAACACATAATCCGGATGGTGAATATGGACATATCCATCACAAGATGACAAGTAGATTAATGACTGAGAGTTATTATAAAAATTGCTGGGGAAATAACTTATATTATTTCGAAAGATATTACAGTGCAAGAAGACTTCCGGGTGTGGAAGCTTCACTGAGAAAAGTTCCACAGAGCAGTGTTGACAAAAAAGTAGAATTGCTGAAAATTTATAAATCTCAGAGTCATGTGGTTGATGAACATATACATCTGGCATCATATGAGGATTGGATAAGAGCAAGTGAGTGGTAAATAAAACAGAATGGAGATTTTTAGATGTTGAGTAATACCAGGAAAAAAGTGTGGGTATATAGTATTCCTTTTTTGATTACAGCAGCAATGTTGCTGGTTATCTTTTATAAGGCAGGTATATATCCGTTTGGAGAGAAAAGTTTGCTGATTTGGGACCTGAGATGGCAGTACATTCAGTTCTTTTCCTGGTTTAAGCAGGTATTGACTGGCCGAGGTGATCTTTTCTATTCGTTTAATGCGGGTATGGGAAGCAACATGATTGGATTGTATGCGTATTATCTGGCCAGTCCGCTGAATCTCCTGATTTTGTTTTTTGATGACATTCAGATATTTGTGCTTGTTCTTACTATATTAAAACTGGCACTTGCAGCATCTGCGAGTGCCTTTTTCATTAGAAACAGATTCCCGGCTGTTGATAATGTATGGACGATTGTTCTGGCAACCTGTTACGGCATGATGTCATATGGAATTTCACAGAAATGTAATCTCATGTGGCTGGATGCACTGATTATGCTGCCTCTTATATGTATTGGGGTATATCGATTTGTAACACAAAAGAAAAAAAAATATTTATTTGCAGCAGTTTTGGTGATGATTATTTGTAACTGGTATATGGCATATATGTGTTGCCTGTTTTCAGTGTTATACTTTTTTTTCGAATTATTCTGTGCAGGAGAGAAGAAAAAATATGTTGTATCGATTGTTCAATATGGGGTAACAATGCTGCTTGCGGTGATGGGATCTATGGTTCTGTTTTTACCGACAGCAATGAATTTACTTCAGGGAAAGGGAATTGAAAGTACAACAGATTATACGCCAGGATTTCATATAGGAATAAAGACTTTGATAAAGGGTCTTCTTCCGGGAGTATGGATGCAGAAATCCTTTGGAACAGAATCACAGGGAATAATGCTCTTTTGTGGGACATTCGTTCTTTTTTGTGTTGTAGCTTATTTTTTATCAAAAAGAAATCTGAAAGAAAAAGTACTGTCTGCGGTATTGATGATTTTTCTGGTTGTGTCGGCAACGTTTATTCCATTGGAAAATGTCTGGAATGGATTCAGAAAAGCAAATTCGTATTATTGTAGATTTTCTTTTATTATCGTTTTTTTTATCATTTATCTGACGGCAGCTTATCTTGAAAAAGGTGCAAAATTCATTCACAAAAAATGGTTTAAATCAGTTGTATGTGTCTGGATAAGTGTGGAATTGCTGTTTAATGGTTACAGCATTGTGAAATCTTTTGCTCCGGTTGAGGGACATAAATACAGTGAGTATGATGAACAGCAGCAAGAACGATTTAATAGCTTGGAAGGTTCAGACGATGACTTTTACAGAACAGAACAGGCTTCTGTAGCAGGTGAAGATAAAGGTGCAAATTATCTGGGCGTATTTAATGAAGGTTTGCAATTTGGATATCATTCATTTGCAACATATACTTCAACGATCAACAGTGCACTGACAGAACTGTATCATAAATGTGGTTATCATGATTATTATAAATTTATGCAGTATAACGAACCACTTTTGTTAACAGATTCATTATGGGGTATCAAATATATTATAAGTGATCATGACATAGAAGGTTGTAAAAAAGATATAGATGCAGGTGTTATAAATGATAAAAGCGTGTATCTGAATCCATATGCGCTGAATCTTGGGTATCGTGTACAGGATGCAGATATCGAAAATATAGAGGCTGAAAATGCATTTGAATATCAGAACATGTTGTTGTCTACATTATTGGGTGAAAATATTCAATGTTTCAAAAAAGTAGATTCACAGAAAACAGTTCTGGAAGATGGCGATGAATTTCAGATAAAAGTACCTGAACAGGAACATATTTTATATGGGTATATAGATCATGTGATAAAAAATGCAGCGCAGACAGTTATCTTTATAAACGGAAAAGCGCGAACGACTTATTCCAGAGTAACTTCTTATAAAACATTTCAAATTGATGATCCGGAACAGTCAGATATTGCAACAGTAACATTAAAAGGAAATATACCGAATAAAGACGAACTGGAAGGTGTCTTTTATTATCTCGATATGAGGGAATTTCGTGCTGCTATTGAAAAACTAAAGACGGAAATGTTTCAGATTGAAGATTATACAGAAGGAAGCGTTACAGGAACGTATACTGCAACAGAAGATAATGAGAAACTGATGCTCACGATACCATATGATAAGGGATGGAGAATAGAATGTAATGGAAAGACAGTAACTGCAGATGCAGACAGAACTTTTACTGTACTGACAATGAATAAGGGTGAAAATAAAATTACAATGAAATATATATCACCCGGGTTCAGAGAAGGTGCGATAATTTCGTTATTGGCAATTCTGCTCTTTGTTATATGGCAAAGAGCAGAAAAGAAAAGAATGATGAAATTTTGTGGGGAGGTGCATATCTGACAGATGACCTCCTCGTTTTCTGTTTTTGTATTTACTTGATATGAAAAAGAAGAACACCGGCTTTTTTCCAGACAGATTTAAATGGATAGAGCAGAATCAGGCTGCCGAACAGACTGGCAAAAAATAATGCTGGCATCTGGATATGTACAGATGCGGTCGTAAAATGGTTGAAGTATTTCTGGAGAACTACTAAAATGGGTTTATGTATAATATAGATACCGAAACTGCAGCGGGAAATATATTCAATGACTGGTGCAAATTTAATGATTGCTTTGTTGTGATATCTTCGTCTCAGCAGTTCAAAGGTGAAGATGCCGATCAGAAATATTGCAAAATCTGAATACCAGTACAGAAATGCGGATTGATAATAATGATGGCTGTATAAATAGTACTGTCCGGTTGAATTTAAAACAAAGGCGAGAATGATTCCAAACAGCAGTGACTGACTTTTGAAGCGGTCAAGCATCTGGTGTTTGCTGATCAGATATCCTGTAATAATATAAAAACTGTAGTAGCTGCCCCACAAACCAGTATCAAGCTGTGAACGAAATACGGGAATAACAGTGATTGCCTCTTTGAAAAAAACATTTGCTGTTGGAATTATAAAAAAGATGATGATTCCAAGAACATACAGCAGTGAATACTGCCGGAGGTTTGTGGATGTCTGCAATAACCGGGAAAGAAAAGGGAGTGCAATGTAGCATCCTAAGATCACGGGCATATACCACATGTGTGAAAGGGAGGAGGATTTCAGAAACAGCATTTCCAGAAGCAATCTGGAGATATTGAATGTTTGGTGTTCAATCACACAGCAAAAAATGTAATTGAAAAAAATCCATATTTCCGTAGTAAGGAATAGTGGGAACAGTGATTTCTTATAAAAGGCAGAAACATCAGGATAATCCCGGGGCAGCATAAGCGCACCAGTAGTAGCCAGAAACAACGGAACGCCTATTCGTCCAATTGTAAAAAGCAGGTTTTCAATATTCCAGAGAGGAAAAGATACCTGGAGCTGGCCAAGGAGTACAGGATGGTAAAATGCTTCTACAGAGTGACAAAGCACGACGCATAAAATTGCAGTGGCACGGACAACGTCCAGCCATATTTTTCGAGATTTAGTCATTAAAAAGTCTCCTTTTTTATGATATTAAAAGTGACGTTGCTTTTTGAAAAGGAAAAAGCAGGTCAGAGAATAAACTATAACACCCAGACAGGAGAAAATCACACCAATTTTGAATCCCGGAAGTGTATATTTCATTTCAATTGTATTGATACCAGATGTAACACGGATGCCTGTAAAAATATCCTGCAGTTTATATGCTTCGACTTTTTCTCCATTTACATAAGCAGTCCATCCATCATCATACGGGATGGTGAGAAGAAGTAGTTCATCGCTCTGGGCAGTATATTCACACTTGATATATTTATCCTGGAGGTCAAAGGTAGTAACCTGATTTTGAGAGATTTCCCTCATTACATCACGAAATTCCTGCATATCGAGATAATAGAAAACCCCATCGATTTCCCGAGAGCGTTGAAGAGTTCCTTTTAGCTGAACAATATGCGCAGGAGTGTTTCCGTCACCAACCTGAAAAGTTTTATAGGCTGACCAGATGGAATACTTGGTGCGGAGATTTCCGTCAATATAAAGCTTCAGGTCATTTCCTGAGGTATAATTGCAGTATCCATATAATACGGAATCCTGTTCAGGAGAAGTAACGGTCCAACTGTAGCCATCATTATTTTTCGTTTTTTCTGCCGTACATGTCTTATAGCATTGAACAAGATGTCCCACAATCCGGGAAAGCAGTGCATTCTGATATTCGAATATATTGTCTGCGTGAATCTCCGATGATATATCGTCAGAGGTTTTGTAGCCTAGTTCTAATGCATAGGGATTTTTGTAAATGTTTTTATTATTGTAACCTGTGTCATTCACTTTTTCATATCCGCTTTGCGTGAAGTCACCAAGAATATACTTGATTCCCAGGAGCGAATCGGAGGATAAGATAGGTTCACACCAGGTGATCAGGAGACGGTATACACTGTAGCCACATTTGTTATAAAAGGCCATGATATTACTATTGTATGTAGAACTGTAAGAAGATAACGGCATATAACCGTATGCCAGTCCTTCGTTAAAATTTCCTTGGAAATGATCAGCATTGGTCCGCCAGCTGGATGTCTGTTCGGTCCGATAAAAGAGCGAATCGTCAAGCGTATGGAGATCCTGGACAGCCTGCTCCTGGGTAGTGGCATACCGATTATAGGCTGTAGCACTCACATAATATCCGTTTACGAAAGTCTGATAAGCTCCGTAAAAAAGTTCTGAACAAGTAAAGATCATGCATAAAACAGCTACAATGTTATTTAAATAATACTTCTTCAGGACAAAAGATGAAAGAAATACAGCCGCAATATAAAGGATAAAAAAGCTTATCACGAATGAGAAACGACAGTAATAGGAAGAAACAGTGCGGAAACCATTCCAGATATTTTCCAGTGGTACAAATGTGGCACACAAAATAAAAAATAACAAATAGCCGAGCGTCCACAATTTGGCCTTTAAATTTTGCTTACGACTGATAAAGAAACCGATTAGTGCGATCAGTGTGAGCGAACCACAAAATAGTGTCAGCCCCTGACCGGTATATGGTACAGTCAGGAAAAAGCACCCTTTGAAAATATCCTTCAGTCCTGCATGAAATCCAATAAACCAGCCTCCGGAAGTGTCAATTCCTTTTCCCTGAAGCAGATTTTTGATGACGGGAAGAAAGAAGAACATAGTAGTCAGTACACTGGAAACAGCAGTGATGCAATAAATAATAAAGCAGGAGAGTTCTGCGTTCGGACAGAAGCTTCCATATGCCCAGCATCAGAATCGGCAGCCATATGACACCATCCAGCCACATGATGTTGCTTGCCTGACATAAATTGTATCCCATTAATCCATAGGAAACAGATAACAGCAGATTCCATATATATTTCATATCGCAAAAACGATACGATAAAAATACAGAAACAGTCAGACTGGCAGATGCCAGTTTTAAGACGGTGGCAATAGAGACAAAAAGAGGTATATTGTCTGTGAAGTACAAAAGCAGGTTAAATGGACTGGAAAGGTAATAAGCTGTCAGGCCGATTGCATTGTCCCCCAGTGATTTGGAAAGGGAATAGCTCATGCTTGCCTGTCCATGAAGTACGCGATGCCACCAATGAAAGAAATCAATATATTGCAGTTCCATATCCCATTTAAATAAAGCATGATCACCAAAAGGATAAATTGCTCCAATATAGTATACAAGTATTAAAAGTACAGATGTAAGAGTAAAAGCAGAAATTGCTTTCAAAAGTTTTTGACTATTTTTCATGATAGATCCTCATTCATAAGTTGTTAAGTTATAGTATATTATTTCACATACAGCTTTTCAAGAAAAATGTAGTAAATGATAGAGGGGAGAGCTGAAATAGAAAAAGCTATGGACGAAATATTACAGAAACGATATAATGGACAGGCAGGAAAGCAATTAAATGAGTATAGTGGGAGACCAATCGATAATGGTAAAAGTATCAGTAATCATACCCGTATATAATGTCGAACCATATCTGAAACAGTGTATGGACAGTGTAGTTGGACAGACATTGAAAGATATTGAGATCATCTGTGTGGACGATGGTTCAACAGATGGTTCGCTTGATATATTGAGAGAGTATGCAGCAGAGGACAACCGTATCCAGATCATAGAGCAGAAGAATGCCGGAGCCGGGGCGGCCCGAAATAATGGTATGCGTCATGCGACAGGCAAGTATCTGTCCTTCCTGGATTCAGATGATTTTTTTGAGCCGAGAATGCTGGAAAAGGCATATGATCTGGCAGAAAAAGATCAGGCAGATTTTGTAGCATACAAATCAGACCAGTATCATACAGAGAAGAAACAGTTTGTTTCAGCAGACTGGGTGATCCATGAGAATGAGATTCCACCGTATCATCCATTTAATCACAGGCAGATGACAGGCAATGTGTTCAAAGTGTTTGTCGGATGGGCATGGGACAAACTCTTCCTCAAAGAATTTGTGGATAAATACCATCTGACATTTCAGGAGCAGCGGACCAGCAATGATTTGCTTTTTGTGTTCAGTGCAGTAGTTCTGGCAAAAAAAATATCCGTTGTACCGATGGTTCTTGCTCATCAGCGACGCGATGCCAAGGATTCTCTGTCAAAAACAAGAGAGTATTCCTGGGATTGTTTCTATCGTGCTCTGATGGCACTTCGGGACAGACTCAGAGAGGAGGGCCTGTACGAAGAACTGGAAAGAGACTATATCAATTATGCACTGCATTTTTCACTGTGGAATTACAACACCCTGTCAGAACCGACAAAAACAAAACTGAAAGACAAGCTGAGAGGAGAATGGTTCAGAGAACTCGGTGTAGAAGGAAAGAGTAAAGATTATTTTTATAACAAACAGGAATTTGAACAGTGCCAAAAGATTATGGGAAATATGAAAAAGGAAAATGAAACGATGGGATTCAAACAGAAATTAAAAAGATTTTTACGTAAAATTGTTCCGGCTGGACGCACATATATAGATAAAAAATTTAAAGATCAGGAAAAATATATTAAAAAACAACTGAAAGAGCAGGAGAAGCTCATCAAACTCCAGCAGAAAAATATGCAGGAGATGCAGAAAAATCTGAAAGAGTATATTGAACAGGAATTTGTACGGAGAGAAAACTGGGCAAAGATGCCAGCAGAGATAAAACGTGCAGCAGACGGTCGCAAGGTATGGGTGATCAAGTGTCCTGCTACGGAAGGCGAAGCAAAATTTTTCTGGGGCGACTACTATTATGCAGTTGCATTGCAGAAATATCTGGAACGTCAGAATATCTATGCAATTATCGATAATCGTCAGGACTGGGGCTGTGATGAAGAGGCAGATGTGGTTCTTGTGTTGAGAGGAAAATATTTCTATCATCCGGATAGAAGGAATGAGAAATGTCTCTATATTATGTGGAATATCAGCCATCCGGATATGATTTCAAAAGCAGAATATGAACTGTACGATGTTGTATGTGTCGGATCCAGACATATGGCAGAAGAACTGAAAGATAAGATCAGTGTTCCGGTCGTGCCGCTCCTGCAGTGTACCGATACAGAAATCTTTTGTCCGGAAGGAGAGACAAAGAAACAGTATAATGGACAGTATATCTTTATTGGCAGTACCAGAGGGGTTATGAGAGATTGCGTATACTGGGCAGCAGATGCTGGTGTTCCACTTCATGTATGGGGAAGCGGCTGGTATGAGATGATGCCGGAGCACAAAGATGTGGTAGATGGTACATTTATGCCGAATGACAAACTTCCAGCACTGTATCGTTCGGCAAAAGTCACCCTCAATGATCACTGGAAGGATATGCTGGATAATCAAATTATCAACAATCGTATTTTTGATGCGCTTGCGTGTGGTTTGCCTGTGATTTCCGATGGCTGTGATGAAATGAAAGAAATCTTCCCGGATGCGGTACTCTATTATGATACAAAAGAAGAATTCGATGCCTGCATCAAAAAAGTAGAAAACGATTATGAGGCCGTAAAAGCCAAAGCTCTGGAGCAGTATGATATGATCAAAAAAGAATACTCCTTCGAGAGAAGAGTAGAAGAACTGCTGGAGATTGCGGAGAAATATAAAAAATAAAGTAATTAAAAATTCCTCACCAAACCGTGAGTGGTATGCATATCATACGGTGGATGGTGAGGATCTTTTTTATTCTGTAACTTCTGTAGCGGAGATCAACGGGTAGATAACATAACCAAGGCTCTTTGTTTCATCGTTATAATAGGGAACACGATGGGTGTTGCTCAGTTTCCCTGTAATATGTAGTTCTTTGTTGAGAATGGAATTAAAATTCTCTGCTTTGTAAGTAACTGCATAAACATTAGAAGTACCTTTTTCATTAACGAGGAGCGTCAATTTAGAGCTATCCGCATCAAAGTTTTCGTAAACAACAGTTCCGTCTAAAGAGATATCAGTATCTATATAATAGAAGGGATTGTCGCAGATCTCCTGATAAGTATTCTGGAGATTCATTGGGTCACAGTCATTTCCGATTACATCCGCAGTAACGGAGTTGAAAATTGGAAATATCTTTTCAAGATCAGGATCATTAACTTCGCTCATTTTCAGAAGAGCAGAGAGGGCCTCATCGTTTTCGGTATCCTTTTGGCTGAGTTTATCCATTGTTTCAATAAAATCATTGTTTTGGATATCTTTTTTTAACGAATCAAGGTTGTAATCAGAACCGGACATATGTTCATACAGATGCAGGGTAGAATCTTCAGGATTTTGTATGTTGGAGAAGATTCCGGTGATGCTCAGTCTGTCACCTTCAGAAAGAGAAGGTATATTGGCAGATGCAAAATTATTGACATCTTCTGACTGATAATAAAAAAGGTAAACATTTCCATCATCATCTTTGAGTTTTATATCGGTATGATTATTGGAATCTTCATAAATAGCCTCCACAGTTCCTTTTACAGTAAAAGGAAGGTCTATATATTCGTAAGGCGTTTCCATAAGAGTATCATAATCCACGGTATCAGCGTCTGATTTCCAGGTACTCATAAGTGTACATTTGTAGTACCAGTCAATAGCAGTCAATTCATCAGAGGATGAAAAAGTGCGTAGAGCTTTATACGGTTTTCCGGATGCAGCTGAGAAAGTCTGATAAGAGCTATCTGGAAAATCAGTTCGGATATCGCCCTGAATCAGTCCTTTTTTGTTATATTCAATGGACTGAGAGGAACCATCGGAATAAGCAATTGTACAGTCCTGAGTAAATGCAGATGTATTGGTATCCCATTTCCCTGTGATTGTAAATTGATTATCGCTTTCCGGAACAGTAGTAAAAACAGAATTTTTGCCATCCTTTGCAGTAGTCAGTGTGCCATAATATACACTTCCAAAGACATCTACGTGCACATAGTCAGATGAATCATCTGCGCAGACAGTTGTGCCTGGCAAAAGGGTTGCGGCCAATGAGAGTGCCAGAAACTTAAAAAATTTATTTTTCATGTTTTATATTCTCCTTATAAACTTATATTATCATACTATATGCTACGTAGTTCGTCAAATGGGGAATATGAGTGGGATGGAAATATGACTTGTTTTTATAGAGAGGATTTGTTATCATAAAATGTAATGAGTAAAAATAAGTCGAGGTTATAGAGTGTGAAAAAAATAAGAAATATTTTGATATGCATAAATCTGATATTTGTATTATGTTTTCTGGCGGCGCTGTTTGTACCGGTTGAACGGAAAGATACCTTGTATTCCAGCACTGATGCGAGTATATATGATAAGAAATATATGATTCCGAAACTTGGTGCGATTACAGATTCTCGTGATGCGGAGATTCGATTTGATTTATATGATAAACAAATATATGGGATCGGTCTGTATTTTTGTGTAGATGGAACAGATGAAGAGGGAGAAATTAAGTGCACATTGAAATTAGATGATCAGGTTGTGGCTGAAGATACTGTAACAATCAGGGAATTGATATCAATGCAGAGCAATGCGTCAATCAATGAAACAGAGTTATATTTGAAAACGAGTGAGAAGCAATCTGGTAAATATACATTATTGTTGCAGGGAAAAAATATATCACCGGAAACAAGAGTGGCTTTATACGGAAGCAGAAATGCAGATCATATGCTGAGTTATGTAAATGCCAATTCAGATAATGTCGCAGATATTTTTTATTCCCTGGAAGTGATGGAACCACAGCATCCATATATATGGATGGCGGCAATGATTTTATCTATGAGTTTGTTATTCAGCTACCTTATTTACAGTGATCTGAAGGAGAAAAAACAGTGATTGGAGCAATAAAGAAACATAAACGAATTGTAGCAGCGGTTGTAATCCTTATTTTGACTGCGGTAATAGAGCTTGTGTGTAATTTACCGGCAATCAGAGGTGGGTATGATAATCTTGATCTGACAAAGTATATTACTGTAGAAAAAGAGGGGAATAAGGAAAAATATGTGATCAGCTATTCCTCATCGCAGAAATTTTATATAAAAGAATTAAAATTATCAGGAAGCTTTCCAAAAGAATATTCTTATACAATAAAAACAAAGGAATATAATTCCTTTGACAAAGAATCCGAAGAGTATTATTCTGACACAGTGAATTCATGGTTCTCAGATTTTTATACAAACCTGAACAAGAAAGTAACTTCCATAGAAATTACCCTGAATAAAGTAGAAGACGCAGAACTGACAGCAGTGTCCTGCTCAAACAGATTTGAAGTTAATAAATATCGGATTCTTTTCTTTTTGGCATTGTTTTCGTTGATATATTGCCTGTTTTTTGAGAAAAAAGTGTATAAAAAAATTGAATGCTTTTTTGCTATATATGCTTTTATTTTTGGACTATTGTTAGTTGTATATGGGCAACCGATTAAAAATTCCTGGGATGAATCAATACATTTTGGAAATGCGTATACGATGGCTTTTGGTAAACATGTGGAATGGACAGAGGCCGCACTATTTGTGAAAAATGGACAGATAGTAAGCTGTAATACCAAAGAAGAATTTGCTGAATTGCGTGCCTATTTGAATGGAAAAGGAATTGAGACAGTTTATGCTGAAAGTAAAGAAACGATTCTTCCATCTTATACTAAACTCGCATATATTCCGCAAGCAATATTCATAAGATTGGGGATGATATTGAACTTGTCATTTTCGACTATGTACGCTGTCGGAAAATTGGGTAATTTGCTGTTATACATTTTTGTTATGTTTTGGGCAATTCATATGGCACAAACAAAAAAAATGTTTCTGAGTTTTTTGGCGGTAACACCCACAGCTTTGTATTTGGCATCGTCATATACTTATGATACTGTGGTGTTTAGCTTTTTAACGTTAGCATGTGTTTTATGGGCTAACATGATTTTTTATCCCGAAAGAGAATACAGTTCATGGACATATATTTTAACTGCTTTGCTGTTTGTAATTGGCTGTGCATCAAAAGCAGTATATATTCCTATGATTCTTTTGTTCCTGGTTATTCCATATGTTGAAAAAAAGAAACCTAAAAAGAAAGTGATTTTATGGAGTGGAATTATTATTATTTTAATGTTGGTGATGCTAACATTTGTTTTGCCAACGTTATCGAATGCTGCTGCGGGTAATATCACATTTGGCGGAGATTCGCGAGGAGGCGATACAGGAGTTGTTAGACAAATCGTTTCCATGATAAAACATCCGTGGGCGAGTGTGAAGCTAATGCTTGTTAGCGTTTTTAAATTTGATAATTTTAGAAATTTAGGTTATGATACAGCTGATAATTTTTTCTTTGGAAATTTGATGTGTTTGAATTTTGCTCATAATGGTATATTGTCAGATAAGTGGAGTGCTATACTGCTCCCAATATGTATAATATTATTGTTGTACAAAACACCATCAGAAACAGTACGTGGCAGACATTCTATGAGCATGTTGAATAAATTTATAGTTTTGATTGCTGTTGCTGGCACGATATTTTTGGTATGGCTTGCTTTATATTTGGATTTTACTCCGGTAGGTGCGGAATATATTGCAGGAGTTCAGGCAAGGTATTATTTACCACTATTATATTTAGGAGCATTGTTATTTACAGGAAGGAAAGTAACAATAAACTGGTCTGAAGAAACTATTACTAAATTGACTTATTCAGCAGCTACACTTTTAGGATTTGCACTTATGTACCAGGGAATGCTGCAGGGCAGAATTATATAAATGTAATAGAGATGAGACTGAATGAGGTAGAAAATATGAAAGTATTGATTATTATTCCGGCTTATAATGAAGAGGAAAGCATTGAAAAAGTGATAAATAATTTGAAACAAAACTATTCCCAATATGACTATGTGATAATTAACGATGGATCACATGACCACACATCTGAAATTTGCCATAAAAACAAATATAAAATTATAGATCTTCCGGTAAATCTTGGATTAACAGGAGCATTTCAGACTGGCTTAAAATATGCATATAAAAAAGGATATGATTATGCAATTCAATTTGATGCAGATGGACAACATTTGCCTGAATATATACCAGCTATGGTAGATAAAATAGAAGAAGGCTATGATATGGTTATTGGTTCCAGATTTGTGGAAAAACCGAAACCGCGTTCTTTGCGTATGTTGGGAAGTCGTGTTATATCAACTGCAATAAAAATAACGACAGGTGTGCATATTGCGGATCCTACATCGGGCATGAGATTATTTAATAAAACTTTAATTAGAGAGTTTGCAGAAAATATTAATTATGAACCAGAACCGGATACAGTTTCTTTTTTGATTAAACAGGGCGTTAAAGTGGCCGAGGTTCAAGTTGAAATGAAAGAGCGAGAGGCTGGTGAGAGCTATCTCAATTTATCGCGATCAATTGTTTATATGACTAAAATGTTTGTTTCTATAATCATATTACAGAATTTTAGAAATAGAAAAAAATAGAGGAGAGCAGGATATGATTTCATTAGTGTTTAGAGTTGTTTTGATTCTTTGTTCTTTGTTTACAGCTATATTTATAATACGAAAAATCCGTCAATCCAAAGTACAGATTAATTATGCTATTTTTTGGATTCTCTTTTCGGCATGCCTGCTTATTTTTAGTGTTTTTCCTGAATTATCTATTTCACTCGCCAGTTTATTGGGAATATATTCATCAACAAATTTTATTTTTTTAGTAATTCTGTTTGCGGTAATTATTAAACTGTTTTTTAATACAATAGAAATATCCAATCTGGAATATAAGATTAAAGAATTATCGCAGAAAATTGCAATTGATGAAAAGGATTTTAATGAAACAAAAGAAAATAAATCTGAAGAAGAGATGGACGAATAAATGAAAACATATGCGATTGTAGCATCGTTATTTCCACCACATGTTGGTGGGGTAGAACGTTACTCATATAATTTGGCTAAAAAATTGACAGAACATGGAAACAGAGTAATTGTAATTACGTCTGGAGCAGGGAAGGTAAAAGAAGAAGGTGGAATAAAAGTATATTATCTTCCTTCTTTTTTGCTTTTAAATGGTAGGTTGCCAATCATTAAACCTGGAAGTAAATTTAAGGGATTAGAAAATATTCTAAAAACAGAAAATATTGATTATTTTATAATTAATACGCGATTTTATTCATTATCGTTATGGGCGGCAAAGTTTGCTTATGCAGAGAAAAAAAGTGCTATTCTAATTGAACATGGTTCATCGCATTTAACATTTAACAATAAATATTTGGATATTTTTGTCAGGTTTTATGAGCATGCGATGACTATGTTAATTAAAAAATATCCAATGCGATATTTTGGAGTATCAAAAGATGCCTGTGAATGGATCAAGCATTTTAATATTCAGGCAGAGGGAACATTATATAATGCGATGAATCTGGATGAAATTGAGTTAATGAATAAATTTGATTACAGAAAAAAATTAGGACTCACAGAGAATGATTTTATAATAACATATGTAGGACGAATAGTGGGAGGAAAGGGATTATTAGAGCTGACATCTGCGGTAAATGAAATCAGAAAGGAATATTCAAATGTTTATTTGGTGGTTGCTGGAGATGGACCATACATGAAAGAACTGGTAAAACATAAAACTCCATATATAACATTGTTGGGAAGAATTCCATATTCAGATGTTATTTCTTTACTCAGTTCAGTGGATACATTTTGCCTGCCATCTGAGACGGAGGGATTTCCGACATCCGTACTGGAGGCGGTTGCCTGTAAATGTTATGTAATAACAACAACTGCTGGTGGCTCGAAAGAGCTAATTACAAACAGCCAGTTAGGAACAATTATGAAGGATAATTCTTCTAAATCTATTGAAGAAGCTTTGCGTGCAATTATTGATCATAAAGAAAGTCGAATAGAGGCATCTGAAAAATGTTATGTTCGATTGAAAGAAAAATTCACTTGGGATGCAGTTGCGGCAAAAGTAGAAGATATTTTTGAAATATAAAATAGCTTATATCTAGGAGTGTGTATTATGTTGAAAGTACTACATTTGTTGTCAAGTGACCGGTTTTCGGGAGCAGAAAATGTTGTTTGCCAGATTATTACAGCATTTGATGGGGATAGCGAAGTAGAACATTTATATGTTAGCCCGGAAGGACCAATAAGAGAGACTTTAAAAGAAAAAAATATACGTTATGTACCGGTAAAATATCTTAATGGCATTGATCTCAAACGAATTGTAAGAATAGAGCAACCAGATATTATTCATGCACATGATATGCTTGCAAGCCTATTTGCGACGTTTTGTGTTCGGAATATTCCTATAGTATCACATATTCATAATAATAATTTTGGATTTAAAGGAGTGGGTCCTTTTGTAACGTCTTTAGCATATTGCATTGCGGCAAGAAGGGCTAAACATATATTTTGGGTATCAGAAGCAGCTTATAATGGATTTAGATATAAAAAAATATGCTCATCAAAAAGTTCTGTCTTGTATAATGTAATTAATATTGAGGAGCTAAATAATAGTATCAAAATAGATCCTGAGAAATATCAATATGATCTTATTTTTCTCGGAAGACTTACATATGCAAAAAATCCGCAGCGTGTATTAGAGGTGACAAAGATATTAAAAAATCAGAAGGATGATATCAAAGTTGCTATGGTTGGTGCTGGTGAATTAGAGAATGAATTGAGAAATTTTGTAAAAGATAATCAATTAGAAAAAAATGTTGATTTTTGGGGATTTAGAAAAAATCCTTATAAGATACTAAAAAATTCACAAGTTATGATTATGACTTCCAGATGGGAAGGACTTGGAATGTGTGCATTAGAGGCAATGGCTTTAGGCGTGCCGGTAGTAAGTACACCTACGGGTGGACTTTGCGAGATTATTGAAGATGGAAAAAATGGTTTTTTAAGAAGGTCGAATAAAGAGCTGGCAGATAAAATTATAGATATTTTGAATAATCCGTTTTTAAAAGAGCAAATGTCAACATATGCGAGTGAGAATAGTATAAAAATGAATTCTCGCGAGAAATACAAAAATAAAATATTGGATGTTTATAAAAAAGTATCTGGAAAATAATTGAAAGGAAAATATGAAAGTTAGATCTTTAAAGTTTAATTCAGTTGTGAATTTGATAAAAACGATTTTAGGTATTATTTTTCCGTTAATAACATTTCCGTATGCATCTAGAGTATTAGGAGCAACAGGCATAGGAAAAGTTGATTATGCGAATTCTATTTCAAATTACTTTATTTTGTTTGCAAGCTTGGGAATTGCGACTTATACGATCAGAGAAGGGGCAAAAGTCAGAGATGACAAGAAAAAACTAGATCAGCTGGTGACAGAAATTTTTGTTATCAATTCTATTTCTACTGTTGTTGCATATATATGCCTTTTTATTTGTTCTTCGTTACCTGTATTTAAAAATTATCAAGAATTAATTTTGTTAAATGGCACAATTATGATTTTTGATTTAATAGGTGTTAATTGGCTGTTCAACATTTTTGAAGACTATATTTATATAACAGTTAGGACTCTTGCGTTTCAAATAATTTCACTTGTGCTTTTATTTGTATTTGTACAGACACCGGAAGATTATCTAATATACGCTGGCTTAATCGTTTTTGCAAATGCAGGAGCAAATATTTTTAATATTTTTTATGGAAGAAAATATGTTAGCTTTTTTAAATGTAGTAAACTTAATTTAAAGAAACATTTGAAGCCTATTTTTATCATTTTTGGAATCGGAATTGCATCACAGATATACTTAAATATAGATACAACGATGTTGGGACTCTTGAAAAGTGATTATGATGTGGGATTGTATTCAGCTGCTATAAAAATAAATCGAACATTAGGAACACTGATTTCTTCTGCATGTGCAGTACTAATTCCACGTCTTTCGTATTATATTAAGATGAAAATGGAAAAGGAATATAGAAATATTGTTAATACAACAGTTAATTATATTCTATCACTTTCTATCCCATGTGCTTTTGGCGGTGCACTATTAAGTTCAGAATGTATATTTTTGTTTAGTGGAAAAGGATTTGAGGGCGCTGCACCGATTATGCGTATATTGTCTCCAAACATTATTTTTGCAGTGATGAATGGATTCTTGGCATACCAGATTTTTATACCATTTGGAAAAGAATTATATACATGTATTGCAACATTTGTGGGCGCCATTTTGAATGTGGTATTAAATTCTATTTTTATAATAACGTTTGGAACCAGAGGAGCAGCAGTTGCAACAGTTCTGGCAGAAATTAGTGTTTTTATTATTCTGATGTATTATATGAAGAAGTTTTATCAGGATAAGACATTATTTAAAGAAGTATGGAAATATCTGGTTGCAGGTATCTGCATGTTTATAGTGGGATTAGGGATTGCGGCATTAGGTTTAGGTCTGATCTTGAAGATACTGGTAACAGTTGTTATATGTATTATATGTTATTTTGGAGTGTTGATGATTTTAAAAGCTAAGATTGCATTTGTTGTAATTGATATGCTGAAAGCAAGAATTAAACGAAAATAATAGTTTGAGAGGAAAATATGCAGGGAATATCAGTAGTTATTCCATTTTATTGTGGAAATAGTTATTTGGAAACGATGGCAGAACAATTAAAAAAAAATATTAATAATTTTAAATCTGACTTAAAAAATGTAGAGGTAGAAGTTATTTTAGTGAATGATAGTCCATGGAGTACTATTGATGAAAGTAAATTGAGTGCTATAAAGCAAAGTTATAAAATCGTTGTTAATAAAAAAAATAGTGGCATTCATCAATCAAGAGTAAATGGAATAAATATTGCTTCATGCGATTATATTTTACTTTTGGATCAGGATGATAAAATTTCTGAAAATTATTTTGAGAGTCAATACGAAAAAGCAATGAAAGAAAATGCAGATTTAATTATTGCGAATGGAGTGCGAAAGATAGGAGATAAGAAGCATCCGATTTTTAAAAATATAAGATGGCATAAAGATGCTACAACATTAGCACCATATGTAGCAATCGGAAATGTTATAGCATCTCCTGGACAATGTCTGATTAGGAAAAATGCGGTTCCTGTATTTTGGTTGAAAAATATATTGTCAGAAAATTGTGCTGATGATATGTATTTATGGATGTTGATGCTTGGCGAGAAAAAAAGAATAGTTATAAATTCAGAATTTTTATATACACATGTGGCTACAGGAAATAATTTTTCATCGGATGAGAAACAAACGATACGATCAGAACGTAAAGTAATTACGCTGTTAGTTCAAAGCGGTTTAATTGAGAAGAAATATTTGCGATACTATAAAAAAAGATTAGATATGCGCGAAAAGTTTATGTTTGGAATAAAAAGCGGTATTTTGGCAAAAACTTATTATTGTTTATGCGAAATACAGAAAAGAATGGTTCTTATTTATTTGAGGAATACATGTAAAATTAAGTAGTCAAATGGAAGAGATGAGGGGAAAAGTGAAAAAAGTACTGATATTTGGATTGAGTTCTTTGTATGCTGGCGTAGAAGCTCTGATATTGAATTATGTAAATCATTTAGATGAAAATGAGTATGCTGTCGATTTGGTTGTTACAGAAAGAAAACCAGAGTATCTTGATGATAAACTTTTGCGTAATGTGGATATTAGAATTGTACCCAATCGTGTTAGAAATTATGTAGCATATGTAAAAAGTATGGATAAAATTGTGAAAACAGGTGGATATGATATTATATGGGCGAATTTTTGTACTCTTACAGACATTCAAGTTTTAAAGAGCGCTCAAAAATATGATGTTCCAATTCGAATTGCACATAGCCATAACTCTGAGAATATGGGGAGTTTCCTTGTAATGGCTACTCATCTAATGAACAAGAAAAAAATTATTCAGTATGCGAATAAATTTTATGCATGTTCAGATTTTGCAGGTGAGTTTATGTTTGGCAGGGAGATCGTTGAATCAAAAGATTACAAAATTATTCCTAATGCAATTGAAGCGTCTAAATATAGATTTACACCGGAAATCAGAGAACAGATTAGAGAAAAGATGCAACTCAGTAACAAGATTGTAGTTGGACATGTGGGGCGATTTCATTTTCAAAAGAATCATACACAATTGATAAAAATATATAAAAAATTTTTAGAGAAAAAATCTAACAGTATATTGCTGCTTGTTGGAACCGGAAATCTAATGGATGAAATTAAACAGTTAGTTCATCGTGAAGGCATCGAAGGAAATGTATTGTTTTTAGGAAATAGAAGTGATGTTAATGATTTAATGCAGGCAATGGATGTACTTTTGTTTCCATCATTATTTGAGGGGCTTCCGGTGACTTTGATAGAGGCACAGGCGGCAGGACTTCCCTGTGTGATTTCTGATAAAATAACAAAGCAGGCTCAAATTACAGATTTAATAAAATATGAAAGCCTTGATGCACCTTTGGAAAATTGGGTTGATGATATTGAACAGAGCTTGCTTATAAAACGGTCAGATTATTTAGGAACGATACAAAATGCAGGGTATGATGTATGTGAGTGCGCAACATGGCTTTTTGATTAGATAAATTTGATTAATAATTTGTTGTAGGAGAAAGTTACAGAGGTTTCAGACAGATGGAAATGCTATTTTGTAATTGTACCTGTGATTTTCTTATGTTCTATGTGTTTGTCTATAATATTGGATATTATTTGCAAGGAAGGTGAAAAACTGTTTAGAGGTATAGGTAAATTATCTTTGAATAAGTGAAATTAGTAGATAAAATATGAAAAAAATAAAAATAGGAATATTTTGGTCATTGTTTGTTGGAATTCAGATAGTCATAAGCATAGGATTGATATATACATTGCTGATAGTTCCGAAGACAAGAACATCGGGAATAGAGTATAATGATGATTTAGAACTAGAGGCAACAGATCCATTAGTAGAAAAAGAAGATATATTTACACAGTATTTTACTCCAAAATATAAATATGTAAATACAATTGAAGTTAGAGTAGGATTTTCAACATTTACAGAGCTATATGAATCAAATGATGTAATAATTGTAAATATAACTGATACAAATGATACGGAACTATGGGAAAAAGAAATTCCATTAACTACAGTAAAGAATTTTATTTATGTGGATTTAGATGTTAAGAAAGAATTAAAAACAGATGAGATCTATGCACTGAATATTTGATTAAAGGAAAATGCTCGATATGTAGATGACACATGGATATCAGCAAAATGTGTGTTGGTTAATTCTGACTTGGAAGAAAATAAAGACTGCTTTTTTAATAATACAAAATTGGAAGCCAGTGCGGATGTAATTTATAATTATCAATATTATGATATAATAGGAATTATTAAATATTTATGTGGCATTATTGTATTGAACAGTGTGACATATATACTGAAAAAAACAAGAAAAAAATATTGTAAAAAAACAATTAGAAATTGCACAATTATTTTATTACCAATATGTGTATATGTGCTTTATGAAAAAATTTTAGGAAACCTATTTACGGTAAGCTTGGGATATGCGGTGCTCAATATAATTATTCTTGAAGTTATATATGTTTTTTCCTGTTTCTGTGTGGAGATTCAAGAGCTGCAGGAATAATTTTTTGTATGGGGTTTACTATATTAGGATTGGTAGAGTATTATGTCCTTGAGTTTAGACAGAAGATACATTAGGTGCATATGAATCTAATGTAAAATTGAATTATAATAAAGAATATCCAAAGGCAGAAACCTATTTATCTTTGATTAATGAATCTGATAGGGCTTTAGAGACATTAATATATTATCTGCAACAACTGGATCAACCAACAATGCTGATTATATTTGGAGATCATTATCCTAATGTTGAAGAAGCATTTTACGAGGAATTATACGGCAAAAAAATAGAAGATCTTGATTTGGAAGAAACACAATTGAGAGATCAGACCCCATATATTATATGGACAAATTATGAAAGTGAATCAGTACAAGAAAACATGAGTGCAAATTATTTGGGTGCATATATATTGGAGAAAGCAGGACTTTCAATGTCTAAATATGATAAATTTTTATTGCAATTGAAAAAAGAAATTCCTATTATAGGCATGGGGGCAATTGAAGACAATAATGGTAAATGGTTTGATATGAATAGTCTTCCACAAAAATATGCAGAGCTTATTAATAATTATAAGATATTACAATATAATAAAATAAAAGATAGGAAAAATATATGTAAGGGTATATTTTCATAAATAAATTGCATGGTTAGGTGGTGGACATAAGTGACAGAATCTTTTCGTAAAAATAAAAAAGGTATTTCATTGATGGTGGTATCGTCAATATGCGTATGCGTTGAGCAGCTCCTGTGGAAAATTTCAGCAAAACAGGGGATTGTAGCGATGCTTCTTGGATTTTGTTTTTATGGAGTGGGAGCATTGGTGATGATTATGTCGTACAAATTTGGAAAACTTTCAGTTCTTCAGCCGATGCTGAGCCTAAATTATGTGCTTAGCATTGTGCTTGCTGCGATTGTACTAAAAGAGAAAGTTTCACTCGTAAAATGTATTGGGGTTCTGATAATTATCGGTGGAGTCATAATGATTGTAGGAGGTGATGAAGAATGACAATTTATTTTATCATCCTGATGATTATGACTTTTTTGGTTCAGTTGCTTCGTTGTTTCTGAAAAAGGCATCAGGAACAGAAGGGTTACTTGCACTGATTAAAAATCCGTATTTATATATAGGTGGAGACCTATATTTATTTTCAGCAGTTTTGAATATATGGATCTTAAGAGTTTTGGAATATTCAGTAGTATTGCCTCTTACTTCGCTGACGTATATATGGACGATGGTGTTATCTTATTTTATATTGAAGGAAAAAATAACAAAGAAAAAAATTGGTGGAGTTATTCTGATTTTGATTGGTGCGATATGTGTATCTCTTTGAGAAGTTAACAAGATAAAAGGAGCTTCATGCATATTAAAGAGAAAGAACTTAGATGGCCTAGATGTATAATTGCATCAGGATGTATATGAGGAAGCTTTGGTGTTGTTTTTGTATCCGCATATGCTTTGATTGGGGTTGCATTTGGTGTTTTGATACACGAAATTTGTGAATGACATAAAAATGGATTCAAAATAAAAAGGGCTATAGAAAGATACTATAAATTGATAATATCAGTTACAGTACCTGTTTTAATAGCAGTAGCTTACTTTAAATTTAATCATGCTTTAAAAATAGCGTTTGATCAGTTTTATAGATTTAATCGAGAAGTGTATCCTAAGTATTACGTAATGGGAGAAAATCTTGCACAACCGTTTATAAACGGAGTACAGTATTTTTTCGGCAACAAGAGGATATGATTTTCATGGAATAGCAGCGTGGTATGTGGCAATATTGATTGTTTGTTTATATATTGGGCTGATTGAAGAAAAACTACAAAAAATCAGTAAGCCAGTTTTAGGACTTTGCGCAATTGTTTTATTGAGTACATACATAATTTCGGTTGGAGATAATTTACTGTATACACAGGAAAGTGTATCTAAAACTGAAAGCAAAGATATTGAGTTAACTGAAAATGAGAATAACAAAGGTATTTACCTGGATTTATATGTTTCACCGTCATTATATTATGAGTATAAGGGAAGATATGCGATTAATCGAGCGGTATATATGTTACCTTGGTATATGGATTGGTATGAAAAAGATGAAATCGATGATTTGTTTACTTATAATCCCAAAGTGGTGGTTTATGATGAGGAGGAAGATGCATGGGTGTATACACATTATGCACCGGCTTTTGTTACTCAATTAGAAGAATATTATTATAGGTTTTCAAATAATAATGAGAAAGCAGGGTATAATATTTGGCTTAGAAATGATTAAGAGTATATTAAATACCTGATAAGGAGCAAAAGATGGAAACTTTAGCAATTATTGTACCGTGTTACAATGAACAGGAAGCGCTGCCATTGTTTTATAAAGAAGCATCAAAAGTTCTGGAAAAACTGGACTATGACTATAAGCTTCTTTTGATCAATGACGGATCGAAAGATAATACACTGAGTATTATGAAATCAATTGCGGAGAAGGATGAGCATGTAAAATACTTGTCTTTTTCCAGGAATTTTGGTAAAGAGGCAGCCATGTATGCGGGATTTTGCAATGCAAATGCGGACTATGTCTGTGTAATGGATGCAGACATGCAGGACCCACCGAGTCTGTTGCCTGAAATGCTGGAGATCTTACATACACAGGATTATGATTCGGTGGCTACCAGAAGAAAGAACCGTGAAGGGGAACCACCGATCAGAAGCTGGTTTGCACACAGATTTTATGAGATCATCAATAAAATATCGGATGCAGATATCGTTGATGGTGCAAGGGATTTTCGCCTGATGAAAAGGGAAATGGTGGAAGCGATTGTCAGCATGACAGAATACAATCGATTTTCCAAAGGAATTTTTGGCTGGATCGGGTTCAAAACATATTGGTTATCCTATGATAATATTGAACGTGTGGCAGGTGAAACCAAATGGAATTTCTGGAAGCTTACAAAATATGCGATTGATGGAATCATTAATTTCTCTCAGGCACCGTTGAGTGCTGTTTCGGGCTTTGGAGTGCTGATGACAGTTGTTTCTTTTTTGATGTTAGTTGTGGTCGTCGGACGTAAACTGATTTACGGTGATCCTGTTGCCGGATGGGCATCAACGATCTGTGTGATCATATTTATTGGTGGTCTGCAGCTGTTTTGTCTGGGCGTGATCGGACATTATATTGCAAAGATGTATTTGGAGACGAAGCAGAGACCGCATTTTATTATTTCAGAAACAAACGATGAAGATGCGGTGAAACTTAAATAAGGAAAATAGACAATAAAGCAGGAGAATTTTGCAAATCGCGTGTAAAATTCTCCTGTTTGTCGATATATGCCGTAATTTTTTTACAGCATATTGTTGCGGAAAAATATAAAACTGGTTATACTGTAAGAAATAATTGAGATGTTAATTACTCTTTGAGAGGACGGTATATTATATGCTAAAAAAATTCACATTGAGGAATTATAAGAATTTTAAAAATGAAATAAGTATAGATTTTGAAAATATTGCCGGTTATCAATTTAATATGGATTGTCTGTATGAAGGGACAATTGGAAAAATGTTGATATATGGACGTAATGCAACAGGAAAGACAAATTTGGGAAATGCATTGCTTGATATTGTTGCAACGATGTTTGGAAGACGGAGATATACAAGAAACGAGGTTTTTCTTAATGCAGATTCGACAGAGAATGTAGCAACATTTAGTTATGAGTTTGAGTTTAATGGTACAGATGTGTCATATAAGTATTCGCGAGTGTCGGATGAGAAACTGCAGGATGAAGCATTATTTGTAAATGGCATCAGAATTTTTTTCTGTGATTTTTCAAAAGAAAACTATAATTTTGACAATTTGAATTATATTGAGGCAGAAACTATAAATGTTGAGCGGTATTTGCAATCTTCAGGGATAGATGACGATATAGAAATCAGCAATACGAAAATTCCCTTTTTACGTTGGTTGCTTAGCAATGCTGTATTTAAAAATAATTCAGTTTTAATTTCATTGTCTAATTATGTTGAAAGAATGCAGATGATTACTGTTGGTAGTGGAATGAGATTTCTTGCAGGAAGATCGAACCAGTTTTTTTATGAATTATTAGAAAAAAGAGCTTTGCTAACAGACCTTGAAGAATTTTTGAATGTAATGGGAATTGAATGCAGTCTGGCTTTAAAAGAATTGCCGGATGGACAGAAAGAATTATATTTTGTTCATAAACAGATGGTCCCTTTTTATGAGAATGCGTCAAGTGGTACATTGGCGCTGTTTGATCTGTATCGTAGACTGATTGTGAAAATTGGGGGTTCGTCATTCGTTTATTTAGATGAATTCGATGCGTTTTATCATTATGAAATGGCAGAAAAAGTGATTGGATTTTTCAAAAGAAAATATCCAAAATGTCAGATGATTATGACATCACATAATACTAATCTGATGACGAACAGAATTATGCGTCCGGATTGTTTGCTTATTTTGTCGAGTAGGGGAACATTAACGTCTCTTTGCAATGCAACAGAACGGGAATTGAGAGAAGGACATAATCTCGAAAAGATGTATATCAGCGGGGAGTTTGAACGTTATGAATAATTATGCGACAGAAGCCAGAAGAAGAGGCCGAAGTTTGCTGGTTGTGGAGGGAGATCATGAGAAAAATGAGCTGTTTTGGCTTGTTTTCAAATGTTACCCGGAATTGCATGTCGATATGGAGAACATATGGATTTATGGGACGAATATTTATATGTTATATGAAGATATCATAAGAGAATATGGGGATGACTGGGAAAATGAATGGACAGATATTGACCTTCCGTTTGTAATCAGTAAAAAGAAAAATTTGGAAAATCTTTGTTACAAAAATGATTTTACAAATATTATACTTGTTTTTGATTATGAACGTCATGATCCACAGTTTTCAGCTGATAAAATTTTACGTTTACAAAATTATTTCAGTGATGCAGCAGATATGGGGAAATTGTATTTGAATTATCCTATGATAGAATCTTATCAACATTTAAAAAGTTTACCGGATGAAGAGTATATTAACCGAAAGATTTCTGTTTCATTGCAGCCAGGAAGTAAATATAAAGAACTGGTCAGAAATGAGAGTGTCATTGAAAAAGCAGTAGATTTTCCGCACAGAATTGAGGATTTATTGGCAGGAACAAGATATCGGATAGAGGATGCAGATAAGCGACAGATATGTTGTGATAAAATATTGAATATTTCAAATGATAGCGAGATGGAAAGATCATTAGAAGAAATCCTGCGGGTTGTAGATGATGATAAAAAAGCAAGAACTTTAAAATATCAGTTGAAAGACTGGATTGAAAAAGTGGGATATACACATGAAAATAGGACTTATTGGAAACATATGCGAGAAGTTATTGGAGAAATAGTGTGTCATAATATAGAAAAGGCATATGTCATCCAACATGAAGACAGAAATGATAGTAATGACAGAAAATTGAAAGAACAATTTGAACAGGTTGATTTGTCTCAGATATTAAATGTTCAAAATGAGGTAAGTCAAGATATGGAAAATGGATTCATATGGGTGCTGAATACATGTATATTTTTAATTCCTGATTATAATTTCAGATTAATTGCTTAGATAATCTGAAATGCGAAATCATATAGAATGATGTTATCAAAAGTCAAAAGCGAGGAAAGAAAATGGCAAAAGTATCAATTATCATACCGACATATAATGTGGAAATGTTTCTGGATGAATGTCTGGAAAGTATTCAGCGTCAGACATTGCAGGATATAGAGATTATCTGTGTGAACGATGGATCGACAGATCATTCTCTGGAAATCATTAAAAAATATGCGGAGAATGATCCACGTTTTGTGATCGTTGACAAGGAAAACGGCGGTTATGGAAAGGCTATGAATGTCGGTCTGGACAAAGCTACGGGAGAATATATCGGTATTGTGGAACCGGATGATTATGTACCGCTTGCGATGTATGAGGATCTTTACAAGATAGCAAAAGAGAACGATCTTGATATGGTGAAGGCAGATTTTTACCGTTTTACAAGAAATCCTGAAAATGGGAATATGAATCTGGTATATAACCATCTGGATTTAACAGGGAAATGGTACGGAAAGCTCTTTGATCCTAGTGAAGAACCGGAGACATTACGTTTTATCATGAATACCTGGAGTGGTATTTACAAAAGAGAGTTTTTGGAGCAGCATCACATCAGACATAACGAAACTCCTGGAGCATCTTTCCAGGACAATGGTTTTTATTTCCAGACTTTTGTTTATGCAAAGCGTGCGATGATCGTGGATAAGCCGTACTATATGAATCGTCGTGATAATCCGAATTCCTCTGTCAATAACAGGGAAAAAGTCTACTGCTGTAATGTAGAGTATGATTATATCCGTGAGATATTGATGAAAGATCCGGAAATCTGGAGCCGCTTTAAATATATGTATTCTTTGAAGAAATTTCATACTTATAATTTTACGCTGCAGCGGATTGGAGAGCAGTTTAAGAGGGAATATGTTCAGAGAATCAGTCAGGAATTCAAAAGAGCAAAAGAAAACGGAGAATTGAAACAGGGAGCGTTCTATCCTGTTGAATGGGATGATATGATGCTGCTGATCCAAGATCCGGATGCTTACTACTTCAAGATATGTCTGAAGAATAAGCAGATCCGTTCTCTGGAAAAGAAAGTAGCATCATTGGAGAATTCCACAACTATGAAGGTTGGGCGTGCAATCATGTTTATTCCGTTAAAGATAAAAAAGCTTTTTAAGAAAAAATAAAATGAGTAAAGAACAGAAAGATAAAGGAGTCATTATGAGTAAAAAATATGATTATCTGGTAGTTGGTGCAGGTTTATACGGAGCAGTATTTGCGCATGAAGCAAAAGAAGCCGGAAAGTCAGTGCTGGTGATTGATAAACGCCCGAATATTGCTGGAAATGTGTTTACAGAGGATGTAGAGGGAATTCATGTGCATAAATACGGCGCGCATATTTTCCATACAAATAATAAAAAAGTATGGAATTATATTACTCGCTTTGCAGAGTTTAACCGCTTCACAAACAGCCCGGTTGCAAATTATCATGGTGAGTTATATTCTCTGCCATTTAATATGTATACATTCAATAAGATGTGGGGAGTAGTAACTCCGGAAGAAGCGGCAGCCAAGATTGAAGAACAGAAAAAAGAGGCTGGTATCACAGAGCCGAAGAATCTGGAAGAACAGGCAATTTCCCTGGTAGGAAGAGATATTTTTGAAAAGCTGATCAAGGGTTATACAGAAAAGCAATGGGGTCGTGACTGCAAAGATCTCCCGGCTTTTATCATCAAGAGACTTCCGGTCCGTCTTACATTTGATAACAATTATTTTAACGCATTGTATCAGGGAATTCCGGTTGGCGGATATACCAAAATGGTTGCCAATATGCTGGACGGAGTAGAAGTTCGCCTTGGAGAGGATTATCTGGAGAAAAAAGCAGAATACGATGCACTTGCTGAAAAAGTGATCTATACGGGTCCGATCGATGCATATTTTGATTACCAGATGGGATATCTGGAGTATCGTTCGGTACGTTTTGAGACAGAACTTCTGGATAAGCCGAATTTCCAGGGAAATGCAGCAGTCAATTATACAGACAGAGAGACTCCATGGACAAGGATCATTGAGCATAAATGGTTTGAATTTGGAAAAGATGATGAAGGAAATGATCTTCCGAAGACAGTGATCAGCCGTGAGTATAGTTCTGAGTGGAAACCGGGAGATGAACCGTATTATCCGGTGAATGATGAGAAGAACGGTGCTCTTTACAGCAAATACAGAGAGCTTGCCCAAAAAGAGAAAAAGGTTGTATTTGGCGGCCGTCTGGGAGAGTATAAGTATTATGACATGGATGCGGTGATCGCATCAGCACTGGACATGCGCGAAAAGGAACTTGGCTAAGGATTGATTTGCCAAAATGTGACAAAAATGTAAAATTTAATTTAAAAATACATTGCATTGCAGGAGGAAAACTGTTATAGTGGACTCACAGAGCGTTTGTGCTCTGTGAGTTGTTATTATGCAGAAACAAAATGGAGAGTTTAAATACGAGGAGTGTCTTTATGAAAAGAATTACAGCAATCTGGAAACATACCTTTCTTCTGATCGTGATATTGTCAGCTGTCTGTCTTTTGGGGAATACACAGAAAGTATCAGCTGCATCTTACAGTGAAACGACCTGCAAAGTGATTTTTGCAAATGCAAAAGGACAGACTGCAGGTTTTTATCATAATCTTGCCAAAACTGTTGAGGAAGGAACAGTAATTCAGCTTCCGGAGATAAACAGGGATGGATATCAGGCTTACTGGGTAACAAAGATTGAAGGAAAAGAATATAAATATAAAGCCGGACAGAAAGTGACGATCAATCAGACAACAAAGTTCTGCCTGAATTTATATAAAGAATATACGGTCCGATTCTACACGGCAAATGGCAGAAATGAATATACAAGTCTTCGCAAGACGGTTGTAGCGGGCAGCAGAATCAAGATGCCAACTGGTAATTCAAATGGAAACTACAAGTTTGCCGGATGGGCAACCAAAGTCGGCGGAAGTGTCTCTAAGAAAAAGGGCGCTACTGTAAAGGTGAAAAGTAATCTGAAGTTTTATGTGGTTCAGCAGAAGGTTTCAACATCAGGTGTAAAATTATACAAATATGATGGAACCTATTGGAAGACTGTCAGCAATACAAATGGTAAGGCAACTTTTCCGGCAGTAAGTCTGGGAACGGGAAATATGGTTCTTGGATGGTCAAAGACACAGGGAAAGAATACATTGTCTTCTTCTGATTATAAGGCAGGAGATCGTATTCCAACCAAGAATGGTAAGTATTACATGGTCATTTTTGGGATGTCTATGGATCGTGCTCCATCTGTGATCACAAAAGCAACAAAGTTTGATAAGGTATACTGTGTTGGAGATTCCAGAACAGCAGATACAAAAATGGCTCTGGGAGTAGCTGTACCTTCAAATGTGGAATTTATAGCCAAGTGGGGAGAAGGCCTTTACTGGTTCAAGAGTACCGGATACAGACAGCTTCTTAGTTCTGTATCAAAACAGCCAAAGAATTCGAAAAAAGCAGTGATCATTAATCTTGGTGTCAATGATCTGAATAATGGTAGGGCTTATGTAACTTATATGAAGAAGGTTGCAGCAAATCTGAGGAAGTATAATTGTAAGATGTATTATCTTTCTGTAAATCCTGTAAATAGTGCAATGATTAAAAGTGTTGGAGGAAAAGCAAGATCAGAAGCTCAGATTGCATCATTTAACAGAACCATTTACAAAAATTTGTGTTCAGGAAAGAATAAATCATTTACGTATATTAATTCCTGCACAAACCTTCAGATGAAAGGCTGGATAAGCAACAGACATGATATGGGTATTTATGATGGTCTGCATTATTCAAATGCAACATATCTTAGAATATTCGATTACTGCATGAGATATCTGAATCGCTAAGAACAGGAAAAGAGAGGAACGGCGTAAATGAAACGTGTTATCACATATGGAACTTTTGATCTGCTCCACTATGGACATATCAATTTACTGAGAAGAGCACGACAGCTGGGGGATTATCTTATTGTAGGTCTTTCAACGGATGAGTTTAACTGGAATGAGAAACAGAAGAAATGTTATTTTTCTTATGAAAAAAGAAAACAGCTGCTGGAGGCAATTCGTTATGTAGATCTTGTTATTCCTGAGGAGAACTGGGAGCAGAAGAGAACGGATGTGAAAGAGTATCATGTGGATACTTTTGTAATGGGAGATGACTGGAAGGGAAAATTTGATTTTCTGAAAGAAGAAGGATGCGAGGTGGTATATCTGCCACGTACTCCGGAGATTTCTAGCTCACAGATTAAAGAAGATCTCCATACAAAAGAAAGTAAAAACGATTGATAAACTGGCCGGGGATTAAGCCCCGGTCAGTTCTTTTAATGAGCAAAAACGATAGCCCATTTCTTCCCATTTTGTAAGCAGGTCATCCAGGATCAGGCCATTTGTAGAGGAAGTATTGTGCAGAAGGACAATGGCACCAGGATGAATGCGCCCGAGAAGTTTTTGAAAGGCTTCTTCCCTGGAAGGCTGCTGATTCTGAATCCAGTCTACATATGCAAGGCTCCAGAAAAAGGTGGAATATCCCAGTTCTTGGGCCATGGCCAGGTTTGAGGTACTGTAGATTCCCTGAGGCGGTCGGTAGAATTTTGACATTTTTTCACCGGTGACAGATTCGTAGAGTTCTTCCACGCCATTCAGTTGTTTTAAGAAATCATCTTTTGAAGAAATGCCTGACATATCAGGGTGCGTCATTGTGTGATTGCCAACTGTATGCCCTTCAGAAACCATGCGCCGGATCAGATCAGGATTGTCTGAAATGAAATTACCTACAACAAAAAATGTGGCAGGGGCCTGATGTTTTTTCAGAGCATCGAGGATACGTGGAGTATTTCCGTTTTCATATCCGGCATCAAAAGTGAGGTAGATTTTTCTTTCGTTGGTATCTTCCGCATAGTAGGCATGATACTTGCCAAGAGCGTTGATCGTGGCATTCCCGACAGGACGTTCGCCCTCCTTTTGGAAACTGAGTCCCCAACTGGTGGATTCAGATAAGAGAGAAGCGGATGTTGCCTGAGTTTTCTGCCAGGAATGCAATTTACCTGCCTGCCCACCCAGAATAAAGGCGCCGGCAAGAAGGAAGAGTAATCTGGGAATGAGTGGATAATTATGAGAAGAAGACATAGTATCTCCAATAGAAGATCTTGAAAGAATATATGCGAAAAGGCAAAAATTTAGAGCCATCAGATGATTATTTTCTGGTGGCTCTTTTAATGTTCAGTGTCCAATGGAACTTACCTCCTGAGTTGTTTTAAAACATTTGGAATTAAATGATTACGTTCTTGGTGGTCCGTACCTCTCTTTCATAAATTATAAAGGAAATTCATTTCGTTTCTGGTGGTCTGTACCTCGCTTTCCTGAATTATGGGAAATCACTTATGTTTTCGGTGGTTTCACGCTCCTTTTATTTATTTTGTAGTTCCTTTTGTTTTATGAATTTACTATAACAGATAATAAGAGATATGTCAATGAGAAAATTGAAAAAAATAAGAAAAACAAATAATAAATTGTAAAGTTATATAAAAATATATAATTTACAGAAAATAATGAAAAAGGAAGTATGGTATAGAAACAGACAAAAGGGAGAAAATAAAGAGTATCAGTTGGTGTGAAGATACTGAGTAATGATAACAATAATCAAATATGAAGGAGGTAAGTGCATGTTTCGTTATCTGCCTGTTCGAAAGATTCAAGCAAGACAAGTGTTGGATTCCAGAGGAAACCCGACCGTAGAGGTAGAAGTTACTGTAGGAGAAGGAATTGTTGGGATAAATGGATATACAGCGAGAGCAATAGTGCCGTCAGGTGCATCGACCGGGAAATTTGAGGCAGTGGAACTTCGCGATGGAAAAAAAGGCTATTATACAGGTTTGAGTGTGGAGAAGGCGGTAGAAAATGTAAATACGAAACTGGCAGAAGCAGTTATTGGAGAAAATGCACTGGATCAGAATCGGATCGATCAGATTCTGATTGACACGGATGGCACAGATAATAAGAGCAATGTAGGAGCAAATGCAGCACTTGGTGTTTCGATGGCGGTTGCAAGAGCGGCTGCGATGGCACTCAGAATTCCGCTTTATCAGTATCTGGGAGGCTGCCATAGTAAAAAAATGCCGGTACCGATGATGAATATTCTGAATGGGGGAAAACATGCAGATAATACAGTAGACCTTCAGGAATTTATGATCATGCCGGTGGGCGCGGAAAAGTTTGAGGAGGGAATTCGCATGTGTGTGGAGATCTACCAGATACTGCGAATTATTTTGAAAGAAAGGTTCCTGTCTACTGCGGTAGGAGATGAAGGCGGATTTGCACCGGATCTGGCAGACAGTCAGGAGGTTCTGGCATTAATTGTCCAGGCTGTGGAAAAAGCAGGATATAAACCGGGAGAAGATATTCTGATTGCGATAGATGCAGCGGCAAGTGAATTGTATGACGAGAATCTGAACTGCTATTATTTTCCGGGTGAGAGCCAGATGAAAGGAAAAGAGGTTTTAAGAGACAGCGGTGAAATGATTGCATATTATGAAGAACTTGTCAGAAAATTCCCGATAATCTCCATTGAAGACGGACTTCATGAGGATGACTGGGAAGGCTGGAAAGAGATGACCGAACGGCTGGGAAAAACGGTACAGCTTGTAGGGGATGATCTTTTTGTTACAAATATCAAACGACTGAAATGTGGGATACAGCTTCATGCGGCGAATGCAATTCTTGTCAAGGTGAACCAGATCGGCACGTTGAGTGAAGCTATGGATGCAGTAGAAATGGCACAGAATGCAGGCTATCGTGCAGTAATCTCACACAGATCCGGTGAGACAGAAGATGCATTTATCGCAGATCTGGCAGTTGCAACCGGTGCAGGCCAGATCAAAACCGGAGCACCCTGCAGATCGGATCGAAATGCAAAATACAATCAACTGCTCAGGATTGCAGAACAGCTTGAAAAACAGGCAGTTTATGAGAATCCATTTGGCAGGGAAGGGTGAAAGAGCGGGCTGTTTACATGCAGCCCGCAAATTGTTTTTTTGAAATGGAAATTTGAAATGGAAATGACTAAAAACAGTTGAAATCGAAGAATGGTTATGATAGAATGAATTCTAGTTGATTAGGAGGTGTAACCGAAGTGCAGATTTTAAGAACTATTCTCACTGTTATTTTTGCCATAGATTGTATTGCGCTTACCGTTGTTGTACTTATGCAGGAAGGAAAGCAGCAGGGACTTGGTGGAGCGATTTCCGGAGCAGCGGATTCCTACTGGGGAAAGAACAAAGGTCGTTCTATGGAGGGTGGACTTGTGAAAGCTACCACAATTATGGCAGTGTTATTTTTTGTACTGGCAGCAGTTTTGAATATGAATTTTTAAGAATTGTCAGAAGGAAACACTCTTGTATAAACACAAGAGTGCTTTTTTTTCTCATAGCAAAGGAGTATACGTGAGTAAGAAGAAAATCTGGGAAAAGAAAAAAAAGAAAAAATTTTCCAAAGAGAAAATATCTGTAAAACCAAAGAAAAGGGATATAAAAGCCCTCAGTAAGCTGGGACTGATCAAAGAAGGAACTTTTATCGGTAATCATAAGGGCTTTGGTTTTGTAGAACTGGAAGAGGAGGAAGATGATATCTTTATCCCGGCAGATCATACAGGGACTGCAATGCATATGGACCGTGTCCGGGTACTCCTCAAAAATGAAGCCAAAACAGGGAAACGCAGAGAAGGTACTGTAATAGAGATTCTGGAACGTGTAAATAAAGAAATCGTTGGTACATTCCAGAGGGAGAGGGATTACGGTTTTATTCTGTGCGATAATCAGAAGTTCTCAAAGGATATCTACATTTCGCCTAAGAATTCCAAAGGGGTTCGCGATGGAGACAAAGTTGTTGCAGAGATTATAGATTATGGGAACGACAGGAGAAAACCGGAAGGTAAGATCGCAGAGAATCTTGGAAGTATGAATGCACCGGGAACGGACATTCTTGCAATCGTTAAAAGCTTCAATATTCCGTCAGAGTTTCCTGTAAAAGTTATGAATCAGGCCATGCGGGTACCGGATCATGTGCAGGAGGCTGACCGGGATGGCAGAACGGATCTGACACAGCTTATGACAGTTACAATCGATGGTGAAGATGCAAAAGATCTGGATGATGCAGTTTCTCTTACAAAAGAGGGAAATATATATCATCTGGGTGTGCATATTGCAGATGTGAGTAATTATGTACAGGGAGGAAGTGCACTGGACAAAGAAGCACTGAAAAGGGGCACCAGTGTATATCTTGCTGACAGAGTCATTCCAATGCTTCCGGAACGGCTGTCTAACGGAATCTGTTCATTGAATCAGGGGCAGGACCGCCTGACTTTAAGCTGCCTTATGGATATTGATGAGAATGGTACAGTAGTTGCTCATCGGATTGCAGAGACGGTTATTCGAGTGGATCGTCGTATGAGTTATAATCAGGTCAGATGTATTCTTGAAGATGGAGACACTGAGACAAGCAGAGAGTATAAGGAATTTGTGCCAATGTTTTTCCTTATGAAAGAATTATCGGCACTTTTGAGAAGCAAGAGACATAACAGAGGTTCTATTGATTTCGATTTTCCTGAAAGCAAGATCATTCTGAACGGGGCAGGACGGGCAATCGATGTGAAGCCATACGAACAGAATGTTGCTACACAGATCATAGAAGATTTTATGCTGATGGCAAATGAAACAGTGGCAAAAGAATACTGCCAGGGAGAATATCCGTTTGTTTACCGTACGCATGACAATCCGGATCCGGAAAGAGTGGAAAGCCTTCTTACGCTTCTGAGACACCAGGGGATTCAGGTGCAGAAAGCATGTGAGGAAATCACACCAAAGGAAATTCAGGAGATTCTTGAGCAGATTCAGGGAATGCCGAATGAAATGATGATCAGCAGACTGATGTTGAGAACGATGAAACAGGCACGATATACAACAGAGTGCAGCGGACACTTTGGGCTTGCGGCGAAATATTACTGTCATTTTACCTCTCCGATCAGAAGATATCCGGATTTACAGATCCACCGTATCATTCGTGATAATATAAGAGGCAGATTACAGCGAGAAGGAAAAACAGAACATTACAGGGAAATACTGGAACATGTGGCAGAACAGTCCAGCGTATGCGAAAGACGTGCACAGGAGGCGGAGAGAGAGTCTGACCGTCTGAAAAAAGCAGAGTATATGTCCTATCATCTGGGAGAAGTTTTCGAGGGAATTATTTCGGGAGTTACTGCTTATGGATTTTATGTGGAACTTCCGAATACAGTGGAAGGCCTCGTTCATATTACGGCACTGTCAGATGATTATTATGAATTCGATGAGGAAAACTATGAACTTCGTGGAGAGCTTACGAAGAAAGTTTACCATCTGGGGCAGAAAGTTACGGTCAGAGTGGCTGATGCAGATGCACTGAAACGAACGGTGGATTTTTCAGTAGTTGAAAACACTGTAGATGAGATGAGTCTGAACGAATAAAGGAGGTGTTTTTATGGCAAAAAAATCCGGGATGAAATTGATCGCAAATAATAAAAAAGCTTTTCATGACTATTTTATAGAGGATACTTATGAAGCAGGGATCGCACTTGTCGGCACTGAGGTGAAGTCGCTCAGAGCAGGTAAATGCAGTGTGAAGGAATCGTTTATTCGTGTGGAAAACGGGGAAGTATACATTTACGGGATGCATATCAGTCCTTATGAGAAGGGAAACATTTTTAACAAAGATCCCATGAGAGTCCGTAAATTACTTCTTCACAGATATGAGATCAACAAAATCGAAGGAAGTCTTCAGGAAAAAGGCCTGACTCTTGTACCACTGAAAGTATATTTCAAGGACAGTCTTGTGAAACTTGAAATAGGAGTTGCACGCGGTAAAAAGTTGTATGACAAGAGACAGGATATTGCGAAGAAAGATCAGCGGAGAGAGGCAGAAAGAGAATTCAAAGTCAAAAATCTGTAACTTTAAAAAAAGTATGAATTCGCAGACAATTAGTTGACAAGAATTTGATACTCTGTATAATTAAACTAAAAGATGACTATTCTGGTTACTGTGAACGGAGTGAACAGTAACCTATTCCGTGACTAGAATTAGGAGGAAATATATATGATCAGGAAAAGATATCTGGCAGCAGCCGGACTGTTGACACTGGCTGTTGTGGCAGCAGGATGCGGTAAGAAAAATGATGCAGGTTCTGTAGTACAGGCAACACCAACTCCGACCGAAGAAACTTCAGTATCCCCGACTCCGACGCCGGAGATGGTAAATATGGAAGAAACTGTTGAAAAGAATATCATGGGTGAGAAGACATCCACAGCATCAAAGGTGACTATTGTAAATCAGACAGGATCTGAGATTGCAGCGATCTATATCAGAGAGACTCCGTCTGATGACGCAGATGAAGACACCGCAGATGAGTGGGGTGATGATCTGGTAAACGGTATGTTTACACTGAAGAGTGGAGACAATGCAGTTTATTATTATGAAAAACCACAGTCAGCGTCAACCATATATGATATCAGAATTACGTACACAGATGAAGAAAAAAATGAATGTTTCTTCAGAAAACTGCCGCTTACAACGATTAAACAGATCACACTTCGTATGGATGGAAAAGATGAAGATGCGATTCCGTATGCAACCTATATGACGGCAAACAGTACGAAGGAAATCTCAACACTGAATGATGTTAAGAAGAGACTCGGTCTGGAAACAGATGAGGACAGTGATTCTGTGACACCGACTCCGACAGAGGCACCGGATGATTCCAATAATTCTAATAATTCCAATACAGATAATCCGGATCCGACGACGGCACCATCGGATAACAATGGCAACAGCAGCAATAATAATCCAAGCAGCGATGATCCTACAAATTCCACGATTCAGACAGCAGAGAAATATATCGGTATGTCTATTGATGACCTTGTCGGAGCCGTAGGGGATTCCCAGTCTTCCGAGTATGACGATGACTCTGCTACCGGAACAACTGGATATTACTATTATCCGGATTTCACAGTTTCCACATCCGTAGATGAAGAAGGAAATGAAATCGTTACAGGAGTTTGGTAGAGATAAACAATGCTGTGGCATTGCGGGAAAGGATAAATGATCTATGAAAAGAATATTACTGAAATTAAGTGGAGAAGCTCTTGCCGGAGCCGAAAAAAAAGGATTTGACGAGGCAACGGTTATTGCTGTTGCAAAACAGATCCGTGCGGTTGCGGAAGAAGGAACACAGATTGGTATTGTGATCGGTGGAGGCAACTTCTGGAGAGGTCGTACAAGCGAGACGATCAATCGTAACAAAGCAGACCAGATCGGCATGCTTGCTACTGTGATGAATTGTATTTATGTATCTGATATCTGCAGATATCTGGGACTTAAGACAGAAATCTTTACACCATTTGTATGTGGCGCATTCACAAAACTTTACTCAAAAGATGCAGTAGAAGAGGCATTTGCAGAAGGCAAGATTCTTTTCTTTGCAGGAGGAACAGGCCATCCGTATTTCTCAACAGATACAGCTACAGTTCTGCGTGCTGTTGAGATCGAAGCAGAAGCAATCCTTCTTGCAAAGGCAGTAGACGGTATTTATGACAGCGATCCAAAACTGAATCCGAATGCTGTGAAATACGATGAGATTTCTATTGAAGAAGTTGTTGATAAAAAACTTGCAGCAATGGATCTTACTGCATCTATTATGTGCCTTGAACAGAAGATGCCGATGCTGGTATTTGGCCTTGAAGAAGAAAACAGTATTGTAAATGCTGTACATGGTAAATTTACAGGAACAAAAGTAACTGTATAAGAGAATTCTAAAAAATAAAATATAACCGGAGAAGGAGAATTCGACAAATGGATGAAAGAGTTCAGAAATATGAGCAGAAAATGACAAAAACACTGGATGGCTTTGAGGCAGAGCTGACTACGATTCGTGCAGGACGTGCAAATCCGCATATCCTTGACAAGATCACAGTAGATTATTATGGCAGCCCGACACCACTTCAGCAGGTTGCGAACATTACTGTACCGGAAGCAAGAATGATTCAGATCCAGCCATGGGAATCCAGCCTGATCAAAGGCATTGAGAAAGCGATCCTTACTTCAGATCTTGGACTGAATCCGAGCAACGATGGTAAGATCGTGCGCCTGGTTCTTCCGGAACTGACGGAAGAACGTCGTAAAGATCTTGTAAAAGACGTAAAGAAAAAAGGAGAAGCAGCCAAGGTTGCTGTTCGTAATATTCGCCGTGATGCAAATGATGCATTTAAGAAGCTGACCAAACAGGATGTTTCTGAAGATGAAGTAAAAGATCTGGAAGATGCAGTACAGAAGCTTACAGATAAGTTCATCAAGAAGATTGATGCTGCGGTTGAGGTGAAATCAAAAGAAATCCTGACAGTATAAGAATTGTGCAATTGTCAGATTGGAGGGAGAGGGAGAGCCGGAAAGGGCTCTCTTTCTGTTCGCTCTGCAGGATGAGAGGAGAAACATAAATATGGAAAATATGAAAGTTCCGAATCATATTGCGATTATTCTCGATGGAAATGGCAGATGGGCAAAGGCCAAAGGAATGCCGCGAGGATATGGACATATCAAGGGTTGTGCAAATCTTGAACAAATCTGTTATGATATCAAAGATCTTGGTGTGAAATATCTTACGGTATATGCTTTTTCAACAGAAAACTGGAAACGCTCCAGAGAAGAAGTAGAAGGACTGATGAAATTGTTCCGCAGTTATCTCAAAAAATGTATGAAGAGTGCGGAAAAAAATCATATGCGAGTGAAAATCATCGGAGATCCGACTGCGTTTGATCAGGATATACAGGACAAGATCAGGAAACTCGAAGAATTTTCAAAAGATTACGATGAATTATATTTTCAGATTGCATTGAATTATGGAAGCCGCGATGAGATCACCCGTGGAATGCGTAAACTTGCACAGGATGCAGCTGATGGAAGATTGAATCCGCAGGAAATTACGGAGGACACGATTTCGGGGTATCTGGATACAGCAGGTGTTCCGGACCCGGATCTGTTGATCAGAACCAGCGGAGAACAGAGACTGTCCAATTTCCTTATGTGGCAGCTGGCATATACAGAGTTTTATTTTACAGATGTTGCATGGCCGGATTTTCATAAAGAAGATCTGATCAGAGCAATCGAAAAATACAATGGAAGAGACCGCCGCTATGGAGGCGTGAAGGAGGAATAAAATATGTTTAAGACACGACTCATAAGTGGCATTCTGCTTGTAATCGCTGCGCTTCTTACGATCATAAGCGGAAACTATGTGCTGTTTGTGACATTGCTCTGCGTTTCTCTGCTTGGAATGCAGGAACTTTATAAGGCAATGGGGGTACATAAAGATCAGACGGAATTTCTGGAACTGGCGGGATATCTTGGTGCGATTCTGTATTATGTATCTCTGTTGCTGGGATTTGAACGTTATGGAACGATGGCGATTCTGATCGCTCTGATCCTGATCATGTTTGTGTATGTTTTTTCGTATCCGAAATACAATGCAAATCAGGTCATGGCAACATTTTTCGGAGTAGTTTATGTAGCGGTAATGCTTTCTTTTATTCTTCTGACAAGAAATCTTCCGGATGGTAAATTTATCGTATGGCTGATCTTCCTCTGTTCCTGGGGATGCGATACCTGTGCATATTGTGTGGGTATGCTGATCGGCAAACATAAGATGGCACCGGTGCTCAGCCCGAAGAAATCAATAGAGGGAGCTGTGGGAGGCGTTGTCGGTGCTGCACTTCTTGGCGTGATCTATGCGGTAGCAACACATGGAGCAATGCTTGAATATGCAGTTATTTGCGGCGTTGGAGCACTGATCTCAATGGTTGGGGATCTTGCTGCTTCTGCAATCAAAAGAAATCAGGGAATCAAGGATTATGGAAAGCTGATTCCGGGGCATGGTGGAATTCTTGACCGTTTTGACAGCGTAATCTTTACGGCACCGGTCATTTATTATCTGGCAAAAATGATTCTTGGTCTCTAAAAAGGAGAAGGGCATGAAAAAAATTGCAATATTAGGATCCACAGGATCTATCGGAACACAGACACTGGATGTTGTGCGTGCCAATGGTGATATTGAGGTTCTTGGAATCAGTGCAGGAAAAAATATTCAGAAACTGGAAGAACAGGTAAGAGAATTTTCTCCACGTCTGGTTGCTGTCTGGGATGAGAATGCGGCACAGGAACTTGCACAGAAGATTCAGGATACGGATACGAAGGTTGTCGCAGGAATGGATGGCCTTCTGGAGCTGGCTGCCATGCCGGATACAGAAATTCTGGTTACTGCAATCGTGGGAATGCTTGGGATTCGCCCGACGATCGAGGCGATCCGTGCAGGAAAGGACATTGCACTTGCCAATAAGGAAACTCTGGTAACTGCAGGGCATCTGATCATTCCAATGGCAAAAGAATATGGAGTAAAGATTCTTCCTGTAGACAGTGAACACAGTGCTGTTTTTCAATCCTTGAATGGAGAACATAAAGAAGAAGTCCATAAGCTGCTGATCACTGCATCGGGTGGACCTTTTCGCGGAAAAACAAGAAAAGACCTGGAGTCAGTGACGCTGGAAGATACTTTGAAACACCCGAACTGGGTGATGGGACAGAAGATTACCGTGGATTCTGCGACACTGGTGAATAAAGGCCTTGAAGTGATGGAGGCCAGATGGCTGTTTGATGTGAGCCTGGATCAGATCCAGGTTGTTGTACAGCCACAAAGTGTGATACATTCCATGGTGGAATTTAAAGATGGAGGGATCATTGCACAGCTTGGAACACCGGATATGCGGCTTCCAATTCAGTATGCACTGTATTATCCGCACAGAAGATATCTGAATGGAGACAGACTTGACTTTGCCAAATTGGGTCAGATTACCTTTGAAGAACCGGATATGGATACGTTCCTGGGTCTTCCGATGGCAATTCAGGCGGCAAAAGCAGGCGGTTCCATGCCGACAGTATTTAATGCGGCAAATGAACTTGCAGTAAGTAAATTCCTTCACAAAAAAATTCGTTTCCTGGATATTTATGACATTATAGGACAGTCTATGGAACGCCATAAAGTTATTGAGAATCCTGGACTTGAAGAAATACTGGAAACAGAGAGTGATACATATCAATGGATTGAAAGCAGGTGGTAGATTGAAGATTCTGATTGCGATTATTATTTTCAGTGCAATCATATTGTTTCATGAATTTGGACATTTTTTATTTGCCAAATTAAACGGAATCAGTGTAACTGAGTTTTCTCTTGGAATGGGACCGAGACTGTGGAGTTTTCAGAAGGGAGAGACCAGATATTCATTGAAATTGCTTCCGCTTGGCGGCTCATGTGCCATGGTGGGTGAAGATACTGCCGAGGAGGAAATTCCGGGCTCCTTTAATGCGGCATCTGTATGGGGCAGGATTTCTGTCGTTGCGGCCGGTCCGATATTTAACTTTATTCTGGCGTTTGTGCTTGCAGTGATCATTGTAGGTTTTGTGGGATATGATCCGGCTGAAGTGCTGGAAGTGGATAAAAATTCAGCAGCTGCAGAGGCAGGGCTTCAGAATGGAGACATTATTACAGAATATGACGGATATCATGTGGATCTTGCAAAAGATCTGTATGTATATATGTATCTGAATGATCTGAAGGAGGGCGACACAGTTACCCTGAAGGTCAGAAGAGATGGCAGGACAGAAACGATTTCATACACACCTGATGTATCGGTAAGATACCTGCTGGGATTTAACAGATCAGATGCATCTTCTATGACAGTGGAATCTCTGATTGACGGAATGCCACTCCAGGAGGCAGGATTGCAGCCGGGGGATACGATCACGGCAATCAATGGTGTGGAGATTGCGGACGGTGAGGCATATGATGCATATCTTGCAGAACATCCGCTTTCGAGTGAATCGGTAGAGATTACGTATGACAGAGATGGCCTGGATTATACAGCGACAATTACTCCGAAAGAGTATCGTACACCACAGCTTGGATTTTCTTATAACCTTGGTTATACAAAGACCTCCGGCCTGCGGATACTGAAATACGGTGCACTGGAAATAAAATATATGATCAGGACGACTCTGCTGAGTCTGAAAGAACTGGTTACGGGACAGCTTGGATTCCAGAATCTCAGCGGCCCGGTAGGTGTCGTAGATGCGATTGGTACAACTTATGAAGAAAGTAAGAGTGAAGGTACTCTGATGCTCTGGATGAACATGCTGAATATGGCAGTACTGTTGTCGGCAAACCTTGGTGTTATGAATCTGCTTCCTCTTCCGGCACTGGATGGCGGAAGACTTGTTTTTCTGATCATTGAGGCAATTCGGAAGAAACCGATCAATCGAGAAATTGAGGGCAGGATTCATTTTGCAGGGCTGATGGCACTTATGGTGCTGATGGTAGTAGTTATGTACAATGATATTCTGAAAATCTTCTGAAAATAGAAAGTAGCAGATGGCAGACAGAAGGACGGATGCGAATATGCATCTGTCTTTTTGTGTTATACGGGATACATGATGCATAGAATATACGGAGAGCTCTTGGCAGGAGAAGCAGGTGGAATTTTATAATAAAGTAAAAAGTCAGCAGGATCAGCCGGATCAGGGCGAGCTGAAGGTAAGTGTTTTTACGGAAGATGGTACGCGACCGGTGGAAAATGCATTGGTGAGGATCTCTTATACCGGAGAGAGTGGACAGACGGTGGAAGAAGTACGTACGGATTCATCCGGGCAGACACCGACTCTTGAGTTAAAAACACCACCTCTGGAATATAGTATGGAACCAGTGGAAGAACAGCCTTATGCGGAGTATACGATTCAGGTGCAGGCGGAAGGATTTGAAAATACAGAAATTGCAGGAACACAGGTATTACCAGGCGTGGTGGCGCAGCAATCGATAAAAATGGCATTTCAGGCAGAAGCATCTTTTGAAAGACTTGTGATCGGACCCCATACGTTATTTGCAGAATATCCGCCAAAGATAGAAGAAGCTGAGATAAAGCCGGTGAATGAAAGTGGAGAGATCGTTTTGAGCAGAGTAGTCATACCGGAATATATCGTGGTTCATGATGGATCGGTAAATGATACAACAGCGCCGGATTATTATGAACGGTACAAAGATTATATAAAAAATGTTGCGAGCAGTGAAATTTACGCTACCTGGCCGGATGATACGATTCGAGCAAATATACTGGCAATCATGTCATTTACCTTAAACAGGGTCTACACAGAATGGTACCGGAATAAAGGAAAAGATTTTACTATTACATCTTCGACTGCATATGATCACAAATGGATTCGTGGAAGAAATGTATTTGACAGCATATCGAGAATCACAGACGAACTTTTTGAAAACTATCTGTCCAGACCGAATGTGCGTCAGCCAATTCTGACACAGTATTGTGATGGAAGAAGGGTGCAGTGCAGGAATAGAGGGTGGATGACACAGTGGGGAAGCAAATCACTGGGAGATCAGGGATATTCACCAATCGAGATCCTGAGGTATTTTTATGGCAATGATATGTATATCAATGTAGCAGAAGAAATTTCCGGTATTCCGTCTTCCTGGCCGGGATATGATCTGAATATTGGAGCTACAGGAGAGAAGGTCAGACAGCTTCAGGAACAGCTTAATGTGATCGCGGGAGCATATCCGGCAATTCCGAAAGTGGGTGAAGATGGGATTTATGGGGAACGGACCAGTGAATCTGTACGTAAATTTCAAAATGTTTTTGGCCTTCCGGAAACCGGAATCACAGATTACCCAACCTGGTATAAAATACAGGAAATCTATGTTGCAGTGAGCAGAATCGCGGAACTGAATTAGAAAATATCCGACCATAAAATCACCAAATTGAATGAAAAATATAAAATATATAAAAAACTTCAAAAAAGGTGTTGACTTTGTGAATGGACTCTGATATTATATCATTTGTCGCGAGGAGTTAACTCCTGCGAAACAGAATATGCGGAAGTGTCGGAACTGGCAGACGAGCAAGACTAAGGATCTTGTGAGCATTGCGCTCGTGTGGGTTCAAGTCCCATCTTCCGCATAATACAAAAAAAGGTATTGACAGATGTCAAGTCTTTGGGTATAATATCTGTTATCGCGAGGAAGTCGATTTCCACGAAATGCGATATGCGGAAGTGTCGGAACTGGCAGACGAGCAAGACTAAGGATCTTGTGAGCATTGCGCTCGTGTGGGTTCAAGTCCCATCTTCCGCATGCAGAGCCCTTGATGATTCAAGGGCTTTTCTTTTTGCCCGTACAGGGCTTTTTGTTTTATGTGCACATCTCGAATTGTGTTTGCGAATGTCGAAAAAATTTATCTGCATGTTTTTTTTGAAAAAAAGAGGAATTTGCTGCTTGACACAGAATATAATTAATAAGAGGTATTTTGTCATTCTGTGGAGGGCGTGCCTATGAATATCAGAGAAAGTATGGAACAGAGAGAACTGGAACTTTTAAGTCCTTATGCGGCACACAGTGGTCATTCCAGAGGCAGAGAACGGCAGGAGGAAGAATGTGATGTCCGCACAGTCTATCAGAGAGACCGGGACAGAATTTTGCACTGTAAGGCATTTCGGAGAATGAAGGACAAGACACAGGTTTTTCTTGCACCACAGGGAGACCATTACAGAAACCGTCTTACACATACGCTTGAGGTATCTCAGATTGCAAGGACGATTGCGAAGGCATTGCGCCTGAATGAAGATCTGGTGGAAGCAATCGCACTGGGGCATGACCTGGGGCATACTCCGTTCGGACATGCCGGGGAGAAGGCACTGGATGAGATCCATCCGGGAGGTTTTGCACATTATCGACAAAGCATCCGTGTAGTGCAGGTGCTGGAGAAGAATGGTGAAGGACTGAATCTTACATGGGAAGTAAGGGATGGGATCCTGAATCACCGGATCAGTGGAAATCCGTCTACGATGGAAGGACAGGTGGTCCGCCTGGCGGATAAGCTTGCTTATATCCATCATGATATGGATGATGCGCAAAGAGCCGGCATTATTACAGAAGACGATATACCGGTGACACTTCGAATGCTGCTGGGGTATACAACGAGAGAACGTTTGAATACATTTGTACATGATATCATAGAGAGCAGCATGGAGAAGAATCATATTGAAATGTCTTCGGAGATTTATGAGGCAATGATGGATCTCAGGAAGATCATGTTTCAAAATGTCTATGATCATCCGGAGGCAAAAAAAGAAGAAAAAAAAGCAATCAAAATGCTGAAAAAGCTTTATACATATTATATAGAAAATCCAGATGAGATGTCAGCAGAATACCGGCAGCTGATGAAAAAAGGAGAATCGAAGACACAAGTGGTCTGCGATTATCTGGCCGGTATGACAGACCAGTATTCCATGGCAAAGTTTCGAAAGATCTATATACCAAAAGCATGGGAAGTTTACTGATAAAATGATAGAGGATTACTGTGAACGGAGTGAACAGTAATGACAGAGGAGGATGGGTATGCGTTATTCGGACGATATCATTGAGGAAGTCCGACAGAAAAATGATATTGTAGATGTAGTATCGCAATACGTGAAACTGACAAGAAAGGGAAGTTCCTATTTTGGACTGTGCCCTTTTCATAATGAGAAAACTCCTTCTTTTTCTGTAACACCCGGCAAGCAGATGTATTATTGCTTTGGCTGTGGTGCAGGAGGAAATGTATTTAATTTTATTATGGAATATGAAAATTATTCGTTCGGAGAAGCGTTAAAGCATCTTGCGGACAGAGCGGGAGTAGAACTTCCAAAGATTGAATATTCCAGAGAAGTGAGAGAAAAAGCAGAGCAGAAGGCAGAACTTCTGGAAATCAATAAGCAGGCGGCGCAGTATTATTATTATCAGCTCCGTACAGAAGGCGGCAGGCAGGGACATGAATACCTCGCAGGGCGTCAACTGAGTGAAGAGACGATGCGGAAATTTGGGCTTGGTTATTCGGACAAGTTTGGCAGCGGCCTGTATAAATACCTCAAATCCAAAGGATACAGTGATGAGCGGCTCCGTGAATCGGGACTGTTCAACGTGGATGAACGGCATGGAATGTATGATAAGTTCTGGAACAGGGTTATTTTTCCGATCATGGATGTCAATAATCGTGTGATCGGTTTTGGCGGCCGTGTTATGGGAGACGGCAAGCCCAAATATCTGAACTCACCGGAGACGAAGATTTTTGATAAAAGCCGGAATTTATATGGATTGAATATTGCCAGAACGACAAGAAAGAAATATCTGATCCTGTGTGAGGGATACATGGATGTGATCTCCATGCATCAGGCGGGATTTACCAATGCGGTGGCGTCGCTTGGAACTGCACTGACATCAGGCCATGCCAGTCTTTTGAAACGGTATACCCAGGAAGTATTGCTTCTGTATGACAGTGATGAGGCTGGCATTCGGGCGGCACTTCGTGGAATTCCGATTCTTCGGGAAGCGGGAGTGAATTCAAGAGTTGTTGATCTGAAACCCTACAAAGACCCGGATGAGTTTATCAAAAACATGGGTGCAGAGGCATTTGAAGAACGACTGAACCAGGCATCCGACAGCTTTATGTTTCGTGTGAGTATTGCAGAAAGCGAGTTTCCGATGGAGGAACCACAGGGGCAGAATCGTTTCTTCGAGCGATGTGCAGAAATGCTTCTGGAACTGAAAGATGAACTGGAAAGAAATCTTTATATAGAAGCGATTGTCAAGAAGTATCGGGGACAATACGGTGTCAGCACAGAAGATCTGCGTAAGCGGGTGAATACGCTGGCGCTTAAAGGAACACCGGCCGAAAATCGGATACAGCCAAAGAGTGGCAGTCAGAATAAAAAGAAAAAAGAGACCGCTTCAGAGCAGGCACAGAAACTGATGCTGACCTGGCTGGTAACGTATCCGAATGTTTTTGATAAAGTTGCACAGTATCTGACACCGGAGGACTTTGTGGTCCCATTATACAGAGAAGTGGCGCAGATGCTGTTTCAGCAGAGGGAAGAGGGACAGGTTAATCCTGCGAAACTTCTGAATAGTTTTACAGACAGTGAAGAACAGCGGGAAGTGGCATCACTTTTTAATGCGACGATCCATCTGGAAAATCAACAGGAACAGGATCAGGCGTTTGCAGATACACTTCTCAGGATAAAATCCGAAAGCCTTGCGGAACGGAACCGTAACTGGGATCCTACGGATATGGCAGGATTGCAGCAGATAGTCAAAGCAAAAAAAGAATTGGAAGAACTTGGGCGAAAACGCCGGGAACTGCATATTTCTTTTGAATAAGGTTAAAATATAAACACTATATGGAGGGAATGAGCACCTATGGAAATGAATATGGGCAAATTCAGCGAGAAACTGGTAGAGCTTCTGGAGCTTGCAAAAAAGAAGAAAAATGTACTGGAATATCAGGAAATCAGCGATTTCTTTAAAGACCAGTCTCTGGAAGTTGAACAGATGGAAAAGGTTCTGGATTTTCTGGAAGCCAGTGGAGTTGATGTGCTTCGTATTTCAGGAAATGATGAAGAGCTGATTCTGGATGACGATGCAGACATCGAAAAAATGGATGATGAGGAAGAAATTGAACTGGATAAGATCGATCTGTCTGTGCCGGAAGGTGTCAGCATTGAAGATCCGGTTCGTATGTACCTGAAAGAGATCGGTAAAGTAAGTCTTCTGACAGCAGATGAAGAAATCGAACTGGCAAAACGTATGGAACAGGGTGATGAAGAGGCAAAGAAACGTCTTGCAGAGGCGAATCTTCGTCTGGTTGTAAGCATTGCCAAGAGATATGTCGGAAGGGGAATGCTGTTCCTTGACCTCATTCAGGAAGGAAATCTTGGCCTGATCAAAGCAGTGGAGAAATTTGATTATCGTAAAGGATACAAATTCAGTACGTATGCTACCTGGTGGATTCGTCAGGCAATTACACGTGCGATTGCCGATCAGGCACGTACCATTCGTATTCCGGTGCATATGGTAGAAACGATCAACAAACTGATTCGAGTTTCCCGTCAGCTGCTTCAGGAGTTAGGACGCGAACCTACTCCGGAAGAAATTGCAGAAGAAATGAAAATGCCGGTAGATCGTGTTCGTGAAATCCTTAAGATCTCACAGGAACCGGTATCACTGGAAACTCCGATCGGTGAAGAGGAAGACAGCCATCTTGGTGACTTTATTCAGGATGATAATGTTCCGGTTCCGGCAGATGCAGCTGCATTTACGCTTTTGAAAGAACAGCTGATCGAAGTGCTGGGAACACTGACAGAAAGAGAACAGAAGGTACTTCGTCTTCGTTTTGGCCTGGATGACGGACGTGCACGTACACTGGAAGAAGTTGGTAAAGAATTCAACGTTACGAGAGAGCGTATTCGTCAGATCGAAGCAAAGGCACTTCGTAAACTCCGCCATCCGAGCCGCAGCCGCAAGCTGAAGGATTATCTGGATTAATGGCAGGGAATCATGTACAGCTGTCCAGACGCCTCAAAGCTATTGCAGACATGGTGACGGAGGGAAACCGGCTGGTAGATGTGGGATGTGATCATGGATATCTGCCGGTATACCTTATGCTGAATCATAAGATTCCGGGTGCGATCGCGACCGATGTAGGAAAAGGACCGCTGGCCAGGGCACAGGAACATATTGCAGAGTATGGGATGAGCAAATACATAGAGGCGAGACTCTGTGACGGACTGCAGGGCGTCCGCACCGGAGAAGGTGATACATTGGTTATTGCCGGGATGGGCGGCCCTTTGATGGAGAAAATCCTTACAGAAGGTAAGGCTGCATTGCCGGGCTTTCGGGAACTGATTCTTCAACCGCAGTCGGATATTCCTCATTTTCGTCATTTCCTTATGGAACATGGATTCTGTATTATTCAGGAAGAAATGATTCTGGAAGATGGGAAATATTATCCGATGATGAAAGCAGTTTCAGGCAGAACACCAGGAGAAATCTGGACGAGAGAAGAGGAAATGTTTGGAAAACTGCTGTTGGAGCGTCTGCATCCGGTTCTTTATAAGTATCTGCAACGCGAACTGCGAATCAGAGAAGAAATTTCCGGACAATTGAAAAATGCAGCAGGAGAGGGCGCAAAGAAACGCCTGGATGAAGTAGAGGAGGAAAAGCGGTTGATTTTGGCTGCTTTACAGAGATATGAAGGTAAAGGAACTGACAAACTGGCTTGATGGTCGTTATCCGGCTGACATGGCAGAACACTGGGACAATGTAGGTCTTCTGGTCGGTGATGATGAAGCGGAGGTGCATCATGTGCTTTTGGCACTGGATCTTACGGAGAAAACGCTGGATGAAGCAATTTCTGCAGGAGCAGACATGATCATTACGCATCATCCGATGATCTTTGAAGGACAGAAAAAAATAAATAATCATTCTTTTACAGGGCGCAGAATTCTGAAACTGATCAGAAACAGGATTCAGTATTATGCGATGCATACCAATTACGACGTGCTTGGTATGGCAGAACTCAGTGCAGACTATCTGAAACTTACAGATAGAGAAGTCCTCTCGGTAACTGCTCATACAGAGCAGGGTGAAGAGGGATTTGGACGGGTTGGCTGCCTCCCGTATAAGATGACTCTGAAAGAATGCGGAGAATTTGTAAAAGAGGCGCTGGCGCTGAATGATGTCAGGATTTACGGAGATCCGGATACAATGGTAGAAAAAGCTGCCATCTGCACCGGAAGCGGCAAAAGCATGATTTCGGATGTCCTTGCCAAAGGAGCGGATGTCTATGTGACGGGTGATATTGATCATCATACGGGAATTGATGCTGTTGCCAGTGGACTTCCGATCATAGATGCCGGACATTATGGTACGGAATATATCTTTATGAAGGCAATGCGTAAAATTCTGGAAGAAAAATATCCATCACTTCAGATAACATGTGCGAAAGTGAAAAGTCCATATATGATACTGTAGCAGGATAGTAACAGGAGGGCTGTTTTATGAATCAGGAAATGGTTAAAGTTACGATTGACGGGAAAGAGCATGAATATGCAATTGGTACGACATACAGAGAAATCGTGGATGAGTATCAGGAAGAAGTGGCAGAAGCGCCTGTCATTCTGGTAATGGCAGATGGAAAATTACGTGAACTCCAGAAGAAACTGAAAGGTGACTGTACACTGGAATTTGTAACGACAAAAGATCATATAGGATTCGAAACCTATAAAAGAACGGTTTGTCTGGTACTGCTGAGAGCAATCTATGATGTGGCAGGAAAAGAAAATATAGAAAAAGTCATGATCCACTATTCCGTCGGAAATGGCTATTATTTTACCATGGCCGGCAAAGCAGTTCTTGATCAGCATTTCCTTGACAATGTAAAAACACGGATGCAGGAACTGGCAGATATGTGTACACCGATTGGAAAACGTTCTGTAAATACAGATGATGCAGTTTCACTTTTTCATCATCATAGAATGTATGACAAAGAAAAACTGTTTCGTTTCCGTCGGGTATCCAAGGTGAATATTTATAATATTGGTTACTATGAAGATTATTTTTATGGTTATATGGCAGATCATGCAGGGTATGTAAAATACTTTGATCTGAAACTTTACGATGAAGGTTTTGTTCTGGAACTTCCAACAAGAAAAAATCCGTCTGTGATTTCACCGTTTCGCCCGGAAGGAAAAATCTTTCAGGTGCAGAAAGAATCTCAGGAGTGGGCAGAGAAGATGGATATCTCTTATGTCGGAGATCTGAATAATCACATTACAAAAGAAGGTATCAGCAATATTCTTCTGGTTCAGGAGGCACTTCAGGAAGCCAAGATTTCTGATATTGCACAGAGAATTGTCTTGGAAGGCAATAAGAAGTTTATTATGATCGCGGGACCGTCTTCATCGGGAAAGACTTCTTTTTCGCATCGTTTGTCTATTCAGCTTCTGGCGCACGGAATGAAGCCGCATCCGATCGGAGTTGATAATTATTTCAAGAACAGAGAAGAGACTCCGCTGGATGAATATGGAGAAAAAAATTATGAATGTCTTGAAGCAATTGATGTAGAGCAGTTCAACAAAGATATGCTTGCTCTTTTGCGTGGAGAACGTATTGAATTGCCAGTGTTTAATTTTAAGACAGGACACAGAGAGTATAAAGGCGATTTTCTCCAGCTTGGTCCGGAGGATGTGTTGGTTATAGAGGGAATTCATGGTCTGAATGATAAACTGAGCTATGCACTTCCGGCAGAAAGTAAATTCAAGATTTATATCAGCGCACTGACTCAGCTGAATATTGATGAACATAACCGCATTCCGACTACGGACGGCAGGCTGCTCCGACGGATTGTACGTGATGCAAGAACCAGAGGAACTTCGGCAAAAGATACGATTGCCAGATGGCCGTCTGTACGTCGTGGAGAAGAAGCGAACATCTTTCCATATCAGGAGCAGGCAGATGTCATGTTTAATTCAGCACTTGTGTATGAGCTGGCATGCCTTAAAGTATATGCAGAGCCACTGTTATTTGGCATTGATAAGAGCGAACCGGAGTATCTGGAGGCAAAACGCCTTTTGAAATTTCTGGATTATTTCATTTCTGTTCCAAGTGAGGATATTCCACATAATTCACTGTTAAGGGAATTCGTCGGCGGAAGTTGTTTTGATGTATAGAAATCTTGATGATTTTTTTCTTTACTTAAAAATATATTCGTGTTAGAATAACACTCGTGCAAGCAGGTCAGGTGATCGCGGCTGTACAGACGAAAGGGTGCAGACGAGGAAAGTCCGGGCTTCAAAGGGCAGGATGCCGGATAACGTCCGGTGGAGGTGACTCCCAGACCAGTGCAACAGAAATAAACCGCCTTCTTTATGGAAGGTAAGGGTGGAAAGGCAGTGTAAGAGACTACCGCCGTTGTGGTAACAGAACGGGCACATGTAAACTCCATTCGAAGCAAGACCGAAACGAAAGCAATACGGCTGCCCGTCGTGCTTTCAGGTGGGTCGCTTGAGCCATCTGGCAACGGATGGCCTAGACAGATGATCACTCAACGACATAACCCGGCTTATCGGTCTGCTTGCATAAAAAAAGAAACGTCTTTTGTGGACGTTTCTTTTTTTATGTAATTATTTATTGCGTTTTCCTCTGTATTTCTCTTCACAGTATTTACATCTGTAAACTTCTTTTTCCGGGTCAGCAAGGATAAATACCTGATCGAGCCCCTGCTCAATGGAAGTAATGCAACGAGGGTTTTTGCATTTGATAACGTTTGTGATCTGTTTTGGAAGTTTCAGAATCCTTTTTTCAACAATTTTTTCATCTTTGATAATGTTGACTGTGATGTTGTGATCGATAAAACCAAGGATATCCAGATCGAGGTTTTCAATAGGGCATTCTACTTTGATGATATCTTTAACGCCCATTTTATTACTTTTGGCATTTTTGATAATCGCAACGGTGCAGTCCAGCTTATCAAGCTTCAGGTCATGATAGATGGTCATGGCTTTGCCTGCTTTGATGTGGTCGAGTACGAAACCTTCGTGAAGTGCTCCAACATTTAACATTATACTTCTACCTCCAGTAGTCTGAGAATCAGTGCCATACGGACATATACACCGTACTGAGCCTGTTTAAAATATGCTGCACGAGGATCATCGTCAACTTCAACAGCAATTTCGTTTACACGAGGAAGCGGATGAAGAATATACATGTCCTTTGGAGCAAGTTCCATTTTCTGTTTGTCAAGTATGTAGAAATCTTTCATACGGACATAGTCTTCTTCGTTGAAGAAACGTTCTTTCTGTACACGAGTCATGTAGAGGATGTCAAGTTTTGGAAGAGCATCCTCCAGACGTTCTACTTCTTCAAATTCTACATTGTTTTTCTCAAGGATATCTTCGCGGATGTAGCTTGGTACACGAAGCTCTTCCGGTGAGATCAGAACAAATTTTACATTGGAATAACGGAGTACCAGAGCTTCAATCAGAGAATGAACGGTACGTCCGAATTTCAGATCGCCGCACAGACCGATCGTAAGATTGTCAAGTCTTCCTTTAAGGGAACGAATAGTAAGAAGATCAGTGAGGGTCTGAGTAGGATGCTGATGACCACCGTCACCGGCGTTGATAACAGGAATAGAAGAAGCCATAGAAGCTACGAGCGGAGCACCTTCTTTTGGATGACGCATAGCACAGATATCAGCATAACAGGAAACAACACGAATTGTATCGGCAACACTTTCGCCTTTGGCAGCGGAACTGGAACCGGCTGAAGAGAAACCTAAAACCTTGCCGCCAAGATTCATCATGGCTGCTTCAAAACTTAAACGTGTACGTGTACTTGGTTCGTAAAAACAGGTGGCAAGTCGCTTATCATCGCAGACATGCGCGTATTTTTTTGGATTTTTTTCAATGTCGCTGGCCAGAGTAAGAAGATCATCAAGCTCTTCTTTAGAAAGATCCAGCGGGCTCATTAAATGTCTCATGTGAAACCTCCCTTATTGACTTGTGGTACGGAAAATTCGTAGTACTGTGAATAGTTACGAAAATTCTCTCTTGCACAATCATATACTAGTAGAATTGATTTTTCAAGATGATTTTGCCATATTCATAATAAAATATCAGCGATGGACGGTCAGAATTTTTTCGAAAATCAGTCCGGCAGTAAACCACAGTGGCGCATAGTCCAGACGGATGACACCATGACATTGCAATGGTACACCGCTGTAATCCCAGGGACACATTCCGAACTGCTTCAGGAAGCTTCCACTGATGAATTCCACAAGATAGAATCCGGCAGTATACAGGATTCCACGGTAAAAGAATGGGAAGGAAGATAATTTTACGGACAGTGGAGCAATAACAGCGGCACAGCCGTAGATGGGAAACATCAAAAGAGAAGTCTTTCCTGTAAGAGTCTTCTGACCGGTAAAAAGTGAATGAAGACCGGTCCAGAAAATCTCCATGCACCATCCGGCAGAACCGCACAGTAAAAAATTTGAGATATTCTGATTCATGGCAGCTACTCCTGATTCCTGATAAAAACGTGTTAAGAATACGTAAATAAGTATCTCCCAGTCTTGAAAAAAACATACGTAAATGCTATATTTGTATAAATACACAATTATTTATGAAACACAGGAGACATAGCAAATGGACTATCAACAAAGCAGAGCATATGTAAAAGACGCGGACCGTTATGCGGGCGGTGCTCTGGATCTTACAAATATAAAAGAGCTGATGAAACGACTGGGAAATCCCCAGGATCAGTTAAAATATGTTCACGTAGCAGGAACCAATGGCAAGGGATCCGTAATTGCTTATCTGTATACTACACTTTCGGAAGCTGGATATCGTGTCGGAAGATATATTTCCCCATCCGTATATTCTTATCGTGAGAAGATGGAAGTGGCCGGCAGTGCGGTGAGCAGAGAACAATTTGCGGGATATGTGACCAGGGTTGCTGCAGCAATTAAAGAAATGACTACAGAAGGTCTTGCACATCCCACCCCATTTGAAATAGAAACGGCGGTGGCTTTTTTATTTTTTGCCGAAGAAAAATGTGATCTGGTAATTCTGGAAGTTGGAATGGGTGGAAATCTGGATGCAACAAACATCATTCGAAATACAGTTCTTGCAGTGCTCGTTCCGATCAGTATGGATCATCAGGCATTTCTTGGAAACACGCTTTCTGAAATTGCAGAAAAGAAGGCAGGAATCATCAAACCTGGATGCAGTGTTGTAACGGTCGGCCAACAGCCGGAGACTATGGCTGTAATAGAGCGAGTGTGCCGTGAAAACGGTGCAGATCTGACAGAGGCAGACCTGCATGAAGCAAAAGCAGTGAAAGAAGATTTTGCGGGACAGACGCTGGAGTACCGGGGAGAAAACTATGAGTTGGCACTGGCAGGATCTTATCAGACGGAGAATGCAGCACTTGCACTGGAGGCACTTGAGGTGTTGGGACGAGTCGGATATCCGACAACAGTTGAACAGCGAAAAAAAGGTCTGAAGGATACGAAATGGAATGGACGTCTGACAATCATTCACAGAGAGCCTTTGTTTATTGTGGACGGAGCACATAATCCGGCTGCGGCAGATATGTTGGAGGATTCTGTGCGGAAGTATTTTAAAGGACGCAAACTGTTCTTTATCATGGGAGTTTTTCGTGATAAGGATTATCCTTATATTATTCGGAAACTCTGCCCCTATGCAGAGCAGATCATTACGATTGAGACACCGGATAATCCACGTGCCCTGCCGGCGCAGGAACTTGCGGAAGAAGTAAAAAAATGTAATCCGCACGTGCAGGCCGCGGACAGCATTCCGGATGCGGTAGATAAAATATTTGCAATGGCAGGACGGGAGGATGTCATCCTTTCTTTTGGGTCCCTGTCTTTTATCGGGGAAATTACAACAATTGTCAAAACTCAGGAGGAAAAGAATTCATGACAGATTTACTGGAATGTCGTAAGGAAATTGATGTGATAGACAAAGAAATCTTGCGACTTTTTGAAAAAAGAATGAAAGTCTGCGAAGATGTTGCAGAATACAAGATACATACAGGAAAAAAGGTTCTGGATCCAAAACGCGAGCAGGACAAAATAGAAGTCCTGAAAGAATCTGCTCATGGGGAATTCAATGAACTTGGGGCACAGGAGCTTTTTCAGCAGATCATGGCGATCAGCAGAAAGAGACAGTATCAGTTACTGACCAAAAATGGAGTTGAAAACGATACAAAAGATTATAAGATGGTAGATGCACTTCCTATGACAGGGGTGAATGTTGTTTTTCAGGGAGTAGAAGGTGCTTACAGTTATGCTGCCATGCGTGCGTATTTTTCTGATGCGGTCAATAGTTACCATGTAAAAACATTCCGAGATGCTATGGAAGAAGTTGCATCGGGAAAAGCAGATTATGCAGTACTGCCGATCGAAAACTCTACAGAGGGTATTGTGACGGATATTTACGATCTTCTGACGGAATATCAGTTGTATATCGTCGGGGAACAGGGCGTGAAAGTGGAGCATGTTCTGCTTGGAATTCCGGAGACTTCTCTGGATGAGATTAAAACAGTCTATTCTCACCCACAGGCGTTGGCACAGTGTAAAAAATATCTGGAAAGCCATCCGGACTGGAAAATCGTAAAGACGGAGAACACCGCGGGAGCTGCCAAAAAAGTTCATGAAGAGATGAATCGGTCACAGGCAGCAATTGCGAGCCGGGCGGCAGGAGAGCTTTACGGACTTTCTGTAATGGCAGAGAATATCTGCTACAATGACCAGAACGTGACCAGATTTATCATTGTCAGTGCGCATCCGGTCTATGAGAAAAGTGCGGCTAAGGTAAGTGTTTGTTTCGAACTTCCACACGAAAGCGGAACTTTGTATAATATGCTTTCTCATTTTATTTACAATGGACTGAGTATGACAAAAATTGAATCTCGCCCAATCACAGGTAAAAAGTGGGAATACAGATTTTTTGTGGATTTTGAAGGAAATCTGGAAGAACCGGCAGTTAAAAATGCCCTGCGAGGATTAGAAGCGGAAGCCAATCGGATGAGAGTGCTTGGCAATTATGGACAGCAGGAGGAACAGTAAGATGACGAGAGTAAAAGAATGTGTGCTTTACAGAGGTTTTGAGCACGGAGATATTTTAGATAAAATGACTGCACTGATGGATGCAAGTGAGAGATCAGCAGTCAATGCAAGCGAAATGGAAGAAGAGTTTTATGAATGTGTAAATGGATTGATCGAAATTGCAGGATCTTATGGATTTACAGGAAACCTGTGGCATGACTATCTGACACTGCTTCTTGTAAATCATGAGAATGCATTCAGTATGGCAAGCGAGATCCGCGGTGCGATCGAGGGAAGCATCAATCAGCTGGCACTTCATGATTTCGCAATTTTTAAAGAACTGTATGATTTTGACCTGACAGTACTGGATAAATTATTCCATACTTCCTGCTGCAGCATTCTCTGTAATTATGAGGCACCGCAGGATACGGGAAAAATGTTCAACAAACGTATCCGTGACAGAATCTGTGATATGAGCAAGACGCTGGCAGTAGCCAAAGACACCAATGAATTTATGGCGGACATGGTACAGTTTTACAAGGATTTTGGTGTAGGTAAGCTCGGACTTCACAAGGCTTTCCGTATTGATCATGACCAGAACGGCAGAGCAGTGATCGTACCGGTAACAAGAATTGCACATGTACAGCTGGAGGATCTGGTTGGATATGAGATTCCAAAACAGAAACTGGTTGAGAATACAGAAGCCTTTGTCAGAGGCAGAAAGGCGAACAACTGTCTGCTCTTTGGAGATGCGGGAACCGGTAAATCTTCCAGTATTAAGGGAATTTTGAATAAATATTATGATGAAGGCCTGCGAATCATAGAAGTGTATAAACATCAGTTTGTAGATCTGAACCAGATCATCGCACAGATCAAAGACCGTAATTATAAATTTATCATTTATATGGACGATCTTTCTTTTGAAGAGTTCGAAATAGAATATAAATATCTGAAGGCTGTTATCGAAGGCGGACTGGAACGTAAACCGGAAAATATCCTGATCTATGCAACAAGCAACCGTCGCCATCTGGTAAGAGAAAGAGCCGGAGATAAACTGGAAGTCGGAGCAGATGATGATATTCATTCCTCTGATACCGTACAGGAGAAACTTTCTCTTGTATATCGTTTCGGAGTACGTATCTATTTCGGCGCACCAGACAGAAAAGAATTCCATACTATCGTTAAGACGCTGGCACAGCGTAACGGAATTACAATGCCGGAGGATGAGCTTCTTCTGGAGGCTGGCAAATGGGAAATTTCTCATGGTGGGCTTACAGGACGTACTGCACAGCAGTTTATTGATCATCTTCTTGGAAAGGAAGAAACACAGGAAGCGTAGTAACAACGCATAATACAAACGGGAAGGAGCTGGGGGTATGGCAGTAACAACTTTTGCTGCGATTGATATTGGCTCATATGAGATCAGCATGAAAATCTTTGAATTTTCAAAGAAAATCGGATTTCGAGAGCTGAATGATGTAAGATATCGCTTGGAAATTGGAAAAGGTGCATATTCAAGAGGACGGCTGGAGCCTGAGATGGTAGATGACATATGTGTCATTCTGAAAGATTTCAGCAACATGATGCAGGAATTTGGAGTATCCGAGTATCGTGCGTGTGCCACAAGTGCTTTTCGTGAAATCGTAAATCCGGTGATCGTTCAGGAGCAGATCTATCAGCGGACCGGTATCCGGATTGAGATTCTGAGTAATGCGGAACAGCATTTTCTGGGATATAAATCCATAGCTGCTATTGAATCCGGCTTCAAGAAGATCATTCAGAAAGGAACAGCAATTCTGGATGTTGGCGGTGGTAATCTGCAGGTTTCGCTGTTTGATAAAGATGCGCTGGTAACAACGCAGAGCTTTAAGATGGGAAGCATGCGTATTCGTGAAAGACTGAAGGAACTGGAAAAAACAACAACGCATTATGGCCAGTTGATCAAGGAATTTATCCGAAATGATCTGACTGCATTTCAGAGACTGTATCTGAAAGACCGTGATATCAAAAATGTGATCCTGATGGGGGATTTCCTGACAGATACTATTTTTCGTGAAGAGCTGGGAGATCATATCATAACCAGCGATGAATTTACCAAGCGCTACGAAAAGACAATCTACAAGACAGAACAGGCACTTGCCCAGGAGATGGATATTGATCCGGAATATGCATCATTGGTAATTCCGACGATGGTCATCTGCAAGAATTTTCTGGAAATCTTTCAGGCAGAGTCTGTGTGGGTTCCAGGTGTATCTCTTCTGGATGGAATTGCATATGATTACGGTGAAAAGAAGAAATTTATCAAGAGTGTGCATAATTTTGAAAATGACATTCTGGTAGCATCCAAAAATATTGCAAAAAGATATTCTACTGGTAAAGACCATATTAAAGGAACGACAGATATTGCGCTTACAATTTTTGACAGTATGAAAAAAGTTCATGGTATGGGCGCAAGAGAACGGCTGCTTCTGCAGATTGCGGTACAGCTTCATGACTGTGGAAAATACATCAGTATGGCAGATGTTGCTGAATGTTCGTATCGGATCATTATGGCAACCGAGATCATTGGACTTTCAACGGAAGAACGCAAAGTCATTGCCAGTGCGGTAAGATACAACACGACAGAGTTTGTCTATTATGGAAATTATGATGAAGGGCCGGAAATTGACCGGGAAAGATACCTTTTGGTTGCGAAACTGACTGCGATCCTTCGTCTTGCAAATGCCATGGACCGCAGCCATTATCAGAAGGTGGAATCGTTGAGAGTGGTACTGAAGGACAGAGAACTGCAGATGATCATAGATTCCAGCCGTGATATTTCACTGGAGCTTGGTTTGCTTCGTGATAAAGTGAAGTTCTTTGAAGAAGTCTTTGGAATTCGCCTTGTTTTAAAACGGAAACGCAGAGCGTAAGCGGAGGAGGATAAATATGGATCTTAGCAGATATGAAAAACCGGAATACTATGTGAACCGTGAACTGAGCTGGCTGAAATTTGATGAGCGTGTTCTGAGTGAAGCACGTGATAAAAGTCTGCCATTATTTGAACGGCTGAAATTTTTAAGCATTACATCTTCCAATCTGGATGAATTCTTTATGGTGCGTGTGGCATCACTGAAAGATCAGGTACATGCAGGCTATAAGAAAAAAGACATTGCGGGCATGTCTTCGGAGGAACAGCTGAAGGAAATCAGCAGCCAGACACATGAGCTTGTACGTGTGCAATACAGCACGTTTAACCGTTCTGTACTTCCGGCACTGGAAAAAGTGGGCCTTCATCTTGTAGCAGAACATGAAGACCTGACAGTGAAACAGGCAGAATTCGTGGATCGCTATTTTGAAGATAACGTATATCCTGTGCTGACACCGATGGCAATGGATTCTTCCAGACCATTCCCACTGATCCGCAACAAGACATTGAATATCGGTGCGCTGATCGCCAAGAAAAGTAACAAAAAGCATGCCAAAGAACTGGAATTTGCAACAGTCCAGGTACCGTCTGTGCTGCCGAGAATCGTAGAGATCCCTTCTGAAAAGAACGGTGAGAGAACCGTGATCCTTCTGGAAGAGATCATTGAGCGCAATATTGGTAAGCTGTTTCTGAGTAATGATGTAGTCTGTGCGCATCCATACAGAATTATGAGAAATGCAGATCTGACGATTGACGAGGATGAAGCAGAAGATCTGCTGGTTGAGATCCAGAAACAGCTGAAAAAGCGTCAGTGGGGTGAAGTGATTCGCCTGGAAGCGGAAGAAAAGATGGATAAACGTCTTCTGGGTATTCTTAAAGAAGAGTTTGAGATTAAGGATACAGACATTTATAATATTCCGGGTCCGCTGGATTTGACTATGCTGATGAAGGTTTACGGAATGGAGGGCTTTGATGAATACAAGAGTCCGAAATATACACCGGCTCCGGTTCCGGAATTTCAGAATGATAAAGATATTTTCCAGGTGATCCGAGAAGGAGATGTATTTTTGCATCATCCATATATGAGCTTTGATCCGGTTGTAGATTTTGTACGGCAGGCAGCAAAAGATCCGGGTGTACTTGCAATCAAACAGACTCTGTATCGAGTTAGTGGACATTCTCCGATCATTGCAGCGTTGGCGCAGGCGGCGGAAAATGGCAAACAGGTTTCTGTTCTGGTGGAACTGAAAGCAAGATTTGACGAAGAGAATAATATTGTCTGGGCCAAAATGCTGGAAAAGGCAGGATGCCATGTTATTTATGGACTGGTTGGCTTAAAGACGCACAGTAAGATCACACTGGTGGTACGCAGAGAAGAGACAGGAATCCGAAGATATGTACATCTGGCAACTGGTAACTATAATGATTCTACAGCAAAACTATATACAGACTGTGGTATTTTTACCTGTGATGAACGTTTTGGAGAAGATGCAACGGCTGTATTTAATATGCTTTCCGGATATTCGGAGCCGAAGAAATGGAATCGTCTGATTGTTGCACCAATCTGGATGAAAAACCGTTTTCTGCAGCTGATTGAACGGGAAGCAGAACATGCAAAACAGGGTAAACCAGCGGAGATCACGGCGAAGATGAATTCTCTGTGTGATCCTGCAATCATTGCGGCACTCTATTATGCATCTTCCTGTGGAGTACAGATCAATCTGCTTGTTCGGGGTATCTGCTGCCTGAGAACCGGTATACCAGGTATCAGTGAAAATATCCACGTACGTTCGATCGTTGGAGAATTTCTGGAACACAGCCGTATTTTCTATTTCAAAAATAATGGAATTGATGAAATCTATATGGGAAGCGCTGACTGGATGCCACGAAATCTTGACCGCCGTGTGGAAATTGTATTTCCGGTAGAAGATGAAAGTATTAAGAAAGAAATCCTGCATGTACTGGATCTGGAATTCCGTGATAATGTAAAGGCGCATATTCTGCAGCCGGACGGCACTTATGAAAAACAGGACAAGAGAGGAAAGGTTCTTGTGAATTCCCAGATGGAATTCTGTAAGGAAGCACAGGCAAAAGCCAAAAAACAGAAGCATGAAGAGAAAAAACATGCTCGTGTATTTATTCCGGCAGAACCTGTGGCTGATCCGGAAGAATGATTTTCGAATCAGAAATGAATGAGAGGAAAGAGAAAAAATGAATAACGAAAAAGAAAGCTTTCTGAAAAGAAAGAACGTGATCATATCCTTCAAAAGGTATGGCATTGATGCAATGGGCTCTATGGCATTGGGCCTTTTTGCGTCACTTCTGATCGGTACGATCATAAATACAATCGGACAGAATGTGTGTCCGGGAAGTTTTGTGTCAGAAAAGCTGTTGGAGATTGGCGGTTATGCGACCAGTGTGACCGGTGCGGCAATGGCACTTGCTATTGGGCATGCACTTCAGGCACCACCATTGGTTATGTATTCGCTGTGTGCGGTCGGAGCTGCCTGTAATGCAATTGGTGGTTCTGGTGGTCCGTTGGCGGTGTTTTTTGTCGCAGTGATCACATGTGAGATCGGTAAACTGGTATCTAAGGAAACAAAAATAGATATCATAGTGACGCCGGCAGTGACTGTGATCGTTGGAGTGGTTCTTGCGATGCTTCTTGCACCGGTCTGCAAAAATATCTGTGATGCACTTGGAGCATTTATCGGATGGGCAACAGATCTTCGTCCGTTCTGGATGGGAATGATCATCTCTGTGGTCGTTGGAATCGTGCTGACACTTCCAATCAGCTCAGCGGCAATCTGCGCTGCGGTAGGAATCAGTGGAGGGGCAGTGCTTGCAGGACTTGCTGACGGCAGTGTGACAATGGAAGTCTGGAATGGTCTGGCACTTGCAGGTGGAGCTGCGACAGCAGGATGTTGTGCACATATGCTTGGCTTTGCAATCTTAAGCTTTCCGGATAATGGAGTTGGCGGATTTGTGGCACAGGGACTTGGAACTTCCATGCTCCAGGTTCCGAACCTTATGAAGAAACCTGTCCTGTGGCTGCCACCGGTGATCACTTCTGCGATTACAGGGCCGATTGCCACCTGCGTGTTCCATATGAGAAACAACGGACCGGCAATTTCTTCCGGAATGGGTACTTCCGGACTGGTAGGACCAATCGGGGTTGTTACCGGATGGACACAGATGCCGGAAGGATACCAGACAGGAGCGTTTGAGTGGATTGGCATGATTTTGATCTGCTTTGTACTTCCGCTTCTGATCACATGGGTGATCGGCAAGATTTTTCGTGCCAGAGGAATTATCAAGCCGGGTGATCTCAAGATAGACCTGGGCTAAAATAAGCGAAAAAACTGCTTTTTTGAAATTTTTAAAAAAAATTAAAAAAAAGGCTTGCATTTTCCGATAAGCTGATATATACTAAGCAAGTCGGTTGACGCAAGGCCAGTTGGTCAAGGGGTTAAGACGTCGCCCTCTCACGGCGAAAACACGGGTTCGATTCCCGTACTGGCTGCTCTAAATATACAATAAGATGACTCGAACGGTGGTTCGGGTTATTTTTTTGCCCGAAAATCATAAAAGAATAGTATTTGACTTTTTACGGACAAATCATGTATGATATAGAACAAATGTTTGAAGATGGAAATATGAAAGAAAGGAAAAGAGCCATGGCAAAAAAGGAAACTTATGATGCGGGGAGCATATCTGTTCTGGAAGGACTGGAAGCAGTCCGCAAACGTCCTGGTATGTATATCGGAAGTGTCTCTCGAAAAGGACTGAATCATCTGATTTATGAGATTGTTGATAACGCAGTGGATGAGCATCTGGCAGGATACTGCAGTCAGATCCATGTGGTGCTGGAAAAAGATGGTTCCTGTACCGTAACAGATAATGGCCGGGGAATTCCGGTGGATATGCATGAGAAAGGGATGTCTGCGGAACGTCTGGTATTTACGACACTTCATGCAGGTGGTAAATTTGACAATTCTGCTTATAAAACAAGCGGTGGGCTCCATGGAGTCGGATCTTCCGTTGTGAATGCACTTTCTACTTATCTGGATATCAAGGTAAGCCGTGATGGATATGTACATCATGACCACTATGAACGTGGAATTCCTACGATCGAACTGGAGAACGGACTTCTTCCGAAACTTGGCAGGACAAAAGAGACCGGAACCTGCATCAATTTCCTGCCGGATCCGGAAATCTTTGAGAAAACACGTTTTTCTGCTACAGATGTTAAGAGCCGTCTTCATGAGACTGCTTATCTGAATCCGGAGCTGACGATCATTTTTGAAGATCTGCGTGGAACAGAGCCGGTCAAAGAAGAGTACCATGAGCCGGAGGGTATTGTGGGCTATATCCGTGACATGAATCACAGTACAGAGGCGCTTCATGAACCTGTTTATCTCAAAGGAGAAGCAGATGGGATTCAGGTGGAAGTTGCTTTTCAGTATACAAATGAATTCCGTGAGAATGTTCTTGGATTCTGTAATAATATCTACAATGCAGAAGGTGGTACACACCTGACCGGATTTAAGACAACATTTACAACAGTTATGAACACGTATGCCAGAGAAATCGGTATTCTCAAAGATAAAGATCCGAATTTTACCGGTGCGGATATCCGTAATGGAATGACGGCAGTCGTATCAATCAAGCATCCGGCACCTCGCTTTGAGGGTCAGACAAAGACAAAGCTGGATAACCAGGATGCAGCCAAGGCAACAGGAAAAGTACTGGGAGAGCAGCTGGTCCTGTATTTTGACCGTAATCTTGAAACATTGAAAATGATTCTTTCCTGTGCGGAAAAGGCAGCGAAGATCCGTAAGACAGAGGAACGTGCCAAAACGAATCTTCTTACAAAACAGAAATATTCATTTGATTCCAATGGAAAACTTGCCAACTGCGAGAAAAAGGATCCGTCACAGTGTGAGATCTTTATCGTAGAGGGAGATTCCGCAGGCGGTTCTGCAAAAACAGCCCGTAACCGTAATTATCAGGCAATCCTTCCAATCAGGGGCAAGATTCTGAATGTTGAAAAAGCAACCATTGACAAAGTGCTTGCCAATGCGGAGATCAAGACTATGATCAATGCATTTGGATGCGGATTTTCTGAAGGATATGGAAATGATTTCGATATAAGCAAACTTCGCTATGACAAGATCGTGATCATGGCGGATGCCGATGTTGACGGTGCGCATATTTCCACACTGCTTCTGACATTGTTCTATCGTTTTATGCCGGAACTGATCTATGAAGGCCATGTATATATTGCGATGCCGCCACTCTATAAGGCAATGCCGAAAAAGGGACCGGAAGAATATCTGTATGATGATAAAGCACTTGAAAAATATCGTAAGACACATAAACCGGGAAGCTTTACTTTGCAGAGATACAAAGGTCTTGGAGAGATGGATGCAGAACAGCTGTGGGAGACCACGCTGAATCCTGAGACTCGAAGAATGAAACGCGTGGAGATAGAAGATGCACGTCTTGCATCCAGTGTGACAGAAGTTCTGATGGGCAGTGAAGTTCCGCCGCGTAAGGCATTTATTTACGAGCATGCAGCCGATGCAGAACTTGATGTATAAGGTGGGATAAGATATGGAAACAAAACAGGAAAATGTAATTCGTACCGATTATTCGGAAATTATGCAGAAATCATACATCGATTATGCAATGAGTGTTATCATTTCCCGTGCTCTTCCGGATGTGCGTGACGGTCTGAAACCAGTACAGAGAAGAACGTTGTATGATATGTATGAACTGGGAATCCGCTATGACCGTCCGTATCGTAAATGTGCACGTATTGTCGGTGATACCATGGGTAAATATCATCCACATGGTGACAGTTCCATTTATGACGCACTTGTTGTTATGGCACAGGATTTCAAAAAAGGCAGAACACTTGTAGACGGACATGGTAACTTCGGTTCAATCGAGGGTGATGGCGCAGCTGCCATGCGTTATACAGAGGCACGACTGGAAAAACTGACACAGGATGTATTTTTGAGTGATCTTGATAAGAATGTAGTGGACTTTGTTCCGAACTTCGATGAGACGGAAAAAGAACCATCGGTACTTCCGGTGCGCATCCCGAACATTCTGGTAAATGGTGCAGATGGTATTGCGGTCGGCATGGCAACCAGTATTCCACCACACAATCTAGGGGAAGTCATCGATGCTGTCAAAGCATATATGAAAGATAACACGATCAGTGTCAAAGGACTGATGCGATATATCAAAGGGCCGGATTTTCCGACCGGAGGTATTGTGGTCAATAAAGATGATCTCCATAAGATCTATGAGACAGGGAGCGGCAAAATCCGCCTGCGTGGAAAAGTAGAAGTAGAGAAACTCAAAGGCGGAAGAAAACAGCTTGTCATTACGGAGATTCCATATACCATGCTGGGAGCAAACATTGGCAAGTTCCTGAATGACGTGGCATCTCTTATAGAAACAAAGAAGACAACAGATATCGTAGATATCTCCAATCAGTCTTCCAAGGAAGGCATCCGTATCGTACTGGAACTTAAGAAAGATACCGATGTGGAAAATCTGACCAATATGCTGTATAAGAAAACGCGTCTGGAAGATACGTTTGGCGTAAATATGCTGGCAGTTGCTGACGGCAGACCGGAAACATTAAGCCTGAAGCAGATTATTGAATATCACGTTGATTTTGTGTTTGAGATCACAACACGTAAATATCACACACTGCTGGACAAAGAACTGGAAAAACAGGAAGTTCAGGAAGGTCTGATCAAAGCGTGTGATGTGATCGACCTGATCATTGAGATCCTCCGTGGCAGTAAGAATCGTGAACAGGTCAAGAAATGTCTGGTAGAAGGAATTACAGAGGGAATTAAATTCAAGTCAAAAGCCAGTGAGAAGGCTGCTGCAAAACTTCTTTTTACAGAACGTCAGGCAAATGCCATTCTGGATATGCGTCTGTATAAACTGATCGGTCTGGAAATTGAAGCACTGCAGGCTGAGCATGAAGAGACAATGAAAAACATTGCTCTTTATAAAGATATCCTGGACAATTATGATTCCATGGCGGCCGTGATCATCAAAGACATGGACGCCATCAAGAAAGAATACGGAAGAAAACGCCGTACAGCGATTGAAAATGCAGAAGAAGCTGTCTATGAAGAGAAGAAGATGGAAGAGATGGAAGTCTGCTTCCTGATGGATCGCTTTGGTTATATGAAGCTTATAGATAAAAATGCTTATGAGCGAAACAAAGAAGCTGTTCATAATGAAAATAAATATGTATTCAACTGTATGAATACAGACAAGATCTGTATATTTACAGATACAGGCAAGATGCATACGATCAAAGCCGTTGATATACCGCTTGGCCGTTTCCGCGACAAGGGAACACCGGTGGACAATCTCAGTAATTATGACAGTTCCCAGGAACGCATGCTTTATGTGGCACCGGTAGGACAACTGCGTTCAGACAGGTTGCTGTTTGTGACAAAGACTTCTATGTGCAAACTGGTAGAAGGTGCGGAATTTGATGTGGCTAAACGAACGATCGCGTCAACAAAGCTGGCGGATGAAGATGAACTGATCTTTATTGGCAGTGCTTCCGAGATGGAGCAGATTGTGCTCCAGAGCCATGGAGGCTGCTTCCTGCGATTCCTGGCACAAGAAGTTTCGACAATGAAGAAAACTGCACTTGGTGTGCGGGGCATGAAACTGGCAGACGATGATTATCTGGAGCATGCATACCTTCTGGCAGGTCATCAGGAATATACGATTTCCTATCATGATAAAGAATATGCACTGAATAAAGTGCGGCTTGCAAAGCGGGATACGAAGGGCATAAAGCCGAGGATATAAAAAAAACCTTGCTTTTCCGGAAGTAAGGTGCTAGAATGAACTTAACATGATAACGGACAACAAGAGAGTGGACTTCGGTCCACTCTTTTTGCGAGATGCTCCGGATGTGCGAAAGGCAGGTGGAAATATGAGCAGACGGGATGAATATGAACAGAAAGCAGAAGCATTGCTGGCACCGATCGTTGAGGGCCAGGGATTCGAACTGGTAGATGTAGAATATGTGAAGGAAGCAGGAAACTGGTATCTTCGTGGATATATCGACAAGCCGGGTGGAATTACTGTTAACGATTGTGAAGCAGTCAGCAGAGCGTTCAGTGATAAACTGGATGAGAACGATTTTATTGAAGACAGCTATATCATGGAAATCAGTTCGCCGGGTCTTGACAGACCACTGAAAAAGGAGAAGGATTTTGCCAGAAGCATGGGTAAACTGGTAGAGATCCGGACCTATCGTCCAATCGAAAAGCAGAAAGAATTCTGTGGGATTTTAAATGCATATGATGAAAGCAGTGTGACGATCGATGAGGACGGGCAGTTACGCACATTTGACAAAAAGGATATTGCCCTGATCCGTCTGGCAATTGAGTTTTAAATACGATTCAGATATGCTTTGATAAAATAGGAGGAAATAACAAAAATGAACAAAGAGTTAATGGAAGCCCTGGATATCCTGGAAAAAGAAAAAAACATCAGCAAGGATACATTACTGGGTGCGATTGAGCAGTCCCTGATCCAGGCTTGCAAAAACCATTTTGGTAAAGCAGATAATGTGCATGTGACGATCAATCCGGAAACATGTGATTTCAGCGTTTACGCAGAACGTGAAGTAAAGGAATTCGTAGATGATCCGGCACTGGAAATTTCCCTGGTGGATGCACAGAAAATCAATACAAATGCAGAACTGGGAGATATGATCAAAGTTGAGATCCATTCTAAAGAATTCGGCCGTATTGCAACGCAGAATGCAAAGAACGTAATTCTTCAGAAAATCCGTGAGGAAGAACGTAAAGTCCTTTATGATCAGTATTATGGAATGGAAAAAGAAGTTGTCACAGGTATCGTACAGCGTGTAATGGGCAAAAATGTCAGTGTAAATCTTGGCAAGGCAGACGGTATCTTGAGTGAGAACGAGCAGGTGAAAGGTGAGGAATTTGAGCCTACAGAAAGAATCAAGGTTTATATCCTTGAAGTCAAAGATACACCGAAAGGACCTCGTATCCTTCTGTCCAGAACACATCCGGGACTTGTAAAACGTCTGTTTGAATCTGAAGTTGCCGAAGTGAAAGACGGAACTGTTGAGATCAAGAGTATTGCCAGAGAAGCAGGTTCCCGTACCAAGATTGCTGTATGGAGCAATGATCCTGATGTAGATCCGGTAGGTGCATGCGTTGGTATGAACGGTGCAAGAGTCAATTCCATCGTAGAGGAACTGCGTGGTGAGAAGATCGACATCATCAACTGGGATGAAAACCCGGCAATCTTGATTGAAAATGCACTGAGTCCGGCAAAGGTTATCGCTGTTATGGCGGATCCGGATGAAAAGACTGCACTGGTAGTCGTTCCAGATTATCAGTTGTCTCTTGCAATTGGTAAAGAAGGACAGAATGCACGTCTTGCGGCTCGTCTGACCGGATTTAAGATCGATATCAAGAGTGAGACTCAGGCAAGAGAGTCTGGAGAACTGTATGACTATGATGACGAGGATGAGTACTACGACGAAGAGGAGTACAGTGAAGAAGGTGCTGTAGAGTCAGAAGAAACAGAGACTGAAGAAACAGAGGAAGTTTCAGAAGAAACTACTGTTGAAGAATAATCTATGAAGACAAAGAATAAAACACCTCTGCGCCAGTGTACCGGCTGCAGAGAAATGAAAAGTAAGAAAGAAATGATCCGTGTACTGAGAACTCCGGAGAATGAGATCGTGCTTGATGCAACAGGCAGAAAAAACGGAAGAGGTGCGTACGTATGTCTTTCCCAGGAATGTCTGGAAAAAGCCGTAAAAACCCGGGGACTGGAACGGTCACTGAAGACCGCAATACCGGATGAGGTCTATGAAGACCTGAAAAAGGAGTTAAACGATATTGAAAAACAACAATAAAGTTTTATCACTGCTGGGGCTTGCCACAAAAGCAGGTAAGATAGCCAGCGGAGAATTCTCCACAGAGAAATCTGTGAAGAGCGGAAAAGGTTTTCTGGTACTGGTTGCGGCAGACGCATCCGAAAATACAAAGAAAAAATTCCGTAATATGTGTGAGTTTTACGAAGTACCGGTATATTTCCTCGCGGATAAAGAGGAACTGGGAAAATTCTGCGGCAAGGAATTTCGTGCCAGTCTGGCGGTACAGGATGAGAACTTTGCGAAAGCAATGCTGAAAGAACTTGAGAAGATGGAACAGTAAATGTAAACAGTGTGATCCAGAATCAGCAAGATCCGAAGTCATTGACGTGAAGGAGGAATCAATGTGCCGAAGAGCAGAGAGCATGAACCTGCCAGAATAAAAGAACATTTATCACAAAGGGGAAAGGAGCAGATTACCAACGTGGATAATTCCAGAACAGATGAAAAAATGGTAACAACTAAACCGGAAGCAGAGAAGACAGAGGCTCCCAAAAAGAAAAAAAATATTATTCGTGTATATCACGCACAGAATGCAAGTGACGGTGGCAAAAACAGACCGAAACGTCCGGCATCAGATAAAAAACCGGCTGCAAGACCGCAGCAGAAACCACAGGCTGTAAAACCGGCTGAACCGGTACAGCAGAAACCGGCTGCAGAAGCAGCACCAAAGAAACCGCAGGCAGCGGCACCGTCTGAGACTCCGGAGACAAAGAAACCGACAGAGATCAGACAGGCAGCACCGGTACAGAACAATTCTGCAAGACCGCAAAGACAGGAACAGTCCGGTTACAATAATAACAGAGGACAGAACCGCCAGAATAATCGTGACGGAAGAGATTCAGGCCGTGACAATCGTGGTGGAGATAACAGAGGAAACCGTGATTTCCGTGGCGGAGAAAAAAGATTTTCTGATCGCAATGGAAATAATGGACAGGGTCGTCCGAATCGTGACGGAAATCGTCCGGCCAGACCACAGGGTGAAGGTCGTCCGGCACGTCAGGGTGATGGAAATGGCCGTCCGATGAGAGGTCAGGGTGGACGCCCGCAGCAGGGTGGCCAGGGAAGACCAGGACAGGGCGGAAACGGAAGACCGGATAACAGAGGTGAAGGACGCTTTGGCGGAAACAACCGTGGCGGACAGAGAAATGGCGGCGGAAGAAGAGAGAATGACGCTGTATTTACACCAGAACTGACAAAAACATCCAAAGACAGCAAGAGAGAGCGTGACAGAGAGAATAAGAACAAAAAGAAAGACTTTGAGAAATCCGGTGCAGGTCATAACAGACCGAACCAGGGTGGAAGAAGAAATCTTTCTAGAATTCCGAAAGCTCTTCAGAAACCGACTCCTCAGCCAAAACAGGAAGAGAAGAAACCAGAAGTAAAAGAAATCACACTTCCGGAGAAAATGACAATCCGTGAGCTCGCAGAAGCTATGAAGATGCAGCCGTCTGTAATCGTTAAAAAACTGTTCCTGGAAGGAACTATGGTAACGGTAAACCATGAGATCGACTTTGAAAAAGCACAGGAGATCGCACTGGATTATGATATTATCGTAGAGCCGGAAGAGAAAGTAGACGTTATCGAAGAACTTCTGAAAGAAGACGAAGAAGATGAAGCGGATATGGTTTCGAGACCGCCGGTAGTCTGTGTCATGGGTCACGTTGACCATGGTAAAACATCTCTTCTGGATGCAATCCGTGATACACATGTAACCAGAGGGGAAGCAGGTGGAATCACACAGCACATTGGTGCATCTGTAGTTGAGATCAATGGACAGAAGATCACATTCCTGGATACACCGGGACATGAAGCATTTACTGCAATGCGTATGCGTGGTGCAAACTCCACAGATATCGCAGTACTTGTTGTTGCAGCAGATGATGGTGTTATGCCACAGACTGTTGAGGCAATCAGCCATGCGAAAGCAGCGGGTGTTGAGATCATTGTTGCAATCAACAAGATCGATAAACCAAGTGCAAATGTGGAAAGAGTAAAACAGGAACTTTCCGAATATGAACTGATTCCGGAAGACTGGGGTGGAAGTACTATTTTTGTACCGGTATCTGCCCATACAGGAGAGGGAATCGATACACTGCTTGAAATGATCCTTCTTTCTGCAGAGGTACTGGAACTCAAGGCAAATCCGAATCGTGCGGCAAGAGGTCTTGTTATTGAGGCTCAGCTTGATAAAGGTAAGGGACCGGTTGCCACAATTCTTGTACAGAAAGGTACACTTCATGTAGGCGACTTTATTGCAGCAGGCGCATGCAGTGGTAAAGTGCGTGCAATGATGGATGACAGAGGCAGACGTGTCAAAGAAGCAGGTCCTTCTACACCGGTTGAGATCCTTGGCCTCAGTGATGTTCCGAATGCAGGTGAGATCCTGATGGCATTCCCGAGCGATAAGGAAGCCAAGAGCTTTGCAGCTACATTCGTTACTGAAAACAAGAAACATCTGCTTGAAGAAACAAAAGGCAAACTTTCTCTGGATAACCTGTTTGATCAGATCCAGGCAAGTGACCTCAAAGAGCTTCCGATCATCGTTAAAGCAGACGTACAGGGTTCTGTCGAGGCTGTTAAACAGAGTCTGACCAAGCTGTCCAATGAAGAAGTTGTTGTTCGTGTGATCCACGGCGGTGTTGGAGCTGTCAATGAGTCTGATGTATCTCTGGCAGCTACATCCAATGCGATCATTATCGGATTCAATGTTCGTCCGGATGCTATGGCAAAACAGCTGGCTGATCAGGAGGGCGTAGATCTTCGTCTTTACAAAGTTATTTATCAGGCAATCGAAGATGTGGAAGCTGCTATGAAAGGTATGCTTGATCCGGTATACGAGGAAAAAGTTATCGGCCATGCAGAGGTTCGTCAGCTGTTCAAAGCTTCAGGTGTCGGTACAATTGCAGGAAGTTATGTTCTGGATGGTATTTTCCAGAGAAACTGCAAGGTACGTATTACACGTGAAGGCGAGCAGGTATTCGAAGGTGAACTTGCTTCTCTGAAGCGCTTCAAGGATGATGTTAAAGAAGTAAAAGCAGGATACGAATGTGGTCTTGTATTTGACGGATTCAACGATGTGAAAGAAGAAGATAAAGTAGAAGCTTATATCATGGTAGAAGTGCCAAGGTAATTGGAAATACCGAGATAGGAGTGAATCATAAATGAGAAAAAACAGTATTAAGAATACAAGGATCAATGGTGAGGTTCAGAAAGAACTCAGTACGATCATCAGAAATGAAGTCAAAGATCCTCGCATTCATCCAATGACTTCAGTCATGGCTGTGGAAGTTGCGCCTGATCTTAAGACCTGCAAGGCATTTATCAGTGTCCTGGGCAACAAAGAAGCAAAGGACGCAACGATCCAGGGCCTGAATAAGGCAGAGGGATATATCAGAAGACAACTTGCAAAAAATCTCAATCTGAGAAATACACCGGAGATACGTTTCATTCTTGATGAATCGATTGAGTATGGTGTGAATATGTCAAAACTGATTGATGATGTTGCCAGAAGAGATGCTTCTTTAGGGAAGACTGAGGAAGAGTAAGAGGTGTGTTCATGAAAAATATAGCAGAAGTACTGGAAGGTGTGAAAACTGTCGGAATCGGTGGACATATCCGTCCGGATGGCGACTGTGTCGGCTCCTGTATGGCTCTGTATCTGTATATCAGAAAATATTTTCCGGATATTGATGTGAATGTTTATCTGGACCATCCGAAGCCGATCTTCGGACATATTGAATCTATCGATGAAATAAAAACAGAAGTGGAAGAAGAAAGAATCTTCGATCTTTTTATTACCTGTGATGTAAGTGCCAGAGACCGTCTGGCACTTGCTGACAATCTGTTTGAGCATGCAAAGAAAACAGTATGCATCGATCATCATGTGAGCAATTCGGGATTTGCAGATGTGAATCATATCCGTGGAGAGGTTAGCTCCTGCTGTGAAGTACTGTATGGAATTCTGGATCCGGATAAAGTGGATCTTGCGGTTGCAACGGCTGTTTATACAGGAATGATCCATGATACAGGCGTTTTTCAGTATTCTTCTACATCACCGGAAACCATGAGGATTGCAGGAGAACTGATGAAGACGGGAATTCCGTTCAGCAGGATCATAGATGAATCTTTTTATCAGAAAACATATATCCAGAATCAGGTTATGGGAAGAGTTCTTGCAGAAAGTATTCTTCTTCAGAACGGTACATGCATCATCGGATATCTTCGAAAGAAAGATATGGATTTTTATGGCGTGACAGGAAGCGATCTGGATGGCATTGTCAGTCAGCTCCGACTTACCCGAGGCGTGGAAGTAGCAATCTTTATTTATGAGCTGGAGACACAGTCATTCAAAGTATCCCTTCGCTCCAATGGCAGGGTAGATGTGAGCAAGGTGGCAGTCTTCTTTGGAGGCGGTGGACACACCAGAGCAGCGGGCTGTGACCTGCAGGGCTCTATGTATGATGTGATCAATAATATTACAGCAGAAATTGAAAAACAGCTGACAGAAGAGGAGAACGCATAATGGATGGCGTATTGAATATCCGTAAGGAAAAAGGATATACTTCTTTTGATGTTGTTGCAAAACTCCGTGGAATCCTTCATATGAAGAAAATCGGACATACCGGGACACTGGATCCGGAAGCAGAAGGTGTGCTTCCGGTCGTTCTCGGAAAGGCAACGAAGCTGGTTGATCTTCTGACGGAAAAACAGAAAACATACGAGGCACTTCTTCATCTGGGGCTGGAAACAGATACCCAGGATATGACAGGAACGGTTCTTGAAGAAAAGCCTGTCGAAGTAACAGAAGAAGAGGTACGTACGGTGATCAGGAGTTTCCTGGGGGAACAGCAGCAGATTCCACCGATGTATTCTGCTCTGAAAGTAGACGGGAAGAAACTCTATGAACTGGCCCGTGAAGGTAAGACAGTAGAGCGAAAGCCGCGTGCTGTACAGTTTTATGAGATTGAGATTAAAAAGATAGAGCTTCCATATGTGCGATTTTCTGTGACCTGTAGTAAGGGAACATATATCCGTACATTATGTCATGACATCGGACAGAAACTCGGATGTGGCGGCTGTATGGAAGAATTGCTCCGCACCAGATCCGGGAATTTTGTCTGGGAAGATAGTATGACACTTGCGCAGGTTGAGGAAGCGGTAAGAAATGGTACAATTGGAGACCGGGTGATCAGTATCGGGCAGGCCCTGAAGGATTATCCGGAAATTTTTTGTACACGGGAAGGCGACCGCCTTCTGGAAAATGGAAATGCGCTTGCTGAGAGATTTGTCAGAGGAGAGCACAAAGAAGGCTGGGTGCGTATGTGTGACAGCCAGGGTGGATTCAAGGGAATTTACCAGTGGGATGAGGTGAAAAAACGCTATCAGCCACAGAAAATGTTTTTATAGGCTCCGGGTGAGCTATAAAAGTCAGGAGTAACAGCACAATATGGAATACGTAAAGATTGAAGGACAGTTTCCAAAGTTCAGCCACTGTGCGGTAACACTTGGAAAATTCGATGGAATCCATCGTGGTCACAGGAAACTGATTCAGACGATCCTGAACAGAAAAAAAGAATATGGAGAACTGGCAGTGGTCATGGCGTTTGTTTCCGACAGACAGACGATCCTTACTTCAGAAGAACGTCGTATACTTCTGGAAAAAATGGGCGTGGACATACTGTTGGAATGTCCTCTGAATGATCAGATAAAGCATATGAAAGCAGATGTTTTTATCCGACAGATACTCAAAGGGGATCTTCAGGCTTCCTGTGTGGTTGTGGGAGAAGATTTCCGTTTTGGTCATGAGCGCAAGGGATCTCCGGAGCTTCTGGAAAAATATGGAGAAAAATACGATTACGAAACAATTGTGATTGCAAAAGAAATGGAAGGCAACCGTAAGATCAGCAGTACTTATATCCGTGAAGAACTGAAAAAAGGAAATATGGAAAAGATTGCAGATCTTCTGGGAAGTCCGTTTTTCACGGCAGGGGTCATTGAACATGGAAGAGGAATGGGGCATCGGGATTTTTTTCCAACAGCGAATATCATTCCACCGAAGTCGAAGCTGATGCCTCCGAATGGGGTCTATGTGACAGTATCGCATCTTGAGGATGGAGATTATCCGGGAATCACGAATGTGGGATATAAACCAACAGTCGGAGAGAATTTCCTTGGAGTAGAAACAAATCTGTTTGACTGTGATCTGGATCTTTATGGGCAGAAATGTAGAGTTGATTTTTATAAATATATTCGTCCGGAACAGAAGTTCACTTCTTTTGAGGCTCTGAAGGCACAGATCCGCAGAGATATTGAGTCCGGAAAGAACTGGTTTCAGGAAGAAAAAGAGCTGGTAAAAACTTTATCATTTGGCAAAAAATAGTTGTTTACAATGCTGCATGTTTTATGCTATACTAGTCGAGGTGTAATTCAGCCCATATTCAGAGATTGGAATCTCCAACCGTTTCTTAATATGTGGCGGTTCATTAATTATTATATTTAAGGAGGAAATCACAATGATTTCAAAAGAAAAAAAACAGGCGATCATGAAAGAATATGCAAGATGCGAGGGTGACACAGGATCACCGGAAGTACAGGTTGCAGTTCTTACAGCAAGAATTCAGGAACTGACAGAGCATTTACAGACACATCACAAAGATCATCATTCCAGACGTGGTCTGCTGAAAATGGTTGGTCAGAGACGTGGACTTCTGGCATACCTGAAGAAAACAGACATCGAAAGATACCGTGCACTGATTGAAAAATTAGGTTTAAGAAAATAATTAGTATGCGGACGGGGCGGATAACCATCCGCCCCATTTTTACATGTTGCAGTTTTATAGGTTTATAGCGACAGGAAAAAAGAAGTTATTTCCGAGACTACTGAAAAGTCCATTGATTGCAATGGCTTTTTCAGTTGTTTCGGGCTTCTGAATGACCTGGTTGCTGTGAACAGTAATAATCAACACAGAATTTAAAGGAGAAAAAATATGTACAAAAGTTATTCTATGGAATTAGCCGGCAGAACACTGACTGTAGATATTGGTCGTGTTGCAAAGCAGGCAAATGGTGCAGCCCTGATGCATTATGGTGACACAACTGTACTTTCCACAGCAACAGCATCCAAAGAGCCAAGAGAAGGAATCGATTTCTTCCCCCTGAGCGTTGAATACGAAGAAAAAATGTATGCCGTAGGCAAAATCCCGGGAGGATTCAACAAGAGAGAAGGAAAGGCAAGTGAGCATGCAATCCTGACTTCCCGTGTTATTGACCGTCCGATGCGTCCTCTGTTCCCGAAGGATTACAGAAATGATGTAACTCTGGTCAACATGGTTATGTCTGTAGATCCGGAATGCAATCCGGAGATTCCGGCTATGCTTGGTTCCTCTATTGCAACCTGCATTTCTGATATTCCGTTTGACGGACCGTGTGCAACTACACAGGTAGGTCTGATCGACGGTGAATTCGTTATCAACCCGTCTCTGGCTCAGAAAGAACTTTCTGATCTTCAGCTGACAGTTGCTTCCACAAGAGAAAAAGTCATCATGATCGAAGCCGGTGCAAATGAAGTTCCGGAAGATACTATGATTGAAGCAATCTATAAGGCACATGATGTAAACCAGGAGATCATCCGTTTTATCGACAAGATCGTAGCTGAATGTGGTAAAGAAAAACATCTGTATGCTTCCTGTGCAGTTCCGGAAGAACTGTTTGAAGCAATTAAGAAGATTGTGCCTCCGGAAGAAATGGAAGAAGCTGTTTTTACAGATGACAAGCAGACAAGAGAAGAAAATATCCGTGAGATCACAGCAAGACTTCAGGATGCATTTGCAGATAATGAAGAATGGCTGGCTGTTCTTGGCGAAGCCGTATATCAGTATCAGAAGAAGACTGTTCGTAAGATGATCCTTAAAGATCACAAACGTCCGGATGGACGTCAGATCACGCAGATTCGTCCGCTGGCTGCAGAAGTTGATATCATCCCAAGAGTACATGGCTCTGCCATGTTTACACGTGGACAGACTCAGATCTGCACAATGACAACTCTGGCTCCTCTTTCTGAGGCTCAGAGAATTGACGGACTTGATGAGTTTGAAACATCCAAGAGATATATGCATCATTACAACTTCCCGTCTTATTCTGTAGGTGAGACAAAACCATCCAGAGGACCGGGACGTCGTGAGATCGGTCATGGTGCACTTGCAGAGAGAGCTCTTGTTCCAGTACTTCCGTCAGCAGAAGAGTTCCCATATGCGATCCGTACAGTATCTGAGACTTTTGAATCCAATGGTTCCACTTCTCAGGCAAGTATCTGTGCATCTACGATGTCTCTGATGGCAGCAGGTGTGCCGATCCGTAAACCGGTAGCAGGTATTTCCTGTGGTCTGGTAACAGGCGCTACAGATGATGACTACATCGTTCTGACAGATATTCAGGGCCTGGAAGATTTCTTTGGAGATATGGACTTTAAGGTTGCAGGTACACATGATGGTATCACTGCAATTCAGATGGATATCAAGATTCATGGTCTGACAAGACAGATCGTAGAAGAAGCTATCCGCAGAACAAAAGAAGCAAGAGAATATATTCTTACAGAAGTTATGGAGAAATGCATTGCAGCTCCTCGTGATCATGTCAACAAATATGCGCCGAAGATCGTACAGATTCAGATCGACCCTCAGAAAATCGGTGATGTAGTCGGACAGAGAGGAAAAACGATCAATGCAATCATCGAACGTACAGGTGTTCAGATCGACATCACAGATGAAGGTGCAGTATCTATCTGTGGCGTTGACCAGCATGGTATGGATGAAGCAAAGAAAATGATCAAAACAATTGCAACTGATTTTGAAGCAGGACAGATCTTTGAAGGTACAGTTGTCAGCATTAAAGAATTTGGTGCATTTGTTGAGTTTGCTCCTGGCAAAGAAGGAATGGTTCATATTTCCAAGATCAGTGATCACAGAATCAATCGTGTAGAAGATGTTCTGACGCTTGGCGATAAGGTAAAAGTTATCTGCATGGGTAAAGACAAGATGGGAAGAATGAGCTTCAGTATTAAGGATGTACCGGAAGAAGTATAACTATGAGATATCATAATATAACCAAGGATGATATGCTGAACGGAGACGGACTTCGGGTAGTACTCTGGGTTGCCGGCTGCAATCACTGCTGTCGGGAATGCCAGAATCCGATCACCTGGGATCCAAACGGAGGCCTTCCGTTTACGGAAGCAGAAGAAGCAGAGATCTTTACAGAACTGGATAAGGATTATATCGGCGGCATCACTTTTTCGGGAGGTGATCCGCTGCATCCATCCAATATTTCTACGGTTACTGCTTTCGCAAAAAAAATTCGTGAGAAATATCCAAATAAGACGATCTGGCTGTATACAGGTTCCTTATGGGAAGAAATCTGTAATGAAGAGATTGTACAGTATTTGGATGTCTGTGTGGACGGTGAATTTCAGATTGATAAAAGAGATACTTCTCTTCGCTGGAAGGGCTCATCCAATCAGCGTGTGATAGATGTTCCTTCTACACTTCGTGAAGGCAAAGTCGTTCTGCATTGTGATAATTAAAGAGCAGGAACAGGCGAATAAACAGGAGGCAGCATGAAACGAATTGCAAAATTTCATAAAGTAAGTCCGGAGCAGTTTGCAAAGGACTGGAAAGATACATTCCCGGCAGCGGATGATAAAGAAATACAGGACACTTATGAGAAAATTTCTCTTCCTGTAAGGGCAACAGCCGGAAGTGCAGGATATGATTTCTTTGCACCTGCGGATATTGTACTGAATCCGGGTGAAACAGCCAAGATTCCAACGGGAGTCCGTGTGGAAATGGAGCAGGACTGGGTATTGAAATGCTACCCGAGAAGTGGACTGGGATTTAAATTCCGTCTGCAGCTGAATAACACAGTAGGTATCATTGACAGTGATTATTTTTATTCTGATAATGAAGGTCATATCTTTGCGAAGATTACCAATGACAGTAATGAAGGTAAAACTGTGAATATTCAGGCCGGAACAGGTTTTATGCAGGGAATTTTTGTTGAGTATGGTATTACTGTAGATGATGAAGCTACCGGAATCCGTAATGGCGGATTTGGAAGTACTACCGAGAAAAAATAAGAATTAGTAATTGTTATAGAGATAAAATAAGCAAAATGAAATGGAGATTCAGGCCGATATGGCTTAAATCTCCATTTTGTTTTGCTTATTTTGCAGAAAAATTTGATTGTTTATGGAAATCTTTATTCCAGAGGTTCTCCGGCGGCTTCTGCCTTACGTGCATTGTCAAGAACAACGTCAAAAGCCTCTGCAGCTTTTGCATATTCATCATCACTTTCGATGTTGGCAAGAATTGGATCTCCTGTTTCTGTACGGGAGAATTTATAAAGATATACCTCTCCACTCTGATTCTGGCCATTTTCGTCCAGCGGCAACAGCGCAATGTATTCCTGCTTTTCTACTGGAAATACGGTCAGAATTGCACATTCGATCTCAGTGTCATCGTCCAGCGTCAGTGTAATGGTGTTGTGACTTTCCGGAGAAGTGTTTCCGCAGTCCAGTCCGCAGGAAGCACAGTCGCTGGGTGCACAGGTTCCGTTTTTGAATTCATCACTCATTTGATAATCCTCACTTTGTATTCGTTGTCATTCCATTTTAACAGATAATAGCAGTGAATACAACGAAAAAGCTCGAAAATAAAAAAATGTGTTTAAACTGATTCATGAATCATGTATAATAGAAATATCAGACATTTGATCGATTTGAAGGAGTAAATGAGACAATGAAATGTATTTCATGGAATGTAAATGGAATCAGAGCCTGTATCACAAAAGGATTTGAAGATAGATTTAGAGAACTGGATGCGGACATTTTCTGCCTTCAGGAGACGAAATGCCAGCAGGGTCAGGTGGAACTGGAACTTCCGGGCTATCATCAGTACTGGAATTATGCAAACAGACGTGGCTATTCAGGAACTGCGGTATTTACAAAGAAAGAGCCGATCTCTGTGAAAAATGGTATCGGAATTGAAGAACATGATAAGGAAGGACGTGTGATCACACTGGAATTTAAGGAGTTTTATTTTGTAACTGTGTATACTCCAAATTCTCAGAGTGAATTAAGACGTCTGGAGTACCGTATGGAATGGGAAAGGGATTTTCTTGCATATCTTCTGAAATTACAGGAGAGCAAGCCGGTGATCTGTTGTGGTGATCTGAATGTGGCACATGAGGAGATTGATTTAAAAAATCCAAAAACAAACCGAAAGAATGCCGGATTTACAGACGAGGAACGTGCATGTTTTACAAAAGTGCTTGAGAGTGGATTTATAGATACATTCCGCTACTTTTATCCGGATAAAGAGGGAATTTATTCCTGGTGGTCCTATCGGTTTAAAGCACGTGAAAAGAATGCCGGATGGAGGATTGATTATTTTATAACTTCTCCATCTTTGAAAGAAAAGCTGCAGGGAGCAGCAATTCACACGGAAATCATGGGATCAGACCATTGTCCGATCGAATTGGATATTGATTTGAAGTAAATACAAAAGTTACAAGGAGAATCGGAAATGGAAAAACAGAACAGAATACGTGCATACAAGGGAGATCCTGTAAATCCTGGTGTCAGTAGGAAAACCGCAGGAATAAATTTTGCAGTGGAGATCCCCTGTGGCATATCCGCGTCACTGGTGTTATATCGCAAGGGTGCTGCGCTGCCGGAGGTGGAAATTCCTTTTACAGAAGAACACCGGACAGGCAGAATGTGCGCAATACTGATATCTGGATTAAAACCAGATAAATATGAATATAATTTCCGGGCGGCCGGAAAAATCATGCAGGACCCTTTTGCCAGGGTAATACGCGGACGTGAGAAATTTGGAGCACCGGTATCAGAGGATGAACATGCTGTACGCTGTGGGTTCCTTTCGGAAAAAGAGTATGACTGGAAGGAAGATACTGCACCGCAAATCCCATATAATGAAATGATCTTATACAAAGTTCATGTACGTGGGTACACAAAGCAGGCGAAACTTTCGCCTAGAAAAAAAGGTACTTTTGCAGGACTTGTGGAGATGATTCCTTATTGGAAAGAGATGGGAATCAATGCAATCGAACTGATGCCGGCATATGAGTTTCAGGAATGTACACGCAAAGAGACGGTGGGCATTATGGCAGTCCGTTCAAAAAAAGATGACAGGATAAATTACTGGGGATATGCACAGGGATTTTATTTTGCGCCGAAAGCATCTTACTGTGCGACCAGGGAACCGGATCGGGAGTTTCGTGATATGGTCCATGCACTGCATCAGGCAGGAATCGAGTGTATCATGGAGATGTATTTCCCGGAGAATACGCCGTCATTGCAGGTAGTGCGTTCCCTCTGGATGTGGAAACTGTTTTATCATGTGGATGGATTTCATCTTATGGGAGATGGCGTTCATCAGAAAGTCCTTGAACAGGATCCGATTCTTTATGGGACAAAGAAAATGTTTTCTGAGATCGCGGGCAATGCAGATACGGAAAATATGCTTGCAGAATATAATGCAGGATTTAAGCAGGATATGAGAAGATTTCTTAAGAGTGATGAAGGCATGATCTCAGGGGCAGAATTTCATGTGCGAAGGAATACGGGCTCTTTTGGAACTATCAATTATATGGCAAATCAGGATGGGTTTACGCTGTATGATACAGTGGCATATAATTATCGCCATAACGAAGCGAATGGCGAGGACAATCGTGATGGCAGTGAATTTAATTATTCCTGGAACTGTGGCATTGAGGGAGCAACACGCAAACAGGTAATTCGCAAAATGCGTGAGCAGCAGATGAGGAATGCGTTTCTGATGCTGCTTTTGAGTCAGGGGACGCCAATGATCTATGGTGGTGATGAATTTGCCAATTCACAGGCGGGAAACAACAATGCATGGTGTCAGGATAATGCAGTAGGATGGACGGACTGGAAAAATGCGAAGAAGCAGGAGAATCTTTCCTCTTTTGTAAAGGAAGCAATTGCTTTCCGAAAAAAACATCCAATCCTTCATATGCCACAGGAAATGCGTGGAGTGGATTACATGGCGAAGGGATTTCCGGATATTTCTGTACATGGGGAACGTGCATGGTTTCTTAACCGTGATAATACCAGCCGCCTTCTGGGCGTGATGTACTGCGGCTCTTATGCAGAGAATGAAAATGGAAATGCAGATGATTTTATTTATATAGGAATGAATTTTCACTGGGAAAAACGAAATATTGCACTTCCGAACCTTCCTGACGGACTGGGCTGGAAAAAGGTTGCGGATACTTCCGGGCAGACACCAGAGCAGTGGTTTGGAGAATATGAAGAAACATATAAAAAATCAATTAAGATCAATCCACGTACGATCGTGGTACTGATCGCAAAGCGGGAGGAATCAGGGCATGCATCCATGGCTGCACTTCAAGACAATAACGAGGCATAAACTGCTGGTAATGAAATATTGTTTTCGCATAGGACTTTACAAACAGGGCCTGCTTCATGACCTGTCAAAATATTCACCGACAGAATTTCTGGTTGGCTGTAAATACTATCAGGGGACGAGAAGCCCGAATAATGCAGAGAGAGAAGACATTGGAGTATCAACTTCATGGCTCCATCACAAAGGGAGAAATAAACATCATTTTGAGCATTGGGTAGATTATTCTGTAAATGATGGCGAGCATGTGATCATGGGAGCGCAGATGCCGCGCAAATATGTGGCAGAAATGGTCATGGACCGGATCAGTGCATCCAGGAACTATCTTGGGGATGCGTACAATGACAGCCAGCCATTGGAGTATTTTCTGAAGAGTAAGGAAAAACTTTGGTTTATTCATCCTCAGACCAATAAAGAACTGGAAGCACTTCTCAGGATTTTGAATGATCATGGTGAAGAAAAGCTGCTTCATTATATTAAATATAGATACCTGAAGGGTGAGACCAGAAAGATTCGTTATTGAAATAAGAGAAATGAGCAAAAGCCGTTATCTTGTGTTAGAGATATTCTGACAGGATAACGGCTTTTTATAATTTTGAGAGTGAAATGTGAAATAAAGAAATGATATGAATAAACAATGCAGATAAACAGTATATAACAGTTGACAACAGTGATACACTGTTATATACTGTTTGCAGAAGGAGGGATGAAGTTGAACCTTATTATAAATCATACTTCCATGGAACCAATCTATGAGCAGATTGTAGCACAGATCAAGGCAGAAGTGATTGAAGGAAGAATGACGGCCGGAGATGCGCTTCCATCGGTGAGGGCACTTTCAAGAGAGCTGAAGATCAGTGCGCTGACAGTAAAAAAAGCCTATGACAATTTGGAAGAAGAAGGATTGATTGTGACTGTCCATGGAAAGGGAAGCTTTATTGCGGCAGCAAATCAGGAGCTTCTGATGGAAGAGCGGCGCAAGGAATTGGAGAAAGAACTGGAAGCTGCTGTACAGAAAGCCCGTACCGGGGGATTGACGGCGAAAGAAATCCGGGAGTCATTTGAGATCATAATGGAGGATGAGGTATGTTAGTACAACTGGATCGTGTAATGAAGAAATATGGCAGTTTTGCACTGGAACTGAATATGGAGATTCCAGAGAATCAGGTGACCGGATTGATCGGGGCGAATGGAGCGGGAAAGAGTACGACATTTAAACTGATGCTTGGACTTATCCGTCCGGATGAAGGAAATGTGGAGATATTTGGAAGAAATGCTGCGGAAATGGGTGCAGAGGATAAACAGAAGATTGGAGCCGCATTCTCCGACAGCGGATTTTCCGAATATTTGAAAGTACAGCAGCTTATTCCAATCATGAGCCGTTTTTATCCGGATTTTCAGGAAGAAGAGTTTCGTGGAAGATGTGAGAGATTTAAGATTCCGCTGAATAAACAGATCAAGGAGTTTTCTACCGGAATGAAAGCAAAGCTGAATGTACTTCTTGCACTCAGCCACGACAGCAGATTACTGATTCTTGACGAGCCAACGGCGGGGCTGGATGTGGTTGCAAGAGAAGAAATCCTTGATCTGCTGCGGGAATATATGGAGATCCCGGGACGATCTATTGTGATTAGCTCTCATATTTCCGGTGATCTGGAACATTTCTGTGATGACCTGTATATGATCCATGAAGGCAAAATCGTCCTTCACGAAGAAACGGACCGTATTCTTGAGGAATATGGATTCCTCAAGGTATCAGAGCAGGAATACGAAGCCCTTGACAAAGAATATCTTCTGCGTGTGAGAAAAGAGTCCTTCGGCTATAGCTGTCTGACAAACCAGAAGAATTATTATCTGGAAAATTATCCGGGGATCATAGTCGAAAAAGGAAGTGTAGATGAAGTCATTTCCATGCTGGTGAAGGGAGAACTGTTATGAGGGGATTATTGATGAAGGATCTGGAATTGATTAAAATAAATATGAAAATGTATCTGGCAGTTTTTCTGATAGGCATTATTTATCTGGTTGCACAGGAGAACGGAAGTACATTTTTTGTAGCTTATGCGATCTTTGTGAGTATTAGTGTCTCTGTCGGAACAATTTCCTATGATGGTTACCATCATGGAATGAAATTTCTAATGACATTGCCGGTCACAAAAAAGCAATATGTACAGTCAAAGTATCTGCTCAGCTTTGGTTTTGCAGTACTGGTCAGTGTTATCAGCCTGCTTTTGGGGATGATAAGAATACAGATTTCCGGAAAACAGGAAGCAGAGGACCTTTTGATAAGCGCAGGCACTGCACTCGTTATTTCCTGTATAATACTTTGCGGAATGATTCCGCTTCGCTTGAAATACGAAGCCGAGAAAAGCAGGATTGTTATGGTGGCGGTGGTAGTAGTAATCTTTCTGGTGGCTGCTGCATGTAAGGAACTATATGATGTGTATCAGAAGAGCTTTGGGAAAGGCTTGCGGTTTCTGAATACCCTTTCCGGATGGCAGATAGCGGTTGGACTGATTGTAGTTATGATGATTTGTCTGGCCGTGTCCGTGAAGGCCAGCGAGAGGATTATGGAGAAGAAGGAGTTTTGAGACACTATAAACATTGATTTTTGGATACTTTAGAAGAAAAACTAATTCCGCTCTTAAAATAATTAACTGGAACATTTCGTTTAAATGCGTTATCCTGTAAAAAGAGAATTTATATCTGTGATATATAAGAAACAGGAGGATCGCTTATGGAAAAAAATCAGATTTTTATAAAAACTGGTACAAAATACAAAAAAATGACCAGGGAACTTCTGGAAGAGAGCAATCTCGCAGAACTGATTGGTGATAAGAATAAAATGGTAGGTATCAAACCTAATCTGGTATCCCCATCAGATCCGGCAAATGGAGGAACAACACATCCGGAAATCGTGGCGGGAATCCTGGAATATCTGAAAGAAAACGGTTTCAAAAACAGTATGATCCTCGAGGGTTCCTGGGTAGGCGACCGTACTGCAGATGCATTCGAAGTGTGCGGTTACCGGCAGCTTTGTGAGGACTATGATGTGGAGTTTTATGATACGCAGAAAGACAAAAGCTATACAAAAGACTGCTGCGGTCTGGAACTGAAAATCTGTGAGAGCGTGAAAAAAGTAGATTTCCTGATCAATGTGCCAGTCATGAAAGGACATTGTCAGACAAAGATTACCTGTGCCCTTAAGAATATGAAGGGATTGATTCCGAACACAGAAAAACGCCATTTTCACTCTATGGGACTACACAAACCGATCGCGCACTTAAATGTTGGTATCCATCAGGATTTTATTGTAGTTGACAATATTTGTGGTGACCTGGATTTTGAGGATGGTGGAAATCCGGTGGTGATGAACCGTATCTGGACTGCCATGGACCCGGTGCTGGTAGATGCGTATGTCTGTCAGCAACTCCATTACAAAGTATCTGATGTTCCATATGTAAAACTTGCCGGTGAGCTTGGCGTTGGTTGCTCTGATATTACTAAAGCAGATATTCGTGTACTGGGAGAAGACATTCAGCAGAACATTCCAGAGAGACGAAAAGTGGTAGAAGTGGCAGATGCGGTAGAAGAAGTTGATTCCTGCAGCGCATGTTATGGCTATCTCATTCCGGCACTCGATATGCTGAAACAGGAGGGACTCCTCGAAAAACTTCACGAAAAAATCTGTATCGGCCAGGGATATAGAGGAAAGGCAGGCGAACTCGGCGTCGGCAACTGCACCAGAAACTTCAAACACCACGCAGAAGGCTGTCCACCAACCGAAAACCAAATCTACGAATTCCTGAAAGAATATATCTCTAAATAAAACAAGTGGGGGAATGTGCGTTCCCCCACTTTGCTATTTCTTCGCAGCGGCCTCCTTGATAATCTGTATAATTGCATCCTGGCTGAATTTACTGCTGTCGATACACAGATCGTACTGTCCCATGTCCATCCATTTCTGATCGGTAAAGAATTCATAATAAGCACGACGTTCTTTATCCATCCTTTTTACCAGTTTCCGTGCACTCTTTTCTTCACGGTCAAGACGTTCCATGATGGTTTTTACACGCGTTTCAAATGGCGCATAGATAAAAATATGGAGTGTATCATCGCCTGTCAGAATGTGATTTGCACACCGGCCGACAATGACACAATCTTCTCTGTCACTCAGCGAAAGAATGATCTCTCTTTGAATACCAAAAAGAACGTCATTCATCGGAATAGGGTAGCGATCGACCCCAATCTGAAGTTCGTTGTCAATTGGAAATCCCCACGGGCTCGGACGCTTTTCATCAACTTCTGCAAACTGATCGAGAGGAACATTTTTCTTATTGCTGGCCATTTCGATCAGTTCCCTGTCATAAAAACCAATTCCCATTTCATTAGCAAGGGCTTTTCCGATGATTCGTCCATTGCTTCCATACATACGATTGATTGTGATAATACGTTTATTCATACAGGTTCCTCCTCTCGAAATATACATTTTTTATTTGTCTCTATCATAGTACAATTTTTGGATAATTTCAATAAAAATATTAAATAAAATAAAAATAATATATATAATATTAACATATCAATCGAGGCACTTCGTTATACAGGATAAAATATAGTTTCTGTCGAGAAAGAACATTTACAGTGGAAAACGGTCGAACGAATTTTCTTGACTGAAAAGATGGCAAAAAGCTATAATATTCCTGTCAGTAAAAACAGTACTGGAAAAAATTACTTGACATATCTACGCATATTAAATATAATTTGCTTATGCATTACAGAAATGTTACAAAAAAATAAATTATGAAAAAAAGACATAATGAAAATGCAAGGAATGTTTAAGTATGAGAAAAACAAGATTGACAGGAACCCATAACGATAAGGATAAAAGCGGCAGAGAACACAATTCGTCTTTTCATAGCTTTGTTTCTCTGAGTGTCTGTGCCCTGACAGTGATCGCCGTAACAGGTGGATGCAAGCTGGCAGGAACTGAGAAACATAAAGTATATGCCGCTTCAGAGAACGAAAGCAGCAGCCTGTACAGTGAAGATGCGGATTATGACCTTCCGTCAGGGATTGCGGGTGTGGTTTCCGGAGTCAATGCAACGCCGGCAGCAGGTTCGACCGTAAACCGTATCGGAATTTCCTGCGATGACGTAATTGTTGGTCAGCGTGTGCGAAAAGTTACAAGCAGTGCCGTAGAAATGAATGTCAGTGAATCTATGGCGACGACTGTGGATACATTTGATGCAAAAGTTGTTTCTGCATCGTCTTCCGCAAAACTGATGTCGGATGAGGATTATGAGAATCTACTTCAGATTGTAGAGGCAGAAGCGGGCACAGAAGATCTGAAGGGAAGGATCCTGGTTGCAAATGTTATCATGAATCGTGTGAAATATCCGGAATTTCCGGACAATGCAACAGATGTTATCTGGCAGTACATAGATGGTGTGGCACAGTTTTCTCCAATCGCGGATGGAAGGATTTCGGAAGTAGTTCCGTCGGATGAGACGAAAGAAGCAGTGAAACAGGCACTGGAAGGCGTGGATTATTCAGATGGAGCACTGTTCTTTATCCAGAGATCTGCGGCAGCGAAGAATAATATTCAGTGGTTTGACAAAAATCTTAAAAAATTATTCAAGCACGGTGTACATGAATTTTACACTTATCCGGAGGCTGCACAACAGTAGCAGATGTAAGCAACTTCAAAATTATGTTATTGTTTAGATATTTATAAAGAGCCCGAAGGATCAGAAAGTTCCTTCGGGATTTTTGTATAATTGGGTATGGAATTTTACACGGTAACGTGGTATACTATGACGCAAAATGGTGACTGCAGGCAAAATGTGAGTAAAACCTAAGAAAACCCCAAGAAAGGCAGGAAGGATACATGCAGGTATTATATAAAAGCACAAGAGGAAAAGGTGAGACAGTAACTGCTTCCATGGCAATTTTAAAAGGACTTTCTGAAGATGGAGGACTGTTTGTCCCGACTGAGATTCCGAAGCTGGATGTGCCGGTAGAGAAGCTTGCACAGATGACATATCAGGAGACTGCATATGAAGTTATGAGTCGTTTCCTTACAGATTTTACAGAAGATGAACTGAAAAACTGTATTGCGAATGCATATGATGAAAAATTTGACACAAAAGAGATTGCACCGCTTCATGAGGCAGATGGTGAATATTTCCTGGAACTTTTCCACGGCGCAACGATTGCATTCAAGGATATGGCACTTTCTATCCTCCCACATCTGATGACGACAGCAGCCAGAAAGAATCAGGTCAGCAATGACATTGTGATTCTTACTGCTACATCCGGAGATACAGGTAAAGCTGCTCTGGCAGGTTTTGCAGATGTACCGGGTACAAAGATCATCGTATTCTATCCGAAACACGGAGTAAGTCCGATTCAGGAAAAACAGATGGTTACACAGAAAGGTGATAATACTTATGTAGTAGGAATCACAGGAAACTTCGATGATGCCCAGACAGCAGTTAAGAAAATGTTCAATGATCGTGAACTGTCTGCAGAACTTAATGCGGCGGGCTTCCAGTTTTCATCTGCAAACTCTATCAATATCGGAAGACTGGTGCCACAGATCGTATATTACGTATACGCATATTCAAGACTTGTTGGAAATGGAACAGTTAAAGCCGGTGAAAAGATCAATGTAGTTGTACCGACAGGAAACTTTGGTAATATTCTTGCAGCATATTATGCAAAACAGATGGGACTTCCAATCAATAAACTGATCTGTGCGTCCAATGAGAATAAAGTTCTGTTTGACTTCTTCCGTACAGGAACCTACGACAGAAAGAGAGATTTTATTCTGACAACTTCTCCATCCATGGATATTCTGATTTCCAGCAATCTGGAACGTCTGATCTATCGTCTTACTGGCGAAGATGCACAGAAATGTGCAGAACTGATGCAGGCTTTAAGTGATGGCGGAGAATATACGATCACAGAGGATATGAAAAAAGGTCTTGCTGATTTCTATGGTAATTACTGCAGTGAAGAGGAAACAAATGAAGCTATTCATGCAACATACAAGAGCAGTGATTATGTGATCGATCCTCATACGGCGGTTGCGGCAGGTGTTTATAAGAAATATCTTGCAGATACGGATGACCATACGCCAACCGTAATTGCATCTACAGCAAGTCCGTACAAATTTACGAGAAGTGTCATGGATGCAGTTGCAGAAAATACAGAAGATATGGATGATTTTGCACTGGCAGACAGACTTTCAGAAATTTCCGGTGTTAAAGTGCCGAAGGCAGTAGAAGAAATCCGTACAGCACCGGTACTGCATGATACGGTTGTTGATGCCCCGGATATGCCGGACACTGTAAAGAAAATCCTCGGAATCAAATGATTTATAAACAGTAATTGGAATGGATTTTGACCAAGTTGCTGTGAACGAAGTGAACAGTAACTTGATATTTTTTCCAGTATTATGTATTGAAAAATCACATACAATAGAGTAAAATAAAGATAGAAAAAACGTACGGGATAACTCCTGGAATGTGCGAGGCCCCTTCATAATTTGAACCTACATTGACAAATAGGGAATCCTATCATCGCTGCAGTGATGTCAGACCTCTCGTTGTGGTAGGCAGATCTGTAGTTGCGGATACCCAACCTGGCTGCGGCTAGGCGTCAAATGGAAGGGAACGGCATCCCGGGACCTGTAAAAAAAGAAATGAGTCATAGAGATATGGCTCTTTTTTTGAAGGAATATAAGAGTTCAGGTATTGGAGGAAGAAACATGGTAACACAGAGAACATTTGGTACATTGCCATCGGGGGAAGAAGTTCAGATCTATCATCTGGAAAACAAATCAGGGGCGTTCGCAGAGGTTCTGCAGTTTGGTGCAATTCTTGTAAAGCTTTGCGTGCCGGACAGAGACGGCAGACTTACAGACGTTGTTTTGGGATATGATGATCTGGCTGGATATGAGGTCAATGGATGCTTTTTCGGGGCAACGATCGGAAGAAGCGGAAACCGCATTGCACAGTCCAGATTTACACTTGACGGTAAGGAAATAGTCTTGACACCGAATGAGGGGGCGAACAATCTTCACAGCGGTCCGGATGGATTTGAGAAAAAAATGTGGACAGCTTCAGAGATTTCCGAAGACAAGAATGCAGTTACTTTTTCAAGGATCAGCCCGGATGGAGAGAATGGTTTTCCGGGAGAATTTAATGTTTCTGTTACATATGAAATGACGGAAGAAAACGAATTGCGTATTGTCTATGGTGGTGTCTGTGATCAGACAACAATAGCAAATATGACAAATCATTCATATTTCAACCTTGCAGGAGAAGGAAGCGGCAGTGCGATGGATCAGTATTTAACGATTCATGCAGAACAGTATACACCGGTTGGTGAAGGATCTATTCCTCTGGGAGAGAATGCAGCGGTAGAGGGAACTCCGATGGATTTCCGTAAGGCCCACAAGATCGGGGATGAGATTGAGGCTGATTTTGAACAGCTCAGGATCACAGGTGGATATGACCATAACTATGTGACGGATGGATACAATAAAGCAAGTATCCGTGAAATCGCAGAGGCATGGTCTGAGAAGACTGGAATCCAGATGAATGTACTTACCGACTGTCCTTGTGTACAGTTTTATGCTGCTAATTTTGTTGATCAGGAACATGGCAAAAACGGTCATGTTTATAATAAACGTGAGGCATTCTGTCTGGAGACGCAGGTTGAGCCGAATGCAGTGAATGTTGAAAATTTCCATTCTCCTATTCTGGAGGCGGGCGAGCGTTATTACTCCGAAACAATCTATCGTTTCTCTGTGAAGAAATAAATAATGTGGTTATGAATCCGATTCTTTTCATATAATGCAGTATGAAGAGAGTCGGATTTTTTTGTTTTGAAGAAAAGAATAATGATTGTCGCAGGCAACGGATGATGAAAGTGCTGATCGTCATAATGATGGCAGGTATGTGGTGCATGCAGCCTGAGAAAGCATCAGCAGCAGACCCGGTGATACGTGTCATTTTGACAACAACGGATTTCAACTCCAGATATCATCAGGAGATCACAGTATCTTATGATGGAAAAGAGATTACATATACGGCGGAAGAAGTGAAAAAACAGGGGGATAAGGTCCGCATTCCTGCACAAAAAGATGGAATCAGGATTCTGTCCATACAAAGGCAGTCCGGAACTCCGGTCTACGACGGAAGTATTGAAATTATTCCGAAAGAAGAAGGGCTGATAATAGTAAATGAACTTTTTCTTGAAAAATATCTGACCAGAGTAGTCCCGAGTGAGATGCCGGCAACTTATGAAAAAGAGGCACTGAAAGCACAGGCTGTGTGTGCAAGAACATATGCCTGGAAACAGATTCAGGAACAACGTCTTCATGAACTGGAAGCAGACGTAGATGATACTGTGAACTTCCAGGTATATGGGAATATGGAGCCACAGAAAGCTGCGACAGAAGCGGTGAGAGAAACGGAAGGACAGATTCTGTGTCAGAATGGAGAAGCTGTGGAGGCATATTATTTTTCCACATCGGCAGGTGTGACCAGTACAGACGAGATATGGGGAAGCGATGAAGCAGCTCCTTATCTCAGGAGCGTTCCGTGTAAATTTGATGAAGAAGAACCATGGAGCAGCTGGATAGTAGAACTTCCGTGGAAGATGCTGGAGGACAGGATACGTGAGAAAGGGGAAGGTACAGTACTCAGATCGGTTACTGTAACCAGACGCAGTGAGAGCGGGGCAGCTACAGCACTCGAGGCTGTGTCAGACAAAGATTCCTGCATAATAGAAAATGAATATGAGATTCGTAAATTTCTGGCACCTGTAAATTGTATGATCACGGAAAAAGATGGAACAGAAACAGCAGGAGGAAGTCTTCTTCCAAGTGCTTATTTTGAACTGGAGAGAACGCAGAATGGAAATCTCCAGGTCAGAGGAAAAGGATATGGACATGGTGTCGGAATGAGTCAGACCGGAGCAGATAAGATGGCAGAGCAGGGGTATGATTACAGAGAAATACTGGACTATTTTTTCAGAAATATTACGGTAGAAAATCTGGGATGACACAGAACACATTTCATGGTAAAATAGACAGAAATGTAGTAACTATCGGGAGAAAAAATATGGGAAAAAAAACAGATAAAAGTACGGTTGGCCTGATCCTGGGATTTGTAAAACGAATGCAGGAAGACCATATTGGTGCTTACGCTGCACAGGCGGCATATTTTTTGATCATGTCGTTTATTCCTTTTGTGCTGGTGCTTACGGCACTGGTTCAGTATACACCATTGACATATCGTATGCTCAGACAGGCAATCCTGGGATTTGTTCCATTGAATTTACAGGATTTTGTTCTTAAGATCATTGCAGAAGTATTTACCAAAAGCGCTGCAGTTGTACCGATTTCCGGATTGTTTGCATTGTGGTCATCGGGAAAAGGCATGCAGTCACTGATCGCGGGGCTCAATGTGATCTATCATGTAAAAGAAACCCGAAACTGGCTGACAAACAGATTGTATTCTATGCTGTATATGTTTCTGTTTGTGCTCGCAATCATCATAAGCCTTCTTCTTCTGGTTATGGGTAACCGTATCCATGCGGCACTCGTCATTCATGCGCCTCTTCTTGGAAGAATGCTTGGACGACTGCTGAGTGCAAAGACCTTTCTGGTGTTTGTTGTGTTGTTTCTGGTATTTCTCGTTTTGTACAGATATCTTCCAAACAGAAAGGCATCACTGAAAAGTCAGGTACCGGGGGCATTTATTATCGCAGTTGCATGGTCATTGTTTTCCTATTTCTTTTCATTGTATTTTACATTCTTTCCGAATTTCAGCAATATGTATGGCAGTCTGTCTGCATTGATCATGGTTATGCTGTGGCTGTATGTGTGTATGAATTTGCTTCTGTATGGTGCTGAGATCAATGCATATTTCGAGAAAGAATTTCGTCAGGCGCAGATGTCTTTGTGGCAGGGGATAAAAAAACTTCTTGACAGTTTTTTTGCACTGTGGCATAGTAGATAGAAGAAAGTGACTGCTCAGCAGAATGAGTAGATGCTATAAGGTATAAGCTGTGAAGGCGTTTCAGGAGAATGTTTTCTTACAGAGAGAGGGAGTCATCGGCTGTAAGCCCCCTTAAGTTCAGACATTATCTTAATTTCCCGCCAGAGCTTCATTTCTGAAAGTATACAGTAGGAAGTGACGTTGATGCGCGTTAAGCATGACTCAAGTGCCTGTGAATCAGTGTTCACGGGAAACAGGGTGGTACCGCGGTTATTATTCCGTCCCTTTTCAGGGGCGGATTTTTTATGTTAAAAAAAGGAGAGTAAAACCATGGATATGAAGGAAAGACTTCAGGAACTGGCAGAAGCAGCCAGAAAACGGATCGAGGAATCAGATGGTCCGGATAAACTGAACGAAGTAAAAGTTGCGTACCTTGGAAAAAAAGGTGAATTGACGGCAATCTTAAAAAGTATGAAAGATGTTGCTCCGGAAGACCGTCCAAAAGTCGGTCAGATGGTAAATGAGACAAGAGCAAAGATCGAAGAACATCTGGAAGCGACCAGAAAGAAACTGGAAGAAGCTCTTCGTGAAGAAAAAATGAAATCAGAAGTGATCGATGTTACACTTCCGGCAAAGAAAGCAAAGATCGGACATCGTCATCCGAACAGCATTGCACTGGAAGAAGTAGAGCGTATCTTTATCGGAATGGGCTATGAAGTAGTAGAAGGTCCGGAAGTAGAATATGCAGATTATAACTTTACAAAACTGAATATTCCGGAAGATCATCCAGCAAGAGATGAACAGGATACTTTCTTTATCAATGATTCTATCCTTCTTCGTTCTCAGACTTCTCCGGTACAGGCACGTACCATGGAAAAAGGCAATCTGCCGATCCGTATGATCGCACCGGGACGTGTATTCCGTTCAGACGAAGTAGATGCGACACATTCTCCGTCCTTCCATCAGATCGAAGGTCTGGTCATCGATAAAAATATTACTTTCGCAGATCTTAAAGGAACTCTTCAGGAGTTTGCACAGGAACTGTTCGGTCCTGAGACAAAGACAAAATTCAGACCGCATCACTTCCCGTTTACAGAACCAAGTGCAGAGGTAGATGTTTCCTGCTTCAAATGTGGTGGTAAAGGATGTCGTTTCTGTAAAGGTTCTGGTTGGATAGAAATCCTCGGATGTGGTACGGTGCATCCAAACGTACTGAGAATGTGCGGTATCGATCCGGATGAATACACAGGATTCGCATTTGGTGTTGGCCTTGAGCGTATTGCACTTCTCAAATATGAGATCGATGATATGAGACTTCTTTATGAGAACGACGTCAGATTTTTGAAACAATTCTAGTTCAATTCAACAGAATTGAACAGCTTCCCTGATAGAATATCGGGGAATTTCCGAAATTTCTGCACAGCAGAAAGGATGCGCGAACGAAGTGAGCATTTACTTTCTGTGCAGGTTGATTAATTTAAATGAACTTTATTCGAAAGGTGGATATAAAACATGAATACATCAATGTCCTGGATTAAAATGTATGTGCCGGATCTGGATGTAACAGCCCAGGAATACACAGATGCCATGACACTGTCAGGAACAAAAGTGGAAGGCTTCGAAAAACTGGACGCAGATCTCGACAAGATCGTAATTGGACAGATTGAAAAAATAGAAAAACATCCTGATGCAGATAAACTTATCATTTGCCAGGTAAACATCGGAACAGAAACTGTACAGATCGTCACAGGTGCGCCGAATGTCAAAGAAGGAGATAAAGTACCGGTCGTTCTGGACGGCGGACGTGTTGCCGGAGGACATGACGGACAGAAGACTCCTGGTGGGATCAAAATCAAAAAAGGAAAACTCAGAGGTGTAGAATCCTTCGGTATGATGTGCTCCATCGAAGAACTTGGAAGCACAAGAGAAATGTACCCGGAAGCACCAGAATACGGTATCTATATTTTCCCGGAAGATGCGGTTGTAGGAGAGAGTGCGATCAAAGCACTCGGTCTTGATGATGTTGTGATTGAATATGAGATCACATCCAACCGTGTAGACTGCTATGGTGTGCTGGGAATCGCGAGAGAAGCAGCAGCTACTTTTGACAAGAAATTCGTTCCTCCTGTAATCAAAGAGACAGGAAATGATGAAAAAGCATCCGATTATGTCAAAGTAACCGTAGAAGATCCGGAACTTTGTCCGAGATACACAGCAAGAGTTGTCAAAAACGTCAAGATCGGACCATCCCCGAAATGGATGCAGAGATGTCTGGCTTCCAACGGAATCCGCCCGATCAACAACCTTGTTGATATCACAAACTATGTTATGGAAGAATACGGTCAGCCAATGCACGCATATGATCTGGATACTATCGAAGGAAGAGAAATTGTTGTACGTCGTGCAAAAGCCGGAGAAAAATTTGTAACACTGGATGACCAGGAACGTGAAATGGATGATCAGGTTCTGATGATCTGTGACGGAAAGAAAGCAGTCGGCATCGCCGGGATCATGGGTGGAGAAAACTCCATGATCACTGATAATGTACACACAGTACTTTTTGAAGCAGCATGCTTCAACGGAACGAACATTCGTCTTTCTTCCAAGAGAATCGGACTTCGTACAGATGCATCCGGTAAATTTGAAAAAGGGCTTGATCCGAATAATGCAAAAGCAGCAATTGACCGTGCATGCCAGCTGATGGAAGAACTGGGAGCAGGTGAAGTTGTAGGAGGATGTGTAGATATCTGCAATGAAGTAAGAGAACCTTCCAGAGTACCATTTGAGCCGGAACGCATCAATGCACTTCTGGGAACAGATCTTACAAAAGAAGAAATGCTTGCATACCTTGCAAAAGTAGAGCTTACTCTTGATCCGGAAACAAATGAGATCGTAGCTCCTACTTTCCGCCAGGATATCCATTGCATGGCAGATGTTGCAGAGGAAGTTGCAAGATTCTTTGGATATGATAAGATTCCTACCACACTTCCGAATGGAGAAGCTACGACAGGTAAACTTCCATTCAAACTTCGTATTGAGAACGTGGCAAGAGATATTGCTGAATACTGTGGATTCTCAGAAGGAATGACATATTCTTTCGAAAGCCCGAAGGTGTTTGATAAACTTCGCATTCCAGAGAACAGTGATCTCCGTAAAGTGATCACGATCAGTAACCCGCTTGGCGAGGATTACAGCATCATGCGTACAACGACTCTGAACGGTATGCTTTCTTCTCTGGCAACAAACTATAACAGAAGAAATAAAGCAGTCCGTCTGTATGAAATCGGTAAAGTATATCTGCCAAAGGCACTTCCGCTGACAGAGCTTCCAGATGAGAGAACACACTTTACACTTGGTATGTACGGAGCAGGCGATTTCTTTGATATGAAGGGTGTGATCGAAGAATTTTTCGAAAAATCCGGAATGAAGAAAAAAGTTCACTATACACCAGACAGCAACAAAACTTATCTGCACCCGGGCAGACAGGCGAATATCAGCTATGAAGGCAAAGTAGTCGGATATCTCGGGGAAGTGCATCCACTTGTTGCGGGTAATTATGGAATCGGAGAGAGAACTTATGTTGCAGTGATTGATATTCAGGATATCCTTGAATTCTGCGGATTCAACCATAAATTTACAGGAATTGCAAAATATCCGGCAGTTACCCGTGACTTAAGTATGGTTGTTCCGAAACATATTCTTGCAGGACAGATTGAAGATGTTCTGGAGCAGAGAGGCGGCAGGATCCTGGAGTCTTATCAGCTCTTTGATATCTATGAGGGTGCTCAGATCAAACCAGGATACAAATCCATGGCTTATTCTGTTGTATTCCGTGATCATGAAAAAACTCTGGAAGAGGCTGAAATCACAGCGACCATGAAGAAAATCCTGAATGGTCTAACAGCACTGGGAATCGAGCTGAGAAGCTGATGAAATTATATATTGTGAGACACGGCGAGACCGTGTGGAACAGGCATCATAAGGTACAGGGCGTGGCGGATATCCCGCTTGCTGAAAATGGAATCCTTCTTGCAGAGAAGACAGGGGAAGCATTAAAAAATGTTTCCTTTGATCTCTGCATTACCAGTCCGCTGGTGAGAGCCAGAAAGACTGCAGAATTAATCCTTGCAAAACAGGCGCATAAAGTACCTGTAAAAGAGGATATAAGGATCCGGGAAATTAATTTCGGTGTGTTGGAAGGCGTTGTGTGCATGAACGATGCACGCGAATATCTGGATCCGCAGATGAAGAAGTTTTTTACAGATCCATGGAATTTTGACCGCCCAAAGGATGGTGAAAGTATTAGGGATGTTCTTGCACGGACAAAAGAGTTCTGGGAGGAGCTCATCCATAACCCAAAACTTCAGGACAAGACGATCCTGATCGCATCTCATGGATGTGCAGTAAGGGCACTCCTTCATAATGTGTACAAAGACCATGAGGATTTCTGGCATGGTTTTGTACCCCCGAACTGCAGTGTGAATGTGGTTGAGGTGACAGACGGACAGGCCGTTCTTCTGGAAGATGATAAAGTATATGCATAAGAAACAGATGACAGGCAGTTCCTTTACAGGAGCTGTCTGTTTTTGTGTTTATGAATTCTTTGTGAAGGGCGGGTAAAGTGGAGAAAACAGCTTGTTCGCAAAAATATGATATGATATCATAAAAACAGGCAAAAATACTCTAAGGAGGTCGGCTATGAAGAAAAAAATCGTGAATGTTGTATTGTTTCTGGCTGTGCTTGCGGCAGCACTTGGAATGACTTTTTATGTAGGAAACAATGCGATGAGCGTATTGCTCTATAACTTTGTTTTTCTTGGTATTATAGCAGTGGTTTATGTCGTCGGACTGTTCGGAGGAATGTTCCGGATGAACAGACTTGCACAGTCGCTTGGAGATGCGGCACAGGAACTGGAAGATATGTTCAAGATGCCGGGAAGAGTTGCTCCGGACAAGATTGAATCCATGAACGGGATTTTCCATAACCACTATCTGGATGCAAAAATGAAGGCATTTACAGATGGGATTGCGAAGAGCCAGGAAGGAATTGTGGACATCGAGGAATATATCAATGAAGAAGACCTGGATCTTCATATCCACAAGAAACTTCTGGAAATGGCACCGGACCTTTTTACCAGTATCGGTATTCTTGGCACATTCGTGGGTCTGGTATGGGGACTCAAAGATTTTCAGCCGGCGAACTACGAAGCAATGACCAGTTCAGTTTCTTCGCTGGTAGATGGTATTAAGGTTGCGTTTCTTACTTCAATCTATGGTATTGCATTTTCTATTGTTTATACTTCGGGAATGAAGAGCGAATATTCCGCTCTTACGGAGAATCTTCAACTGTTTCTGGATAAATTCCATACATATGTGATGCCAAGTGCAGAGACAGAATCCATGAATCTTCTGGTTGCAAGTCAGAAGAATCAGACTGCTGCCATGAACCAGATGGCAGAACAGTTTTCTGTAAAAATGGCAGACAGTTTTGAAAAAGTCATTACTCCGACGTTCAAGAAGATGAATGACTCTTTGGATACACTGGTCTCTTCTGTGACGAAATGTCAGGAAGATGCAGTTAAAGAAATTCTGGATGCTTTTCTGAAAGAGATGAACACATCTTTTGAAATACAGTTCGCAGATTTTGGAAAGGCACTTACACAGCTGAAAGATGCACAGACAGATAATACCAATTATACGACAAATCTGTATCAGGCGATGAGTAAACAGCTCAGTGACGCATATGTGGAGCATGAGCAGACAATGAAAAAAATGATCGAAGAATCCACTGGTCTTCAGAAAGAATACATTACGGCTGCGAACCGTATCCTGCTGGACAACCAGACGATTCAGAAACAGCAGCAGGCAGATTATCAGCATCTTGCAGATTATCTCAAAGAAGCAGAGATGTCATCTGCCAAGTTCTGGGTTGCATGTAACCAGACTATGCAGAAATATGTTGAAGCTGCGGCACAGGGAATGGAACGTATTTCTGCGGCCGGAAAGAGCAATGCAGATGTTGCGGCTGCAAACCGTCAGGTAGTAGAAGAATTTGATCAGAAACTTCAGGAGTTTGCTCAGTATCAGAAGTTATCCTGTAAGACAATGGAACAGGTTCGTCGTCTTCTGACGGACATTTCAGCAGCGGGAAGCAGTGACCGGGTTCAGCTGACAGCAGGACGCAATTTACAGAAAGAATCACTTGAGAAGCTTCAGGAAACCATGCAGACACAGAGCGAGATGCAGCAGGAACTTCTGGAAGAAATCTCCAAAAACATCAGAGAACTTTCCAAAGGAGTTCAGAAAGGCAAATTCGGTTTGTTTAGGTAAGAGGAGAAACAGATGCGCAGAAAGAAAAAATCAGAGAACAATGGATTTAATGTCTGGCGTTCTTATTCCGATATGATGGCAGGTGTGCTTCTGCTTTTTGTGCTGATCATGTGTGTGACTCTTTTTCAGGCGCAGAAAAGCTATAATGAAAGTCTTCAGGAAAGAGATGAAAAAATCGCTCTTCAGGAAGAATACACACAGGAACTGCTGGATAAACAGAATGCGCTGGACAAAAAAGATGAGACACTGCAGAATCAGGATGCTCAGTTAAAAACCCAGGATGAAAAACTTGCAGAGCAGGAACAACAGCTTGCAGCACTCGCTGCCAAACTGAAAGAGCAGGAATCTACACTGAATGCACAGCAGTCGGCATTGGACGAAAAGACCGCGCAGTTAAAAGATCAGCAGGCGCAGATCGACCAGATCATCGGTGTGAAGGCAGACGTAATTGAGGCACTGAAAAATGAATTTTCCAAAAATAATATTAATGTAGATATTGATGCACAGACTGGCGCGCTGACACTGGAAGCAAGTGTTATGTTTGACTATGATCAGGCAGAACTGACAGATGCCGGTAAACAGGCTCTGGAGCAGATCCTTCCGATTTACTGTAAGGTACTTCTTCAGGATGATTATATGAAATATCTTGCAGAGATCATCATTGATGGATATACAGATACAGATGGTGACTACAGCTATAACCTGCAGCTTTCCCAGCAGAGATCACTGGCAGTGGCTCAGTACCTTCTTGACATTCAGGGAAACTTTCTGGATACCACGCAGTCACAGAATCTGGAAAAATATCTCACAGTCAATGGGCATTCCATGGCAAATCCGGTTCTTGATGCAAACGGAAATGTAGATAAGGATGCTTCCAGACGAGTGGAGGTTAAATTCCGGCTGAAAGATGAAGAAATGATCGATGAACTGAATCAGCTTCTTAGCAGTAATGATGATACTACTGTGGATAACAGTGCATCTACGGATACAACGACTGCAGAAAACACGGAAAACAACTAAAAAACTGCTTGCAATGGACCAGAATGTATAGTATAATCAATACCGTTGTAAAAAAAGATGGTCCTCTGTTACAGTTCAATGTATTAAGAACATCCAGATAAGAATAGGAGAAAATAAAATGAACGACATCATTAAAAACATCGAGTCTGCTCAGTTAAAAGCAGAAGTACCGGAATTCCGTGTAGGTGACACAGTAAGAGTACACGCACTGATCAAAGAAGGAAACCGCGAAAGAATTCAGATCTTCGAGGGAACAGTTCTTAAAAGACAGGGTGGAAGCACCAGAGAAACTTTCACAGTAAGAAAGAGCTCCAATGGTGTTGGCGTCGAGAAGACATGGCCGATTCACTCCCCACACGTTGTTAAAGTAGAAGTTATCCGTCAGGGTAAAGTTCGCCGTGCTAAGCTGAACTACCTGAGAGACCGCGTTGGTAAAGCTGCTAAAGTTAAAGAACGCGTTAGATAAGAAAATTTCAAAGGTTTCAAAAGAAGGGACAATAACGACAGCTATTGTCCCTCTTTTTCCATTATGGGAGAATAATTATGGAAATAAAAAACTGGAAAGAATATCCCAAAGTACAGGAAGTAAAAGAAAAATTTGAAAATGAAAAAGTCCGCAGTTCCATGCGCTGGGTATTTCAAATCATGGTAACACTGGTGTTTGCAGCTGTTGTTGCGATCATGATGTTTCAGACAGTTACGATGCAGGAAAGCTCCATGGAACCGACGATTTCTGTCGGAGACCGTTTTTTTATAAATAGAGCAGTATATAAATTTTCTTCTCCGCAGAGGGGAGATATGATCGTATTCCGTACAAGTGCAAGTGATGATGCGGCTCTTCATATCCGACGTGTGATAGGGCTGCCGGGAGAAACAGTACAGATAACAGGAGGAAGAATCCTGATCAATGGAGAGGTATATAATGAAGGCAAAGATTTTCCAATGATAACCAATCCAGGCCTTGCTGCAACTGCGGTTACGCTTGAATCTGGAGAATACTTTGTCCTCGGAGATAACAGAAACAACAGTGAGGACAGTCGGTATGCAGATATCGGTATGGTCCGCAAGAGATATATTGTAGGTAAGATCTGGTTCACATGTTCTCCGTTTGAAAAACTGGGATTTACGAAAGGGTAGGTAATATATGAACGTACAGTGGTATCCTGGTCATATGACCAAGGCAAAAAGACAAATGCAGGAAGATCTGAAACTGATCGATCTGATTATAGAACTGGTAGATGCCAGAGTGCCTCTTTCCAGTAGAAATCCGGATATTGACCAGCTTGGACAGAATAAATCAAGACTGATTCTTCTGAACAAAGCAGATCTGGCGGATGAAAGACAAAATGAAGCATGGAAAGAATATTTTCAGAAGAGAGGTTTTCATGTTGTAAAAGTGGATTCCAGAAATGGATCTGGAATGAAGACCATTCAGAATGTTATACAGGAGGCCTGTAAGGAAAAAATTGAACGTGACCGCCGCCGTGGAATTAAAAACCGTCCAATCCGTGCAATGGTGGCTGGAATCCCGAATGTTGGAAAATCTACGTTTATTAATACATTTGCGGGAAAAGCATGTGCAAAGACCGGAAACAGACCTGGTGTGACCAAGGGAAAACAATGGATCCGCCTGAACAAAAATGTAGAGCTTCTGGACACACCTGGAATTCTCTGGCCGAAATTTGAGGATCAGCAGGTGGGAATCCGGCTGGCCTGTGTCGGTTCGATCAAAGATGATATCCTGAATATGGAAGAACTTGCACTTTGGCTGATTGAACATCTGAGAACAAATTACAGTGGGCTTCTTGAGAAACGTTATGGGATTTCGGAGGAAGGAACGGCTGTTGAAATCCTTGGGAAAATTGCCAGAGCACGTGGATGCCTCAAAAAGGGAGAAGAACTGGATTATGTAAAGGCTTCAGGACTTCTCTTTGATGATTTCCGTGGTGGTAAGATTGGACGTGTGACTCTGGAATGGGCAGAGCAGGAGAAAAGTGAATGAAAACGATCGGTGAGATAAAAGAAGAGTTTTCAGTAGCACGGGAAGCGGACTGGAATGCTATCTGTCAGATGTATGAAACAGATCTTCGGAGCGGCGTGCAGAAACTGGTACAGCAATATCGAAAAAAACTGGATGCGCTGGAAAAAGAAAAGCTTCGTATGGAACAGATGATGCAGTTTGAACATAAATATGAGCATCTTGGATATCTCTGTGGAATTGATGAAGTGGGAAGAGGACCGCTTGCAGGGCCGGTAGTAGCCTGCGCTGTGATTCTTCCGAAAGATCACCCTATTCTGTATCTGAATGATTCCAAGAAACTGACTGCACATAAAAGAGAGGAACTGTATGATGTGATCATGCGAGAAGCAGTTGCAGTAGGACTGGGAATGGCAAGTCCGGCAAGAATTGATGAAATCAACATTCTGCAGGCAACCTATGAGGCAATGCGACAGGCGGTAAGTAAACTTGCGGTTATGCCGCAGCTTCTTCTGAATGATGCGGTTACGATTCCGGGAATTGAAATTCCGCAGGTGCCGATCATTAAGGGAGATGCCAAGAGCGCATCTATTGCGGCTGCAAGTATTGTAGCAAAAGTTACGAGAGACCGTCTGATGGTGGAATATGACAAGACTATGCCGGAATATGGTTTTGCATCTAATAAAGGGTATGGCTCTGCAGAACATATTGCGGCTCTTCAGAAATATGGACCAACACCGATCCACAGGGCAAGTTTTATTACACATTTCGTATAAATTACATAAGATACCTACACATAAATAAGAAATGAGAGAACAAATCTGAGCATTAATAGACGTAAAATAGGCAGCTGCCATGAAGAAGAGGCGGCTGCCTTTCTGAAAAAACAGGGCCTTTTTATTGTAACAAAGAATTTTCGCTGCAAAAGCGGAGAAATTGACCTGATCGTTCGAGATGGAAAATATCTGGTATTTGTAGAAGTGAAGTATCGAAGCAATAAAGAAAGCGGATATGCATCTGCAGCAGTAGATTATCGCAAACAGAAGCGTATCAGCCAGGCTGCACAGTTCTTTTTGCTGCGATATGGCTATGGAGAACCGCCGTGTCGGTTTGATGTAGTTGCGATTGACGGTGAACAGATTCAATGGATCAAAAATGCATTTGATTATTGTGGATGAATGATAAAGGAGCAGAAGATGACAGAAATCAGATGGTATGAGGAAGGAAAACCTCATATGAGGATAAAAGAAAATAAAGGGGTTACCTGGCTGAGCTATCAGGCATTTGAACAGTTTCCGGATATCGTACATGCGTTCAGCACCAGACTTGGCGGAGTAAGTCAGGGAGTCTATTCTTCGATGAACCTTAGTTTTACGAGAGGGGATGAGGATGCGGCTGTTCATGAAAATTATCGCAGGCTTGCAGAGGCAGTGGGATTTTCGGCAGAAGATATCGTGACTTCTGACCAGACACATACTGCGAATGTTCGTGTAATAACAGAAGAAGACAGAGGAAACGGCATTACGAAGCCAAGGCCGTATACGGATGTAGATGGAATGGTTACAAATGTTCCCGGACTTGTACTGGCAACATTTTATGCGGACTGCGTGCCGTTGTATTTTGTGGATCCGGTACATCGTGCAATCGGACTGTCGCATTCAGGGTGGAGAGGAACTGCTGCGAAGATCGGAAAAGTAACGGTCGAGAAAATGAATGAGGAATACGGAACAGATCCAAAAGATATTTACAGTGCGATCGGGCCCTCTATCTGTCAGAAATGTTATGAAGTGAGTGAAGATGTGATTCTGGAATTTCAGAAGTCATTTGAAAAAAAGTACTGGGATTCACTGTTTTATATAAAAGAGAATGGAAAATATCAGCTGAACCTCTGGGAGGCAAACAGGCTTATTATGTTAGAAGCTGGAATAAAGGAAGAACATATTTCCATGCCGGGAATCTGCACCTGCTGTAACCCGGAGTTTCTTTTTTCGCATCGTGCATCACATGGAAAAAGAGGAAATCTGGGAGCATTTCTTGGAATACGTAGAAAATAATATATATAAAATACATTATAATAAAAGCGGGAGCTCCTGTGAAAGGAAGCTCCCGTTTTGGTTTATCGTTTATTGACTTTTTCCATCAGTTCCATAATCTTTTCGTTGTTGGAACGAACTTTTTCTACTGAAACATCATGGTTGATGATATCGATGATACTTGCAAGATATTTGCTCATGTTTGCTTCAATATAATATTCTTTTGTGAGGAGCTCCGGAAGACGGTAGTTCAGGTTTGTGGTGATGACTCTGTCAATCCAACCCTTCTCATAATATTCATCAAATTTGGCAAGTCCCTCTGTGAAAAGACCATAAGTAGTACAGATAAATACTCGTTTGGCTTTTCGTTCCTTGATCTGTTTGGCAACATCCAGCATACTTTCTCCGGATGCGATCATGTCATCAATGATAACAACATCTTTGCCCTCTACGGAATCACCGAGGAATTCGTGAGCAACGATCGGGTTTTTGCCGTTGACAACAGTGGAGTAGTCGCGGCGTTTGTAGAACATACCCATATCTACGCCAAGAATATTGGAAAAGTATACGGCTCTTGACATAGCACCTTCATCTGGGCTGATGATCATCAGATGGTCATTGTCCAGTTTGAAATCTTTGACTTCTTTTACCAGAGCTTTCAGGAACTGATAGGTCGGGAAGAAGTTGTCGAAACCATTCAGAGGAATTGCGTTCTGAACACGTGGGTCATGTGCATCAAAAGTGATGAAGTTGGAAACACCCATATCCCTTAATTCCTGAAGCATCAGTGCGCAGTCCATGGATTCACGTTTGGTACGACGGTGCTGACGACCTTCATACAGAAACGGCATGATAACATTGATTCGATGTGCTTTGCCTGTTGCAGCAGAGATGATACGTTTCAGATCCTGAAAATGATTATCCGGGGACATGTGGTTCTCGTGTCCGCACACTTTGTAGGTAAGGCTGTAATTGGTGATATCTACCATAATAAAAAGGTCGGCACCACGAACAGATTCTTTGATGTGACCTTTGCCCTCACCGGTACCAAAACGGATGATCTCGGAATCAACCAGAAAAGATGGAAGGCTGTAACCCTGTGGAATCTGGCTTGGTTTCTTTTTGGCAACAAGTTCTTTACGGAATTTTACAAGTTTCTTGTCAACCTCATTGGCGAGATCCTGACATCCTGCAAGTGCTGCAATGCGAACAGGCGCAACAGGAGTTGATTTTTCAAGTAACTCTATATTTGGCATAATATTCCTCCTAGGTATAGTTTTCAAACTGAGTCCTAATACATTTATAACATTTGCCCTAAATCCCGTCAAGGAATTTATTGATTTTTCACTACAGAATTGTTATAGTAATGTTATCTGGGGTATTTTGCGTTCTTTGGTGCAAACACAGATATGGTAAGGTTAGAAAGGATTTATATGAAGAAAAAGAAACATGTGATTTCCAGGGTTCTTCCGGGAAGTATCGGTGAGGAACTGGAACTGGAACCGGGAGATATACTGGCAGAGATCAATCACCAGCTGGTGGAGGATGTCTTTGACTATCGTTATCTCATGAATGATGAATATATAGAACTTCTGATAGAAAAAGCCAATGGTGAACTCTGGGAACTTGAAGTTGAGAAGGATTACGATGAAGATCTTGGAATCGAATTCGAGAATGGCCTGATGGATGATTACCGTTCCTGCAGCAATCACTGTATGTTCTGCTTTATCGATCAGATGCCGCCAGGCATGAGAGAAACACTGTATTTCAAGGATGATGATTCCAGGCTTTCTTTTCTGCAGGGAAATTATGTTACACTGACGAATATGAGTCAGGAAGATATTGAACGTGTGATCAAATATCACCTTTCGCCTATCAATGTGTCTTTTCAGGCAATGAATCCGCAGCTTCGCTGCAAAATGCTGCATAATCGTTTTGCAGGAGATGCACTGAAAAAGGTAGATCAGCTTTATGAAGCGGGAATTACCATGAATGGGCAGATTGTTCTGTGCAAGGGTGTGAATGATGGAGAAGAACTGGAATACAGCCTTCAGAAAATGTCTGAATATGCACCGGTACTTCAGAGCGTATCTGTTGTTCCGGTAGGGTTGACGAAGTTCCGCAAAGGACTCTATCCACTGGAACCTTTTACAAAAGAAGATGCGAAGGCGGTTTTGGAACAGATCCATCGCTGGCAGAAGATCATGTATGAGAGATATGGTATCCACTTTATCCATGCCTCTGATGAATGGTATATTCTGGCGGGGGAGGAACTCCCGGAAGAAGATCGCTATGATGGCTATCTGCAGCTGGAAAACGGTGTGGGCATGCTGCGGCTTCTGGATGCAGAGGTTCGGCAGGCAGTTGCGGAAAGAGATGGAGATGACAGGAAACTTTCGGTCACCGTTGCGACAGGAAGACTTGCAGCTCCTTATATAGCAGGATGTATGGATGTGATCAGGGAAAAATATCCGAACATCACATCAGAGGTAATTGCAATCAAAAATAACTTCTTTGGAGAGAAGATCACTGTTTCCGGACTTATTACAGGGCAGGATCTTATAGAACAGCTTTCCGGACGGAAACTGGGAGACAGGCTTCTGATTCCGTGTAACATGCTTCGAAGCGGAGAAGATGTATTTCTCGATGATATTACAATAACAGAACTTTCCGAAAAACTTGGAAAAGAAATCATAGTAGTGGATCCTGGCGGAGCGGACCTTGTTTCGGCAGTGCTGGATCCGGTTGAACATAAAAAACAGATAAGGAGACAAATGTATGAGCAAACCAGTAGTTGCAATAGTGGGAAGGCCTAATGTAGGCAAATCCACGTTATTTAATGCGCTGGCAGGTGAGATGATATCCATTGTAAAAGATACACCGGGGGTTACCCGTGACAGAATCTACGCAGATGTGACATGGCTGGATAAGTCTTTCACACTGATCGATACAGGTGGTATTGAGCCGGACAGCGGAGATATTATTTTATCACAGATGAGAGAACAGGCACAGATCGCGATCGATACTGCGGATGTCATTGTGTTTATCACAGACGTGCAGCAGGGGCTTGTTGATTCCGATGCAAAAGTGGCAGATATGCTTCGTAGAAGCCAGAAACCGGTCGTTCTTGTTGTAAATAAAGTTGACAGCGTTCAAAAATATATGATGGACGTTTATGAATTTTATAATCTTGGAATCGGAGAGCCGGTAGCAATTTCTGCGGCCAACCGTACCGGTATCGGTGATATGCTGGATGAGATCATTAAGGAATTCCCGGAAGATCTGGATGCAGAAGAAGATGACGATATCCCGAAGGTTGCAGTGGTTGGTAAACCAAACGTAGGTAAATCTTCTCTGATCAACAAACTTCTGGGCGAAGACCGAGTGATTGTTTCTGATATCGCAGGAACTACCAGAGATGCAGTCGATGCCAAAGTAAAATGGAAAGACAGGGAATACATTTTTATTGACACAGCAGGACTTCGCCGTAAAGGTAAGATCAAAGAAGAAATTGAGCGTTACAGCGTGATTCGTACCGTAACAGCAGTTGAACGGGCAGATGTGGTCGTTGTAGTGATCGATGCAACCGAAGGTGTAACCGAGCAGGATGCAAAGATCGCCGGAATCGCACATGAGCGCGGCAAGGGTGTTATCATAGCTGTCAATAAATGGGATGCAGTTGAAAAGGATGATAAAACCATCTACAAACACACAAACCGTATCCGTGAAGTGCTGGCATATATGCCTTATGCGGAGCTTGTATTTATTTCTGCAAAATCAGGTCAGAGACTTCCAAAACTTTTTGAAACCATTGATGCAGTTATTGAAAACCAGACACTTCGTATCCAGACAGGTGTACTGAATGAGATTCTGTCCGAGGCAGTGGCTATGCAGCAGCCACCGTCAGACAGAGGAAAACGTCTCAAGATTTTCTATATGACACAGGTGGGGGTTAAGCCGCCTACATTTGTGATTTTTGTAAATGACAAAGAACTGATGCATTTTTCATATACAAGATATATTGAGAATAAAGTTCGCGATGCGTTTGGATTCCGCGGAACTTCTCTGAAATTTATTATCCGTGAACGCGGGGAAAAGAGCTGAGTGAAATGTTGGAACGTTTGATCTGTATTCTGATAGGCTATGTTTTTGGCCTGTTTCAGACTTCGTACATTATTGGAAAAATACACAAAACAGATATCCGTGAGCATGGAAGCGGAAATGCGGGCACAACGAATGCGCTGCGTACCTTTGGAAAAAAAGCCGGAGCAATGACACTTCTGGGAGACTGCCTGAAATGCGTGTTTGCAATTGTTGCGGTACGACTGATTTTTAAAGAAAAAAGTGCGGATATCCTGCCGCTGCTCTCTATTTATGCAGCTGCGGGATGCGTGCTTGGACATAATTTTCCGGTAACGCTTGGGTTCCGCGGTGGCAAGGGGATTGCTGCATCGGTAGGATTTCTGATCGCATTTGACTGGAGACTGTTTGTTCTCTGTGCAATCGTATTTTTTGTATTATTTTTGGGTACACATTATGTTTCTTTATGTTCTCTGAGCTGTTATCTGGTGGCACTGATCGCAATGATCGTGCGTGGAGAGATGGGCGGCTATGGCATGGACAGAAGTCATACGACAGAAATGTACATAGTAATGGGATTCCTGACGGTGCTGGCTTTCTGGAGACACAGGGCAAATATTGTCCGCCTTGCAAATGGAACAGAAAACAAAGTTTTCCTTGGAAAAACAAAGAAAGGTTAAAGGTAGCGTAATATGGCAAAAATCAGTGTGTTGGGAGCCGGAAGCTGGGGAACCGCACTTTCCGTTCTTTTGAATAATAATGGGCATGAAGTGCGTCTCTGGTCCAGATTTCAGGAAGAAGTAGATACTCTGAAACAAACAAGAGAGCTTACTTCCAAACTTCCGGGGGTTCATATTCCGGAAAACATTGATCTTACTGCAGACGTGAAGAACTGCGTGGAGACGGCTGAGGTGATTGTTCTGGCTGTGCCGTCCCCTTATGTCAGAGGTACAGCTGAATTAATGGCACCTTATGTAAAAGATGAGCAGATTATTGTCAATGTCGCAAAAGGAATTGAAGAAAAAACTCTGATGACCATGACAGATATCATCAGCGAAGAGATTCCGGCAGCGGGTGTTTATGTGCTTTCAGGACCAAGCCATGCGGAGGAAGTGGGAAGAGGGATTCCGACGACCTGTGTGATCAGCGGACCGAAGAGAGAGACAGCAGAATACATTCAGGGGATTTTTATGAGCCCTGTATTTCGTGTGTATACAACACCGGATACACTTGGCGTAGAGCTGGGTGGTTCTCTGAAAAATGTCATTGCTCTTGCTGCCGGTACAGCAGATGGACTTGGCTATGGTGATAATACAAAAGCAGCTCTTATTACCAGAGGAATTGCGGAAATTGCACGTCTGGGAACAAAAATGGGCGCACATATGGAGACGTTCTATGGATTGTCCGGGATGGGGGATCTGATCGTTACCTGTGCAAGTGTTCACAGCCGTAACCGCAAGGCTGGTTACCTGATGGGCAAAGGCTATACTATGCAGCAGGCGATGAATGAAGTCAAAATGGTAGTAGAGGGTGTTTACTCTGCGAAAGCGGCCAAGAGTCTGGCGGAAAAATACGATGTGGAAATGCCGATTATTATGGAAGTGAACAAGGTCCTTTTTGAAGATAAGTCAGCAGCGGATGCGGTGCGAGACCTGATGGTCCGTGACAAAAAAGTAGAGACTCCGATGCTTCCGTGGTAGAATGGCACAGACTAAAGAAATCGAAAAAATATCAGACAAATATAAAACCGGCTGATCCGTCTGCATACGGACCGGCCGGTTTTTGTTGGCTGAAAAGCAAATCTAAAAAACAATATCTCTCAGATCTTCTGGAATAGATGAACTGTGGTAATTCTGATTCAGAGTATCCAGAAGATCCATATCCTCCTGATCGATCGTAAAATCAAAAATCCTTGCATTAGAAGCAATACGCTCTGGATGAACGGATTTGGGAATGACAGAGATTCCCTTCTGTACAGCCCAGCGAAGACCTATCTGTGCTGGCGTGTGTGCATATTTGGTGCCAAGTACACATAAGACATCATTGTCCAAATAAGCGCCTCTGGCCAATGGAGCATATGCCTGTACCTGAATGTCGTTTGCCTGACAGTATTCAATAAGCTCTTTTGGATAACAGAGTGGATGACATTCTATCTGATTGACAGCGGGTACGATGCCGGAAACTCTCCGGAGCTCTTCCAGATGGCGAATTTCAAAATTACTGACACCAATAGATAAAGCTCGTCCTGATTCAAGAATCTTTTCCATATCTTTCCAGGTGTTCAGAAAGCAGCCAGGTACCGGCCAGTGAATCAGATACAGATCGATATAATCAAGACCGAGACGATCCAGACTGCGCTGAAAAGCTCCTTCTACATCACCAAGACGCTGAGCGTTGTTCCAGATCTTGGTTGTGATAAAAAGATCTTTTCTTGGAACACCGCATTTGGCAATTCCACATCCGACGAATTCTTCGTTCTTATATGCAGAAGCGGTATCCAAAAGGCGATATCCATTCTGTACAGCGGCGGCAATCGCATCTTCGGCTTCGACTGCGTCAGTTGTTTTATAAAGGCCAAGGCCCAGAAGAGGCATGGTTCTGTCGTTGTTTAAAAATACGGAAGTTGTCAAAATGAATCCTCCTTGCCTGTAAACTCACAATTTTTGTTTATTATACCATATAATTGTGAAAGAAGAAAATCAAATTTGTTAAAAAAATAATACAAGAGAGGCAAAAAAGGAAATACACAGCTTGTTAATTAAAAAACAAATGCGTTATTTATCTAACAGCATAGAAAACTGGAGAAGTGCACTTTACCATGAAAAAGTATAAAAAAACAGGAAGAAATCTCGAACCCTTTTGTCTATTTTTTCTTATTATATCCTTGATAAACCGGAACAAAAGATGTATAATGGATTTAATTGATAAATTCTTGTCATAAGTGCGCCTGTTTTCAGGTGCCCCGGAGGTAGAACCGGAGAAAGGAGCTTTATATGCATCTTATTAAGGATGAGAACGGAAATCTTGTCCAGCATGGACATGAACATACACCGGAACATTCACATGAACACACACACGCAGATGGCGTGACACATACACATGCTCATACACATGGCGACGGAGATCATACACATTCTCATGGAGACTGTGGATCCTGCGAAGGCGGTGACTGCAAGAAAGAAACGATTGCACTGCTCACCTATATGCTGCAGCACAATGAACACCATGCAGCCGAACTTGATCAGATGGCTGACAATCTTCAGAAAATGGGACTTGATAATTCGGCAAAAACGATCAAAGAAGCAGTGGCTGATTTCCAGAAGGGAAATATGCGCCTTGGACTGGCACTTACTTTGGTAAAAGAAGAAATGAAATGATATACCAGATTTCAAATGACATAACTAGGAGGCAAAATTATGTGTCTTGCAACAGTATATAAAGAAAGTGATGATTCTGTGATATTCAAAAATGTATCCAGAATCGATGTAGATGGAAATAAACTTGTGCTCAGAGATATTATGGGAGATGAGAGGGTAGTCGAAGGACGTATTCTTATGGTAGACCTGGCAAACAGCATTGTAAAACTCAGCTGTGAATAATTTTTTCAAATCAGAATTACTAAATTGCGGATTTATAAATTTCATAAATGCGGAATTAGAGTAGGAGGCACTCTATTATTATGGCACACGTAATTGCTGTCGCCGGAAAAGGCGGCGTTGGTAAAACTACTTTATGCGGAATGCTGATCCAGTATCTCTGCGAACAGGGCAAAGGACCAATCCTTGCAGTGGATGCAGATGCAAACTCTAATCTTAATGAAGTCCTCGGAGTTGAGGTTGAGACCACTCTCGGCGACGTAAGAGAAGAAATCGCACAGGCAGAACTTGTCAAAGAAAGTCCGATTCCTAAGGGAATGTCCAAGGCAGATTATGCGGAGATGCGTTTTGAAGATGCTTTGACAGAAGAAGATGATTTTGATCTGCTGGTTATGGGCAGAACACAGGGAAAAGGCTGCTATTGCTATGTCAATGGTCTTCTTCAGGCACAGCTTGCAAAATATCAGAATCATTATCCTTATATTGTGGTAGACAATGAGGCTGGTATGGAACATATCAGCAGAGGCGTTCTTCCGTCCATGCAGACGGCAATCCTTGTCAGTGACTGCTCCAGAAGAGGAATTCAGGCAGTTGGCAGAATTGCAAAGCTGATCGATGAATGTAATATGCATCCGGAAACAGTCGGTCTGATCGTTAACCGTGCACCGAAAGGTGAACTGAACGATGGAATCAAAGAAGAAATAGAAAAACAGGGACTTCATCTTCTCGGTGTGGTACCGCAGGATGAAACTGTTTATGAGTATGACTGCGAAGGCCGTCCGACAGCAGCTCTGCCGGAGGATAATCCGGTTAAGGTTGCACTGAAAGAAATTGTAAAAAAATTAAATCTTTAAAAAGGACCCTTGCTGTCTTTTGCAGACAGCAGGGGTATTTGTGCTGGAAAAAGGCATATTTTTTAACACGAAAATAACCCATGGGCGGGGATGGGTTCTGTCTCGAGGGTTATTATATAGAAAACACTATAAATACATGAACTCATTCATGTACAAATTAAAGGAGGTCTATAATGAGTGAATTCAAATTAACTACAGTGGAAGAATTTGAAGCTGCTACCGAAAGACTGTTAGAGACAGGCGCGAAGGTAGGCGCGGACGCATGGCAGTTTCGAGTAAAGAATCAGACTCCACACTGTAAGTTCGGTGAGCAGGGTATCTGTTGCCGAATCTGTGCTATGGGACCATGTCGTATTACACCTAAGGCTCCAAGAGGAGTTTGCGGATGCGATGCACACGGTATCGTAGGAAGAAACTTCCTGAAATTCACAGCTGGTGGTGCAGCTACTCACTCTGATCACGGTCGTGAAATCTGCCACACACTGTACTGCGCAAAAGAAGGCGGAAACTATCAGGTAAAAGATCCTGAAAAGCTGCTCCGCATCGCTAAAGAATGGGGCGTAGAAACAGAAGGAAAAGACATTTATGATCTGGCTCACGAGATGGCTGAACTTGGCCTTATGGAATATGGTAAACCGTTCGGATACCAGAGATTCCTCGACAGAATGCCGGCTGGACAGAAAGAAAAACTTATCGAAAATGAAATCGCACCACGTGCGATCGACCGTGAAGTTGCAAGTTCTCTGCATATGACTCATATGGGATGTTCTTCTCTTCCGGAAGCACTTGTAAAACAGTCTCTCCGCTGCGGCCTTGCAGATGGATGGGGCGGTTCCATGATGGGAACAGAGTTCTCTGACGTACTTTTCGGAACTCCGAAGCCGATCGACACAGAAGCAAACCTTGGTGTTATGGTTGAAGAAAACGTAAACATCGTTGTACACGGACATGACCCGAGTCTTTCTGAAATGATCTGTGAATATGCAGACAGCAAAGAAATGATCGATTATGCAAAATCCGTAGGAGCAAAAGGAATCACTGTTTCCGGTGTATGCTGTACTTCAAACGAAGTAGCAATGCGTCGTGGTATTCCAATGGCAGGTAACTTCCTGCAGCAGGAAAACGTTGTTCTGACAGGCGCCTGCGAAGCAATCGTAGTTGATGTTCAGTGTATCTTCCCTGCATTAGGACCTCTGAGCAAATGCTTCCATACAAAATTCGTTACAACTTCTCCGATCGCTCAGATGCCAGATTCTGAATTCATCAGATTCAACGCTGAAACAGCTGGAGAAAATGCAAAAGCAATCGTTAAGATGGCTATCGATAACTTCAAGAACAGAAAACCAGAACTTGTACATATCCCGCAGCTGAAACAGAAAGCTACCGTTGGTTACTCTCTGGAAGCAATTGTAAAAGTTCTTGATGGTGTTACAAACTCTCAGGTTGATGTAACAGGAACAACAAAACCATTACTTGAGTGTATCACTTCCGGTGTTATCCGTGGTGCTGTTGCTATGGTTGGATGTAACAACCCGAAAATCCGTCCTGACTATGCACATATCGAACTGATGAAGAAATGTATCGCAAACGATATCGTTATCATCGCTTCCGGATGTTCCGCACAGGCAGCTGCAAAGGCTGGTCTGATGGACAAATCCGCAAGAGAACTCTGCGGTGCAGGTCTGAAACGTGTATGTGAACTGGCTGATATCCCGCCTGTATTACATATGGGATCATGCGTAGATATTTCTCGTATGATGCTTCTGGCTGCTGAACTTGCAAAAGATTCAGGACTTCAGATCAACCAGCTTCCGGTAGTTGGATGTGCTCCTGAGTGGATGTCTGAAAAAGCTGTATCTATCGGTAACTACGTAGTAGCTACTGGTATTGATACATTCCTTGGTGTTGATCCATACGTTTCCGGTTCTTCAGAGATGTGCGAACTTCTTACAGAAGGAACAAGAAAATGGACAGGCGCAGCTTACACAGTAGAAACAGATATTGAGAAATTAGTTGATCTGATGATCGAAAGAATTGAAGAAAAGAGAACAGCATTAGGAATCTAATCCGTTGTGATCTTAAAAATGTAATAAAAGGTGGATGACATAAAATGAAAATAGCAGTTACAGGAAAAGGCGGCGTAGGCAAAACTACTTTTGCAGCAACGCTCGCGAGGTTGTATGCAGCAGAGGGCAGACCGGTACTTGCAGCAGATGTGGATCCGGATGCAAATCTTGGCCTGGCGCTGGGATTTGACGAGGAAACGCTGGATTCCATCGTACCAATCTCCAAAATGCGTAAGCTTGTGGAGGAACGTACAGGTGCGACAGCAGGAAATCAGTTCTATCATCTGAATCCGAAAGTAGATGATATTCCGGATAAATATGGTAAGGTCTGCAATGGCGTGCGACTCCTTGTCCTGGGAACTGTCGAGACAGGCGGCGGCGGATGCGTATGTCCGGAACATGTAATGTTGAAACGTATTATCAACAATCTGGTACTGAGAAGAGAAGATGTGGTAATTCTTGATATGGAGGCCGGCCTGGAACATCTCGGCAGAGGAACCACAGAGGGAGTTGACGCATTTATCGTAGTGATCGAACCAGGTGCAAGAAGCGTACAGACATACAAAAATGTCAAACGTCTTGCCAGTGATCTGGGTGTTGCTCAGGTCAAGGTTGTGGCAAACAAGGTAAGAAATGAGGAGGATGAGGAATTTATCCGTTCCAGAATCCCGGCAGAAGACCTTCTTGGCATGCTCCATTACAACACGGAGGTTATAGATGCTGACCGTCAGGGAAAATCCCCTTATGATTTCAGTCAGACCGTAACAGCTGAGATCACAAAAATAAAAGAAAAGATTGATCAGAATTCAAATCTGTAAAAACAGGAGGTATTAAGGTGACTTTATTTGATAGAGTTTTTAGCGGAAATGATGCTGTATTTGGTTTAACAGAGGGCGCTATCGACGGAGCAATCGCTCAGTACGGCGAAGACAAAGCTGTCAGCTTCCCGAATACCGCATACAGCCTTCCATGTTACTACGCTGTAACAGGAACAAAAGTTACAACTTTAAAAGAATTAAAAGAAGCTCTTGGTGTTGTTAAAACACTTATGACAAGAGAAAAAAGATTAAATGATGCATTTATGTCAGGTGTTGCTACAGCACTCTGCGCAGAATTCATCGAAGTTCTGAAATATATCGATGGTGCAACACCATACGAAGAACCATGCTACGGACATCTTGCAGATGCAGTTATCCGTGAACTTGGTGTACCGCTTGTAACAGGCGATATCCCTGGTGTAGCAGTAATCCTTGGATCTGCTCCTACAGTAGAAGAAGGCGTTGCTCTTGTTAAGAGTTATCAGGCACAGGGTATCCTGGTAACACTGGTTGGCGGAATCATCGACCAGGTTGCAGAAGCAGGAATGAAGACAGGTGCAAACGTACGTGTTATTCCGCTTGGAAAAGACGTTACAGCAGTTATCCATGTAGTATCTGTAGCTCTTCGTGCAGCTCTGATCTTCGGTAACGTAACACCTGGAGATGCAGGCACACTGATGAAATACACAATGGATCGTGTACCGGCATTCGTTAACGCATTCAAACCTCTGGATGATGTTATCGTAGCCTGTGGTGCAGGTGCTATCGCACTTGGATTCCCGGTTGTTACAAACGAAACAGAAAATATCTTCCGTGTACCAAAGAGCCTGATCGTTCAGGAAGACGTAAGCAAATTCAATGCTACATCTCTTGAAGCACGTGACATTAAGATCAAGATCACAAATATCGATATTCCGGTTGCATTCGCATCTGCATTCGAAGGTGAGATCATCCGTCGTAAAGATATGCAGGTTGAATTCGATGGTTCCCGTGTAGACTGTGCAGAGCTTGTACAGACATGTGACGCTTCTGAAGTAGAAGATCACAAGATCACAGTAGTAGGACCGGAAGTAGACGACATGGAACTCGGAAGCAAGAACAGCATTGCATATGTTGTTAAAGTTGCAGGCAAGAACATGCAGCCTGACTTTGAGCCGGTTATCGAGCGTAAATTCCACAACTACATTAACTGTATCGAAGGTGTATATCATACAGGACAGCGTGATATGCAGCGTATCCGTATCAGCATTGATGCATTCAATGCAGGATTCAAGATCAAACACATTGGTGAAGTTCTTTACGCATCTGTGAAAAATGAATTTGACGCAGTTGTTGATAAATGTGAAGTTGTTATTTATACAGATCCGGCAGAATGTACAAGAGTACGTCACGAAGTTGCAATCCCGATCTTCGACAAACGTGATGAGCGTCTTGATACTCTGACAGATGAATCTGTAGATGTATATTACAGCTGTATCCTCTGTCAGGCATTCTCTCCAAGCCACGTATGTGTAGTAACACCAGAAAGACTTGGACTCTGTGGTGCCGTTTCATGGCTGGATGCAAAAGCAACACATCAGCTGGATCCTAACGGACCTTGCCAGGTAATCACAAAAGAACGTCCGATCGATGAGAACCTTGGTTCTTACGAAGACGTTGATGAAGCAGTTCAGAAATTCTCACAGGGTGCTCTGGAACACGTTACACTGTACTCCATCATGCAGGATCCTATGACATCATGCGGATGCTTCGAGTGTATCTGTGGTATCGAACCATTCTCCAACGGTGTTGTTATTGCAAACCGTGAGTATGCAGGCATGACTCCTCTTGGAATGACATTCCCGGAAATGGCATCCATGACAGGCGGCGGTGTTCAGACACCTGGATTCATGGGACATGGAAAACATTTCATTTCTTCCAAGAAATTCATGAAGGCTGAAGGCGGTATCGAGCGTATCGTATGGATGCCAAAAGAACTGAAAGAATTCGTTGCTGAACGTCTGAACAAGACAGCTCAGGAACTTTACGGAATTGAAAACTTCACAGATATGATCGGTGATGAAACAGTAGCAACAGATCCGGAAGCACTGGTTGAATACCTTACAGAAAAAGGACATCCGGCACTGGCTATGGATCCGATGATGTAACTCCCGCAAAGGAAATGAATGCTCGCATTCATTTCCTGGGGAGTTAACCCTGAGTTTTGAACTGCGACGTAAAGCTGTTGCAAACAGCGGGTTGCGGAAAAATTCAGGGTTTGTAACTTACGCAAACATGAAATGCTTCGCAGGGAACGCGGCTTTGTAAACATTTCAGGTTTAATAAATCAAAGAGTGGAGATGTGCACATGTTAATCAACAGAATCTTTAATGGAAATGATGCAGTATATGGCCTGACCGTCAATGCTGTGGACGAAGCAGTCAAAGAACATGGCGCAGACAAACCAGTGGGCTTTCCCCATACGGCATATTGCCTGCCATGTTATTACGCAGTAACAGGCGTAAAGGTCAAAACATTGGGAGAATTAAAAGAGGCCCTGGGCGTTGTAAAGACACTCATGACCAGAAATCATGAGCTGGACGACGCACTGATGTCAGGGGTAGCAACCGCACTCTGCGCAGAATTTATTGAAGCTCTGAAATATCTGGATGGAGCGGAACCATACAGCGAGCCGTGTTATGGACATCTTGCAGATTCAATTATCCGTGAGCTTGGAGTACCGCTTGTAACGGGTGATATCCCTGGCGTTGCTGTTATCCTTGGATCAGCTCCGACTGCACAGGAAGGTGTTGATCTGATCAAGAGTTATCAGAAACAGGGTATTCTTGTAACACTGGTTGGTGGTATTATCGATCAGGCAACAGAACTTGGACTGAAGATGGGGTATAATGTAAGAATCGTACCACTTGGCAAAGATGTAACATCTGTTATTCATGTAGTATCTGTGGCAATCCGTGCAGCACTGATCTTTGGTAATGTAACACCTGGAGATGCCGGCGCATTGCTTACATATACAAAGGACAGAGTTCCGGCTTTTGTAAATGCTTTCAAACCAATTGATGATGTCATTCTTGCGGCAGGTGCAGGCGCAATCAAACTCGGCTTCCCGGTTATTTCCAATGAAGATGAGAATATCGTAGAAGTTCCGGGCGCATTGATCGCATGCCCGGATGTGGCTGATTTCAATAAGGTTTCACTTGAAGCAAGGGGTATCAAGATCAAAATTACAGATATTGATATTCCGGTTGCATTTGCATCTGCATTTGAAGGTGAGATCATCCGTCGTAAAGATATGCAGGTTGAGTTTGATGGTTCACGTGTAGACTGTGCAGAACTTGTACAGACAAAGAATATGGATGAAGTAGAAGACCACAAGATCACAGTTGTAGGTCCTGAGGTAGATACTTTTGAAGAAGGCAGTAAACACAGCCTTGCTTATGTAGTTGAAGTTGCAGGTAAGAAGATGCAGCCTGACTTTGAACCGGTTATCGAACGTAAATTCCACAACTACATTAACTGTATTGAGGGAGTTTATCACACCGGCCAGAGGGATATGTTCCGTATCCGAATCAGCAAAGATGCATTCAATGCCGGATTCCGTGCAAAACATTTTGGTGAAGTGCTTTATGCACAGGTCAAAAATGAATTTGAAGCAGTTGTTGATAAATGTGCGGTTACAATTTACACAGATCCTGCAGAATGTACCAGAATCCGTCATGAAGTTGCAATCCCGACATTTGACAGACGAGACGAACGTCTGGATACTCTGACAGATGAATCTGTAGATGTATATTACAGCTGTATCCTCTGTCAGGCATTTTCTCCAAGTCATGTATGTGTAGTAACACCAGAAAGACTTGGACTTTGCGGTGCCGTTTCATGGCTGGATGCAAAAGCAACACATGAACTGGATCCGAACGGACCATGCCAGGTGATCACAAAAGAACGTCCGATCGACGAGAATCTTGGCTCTTATGAAGATGTAGATGAAGCAGTTCAGAAATTCTCACAGGGAGCTCTGGAACATGTTACACTGTATTCTATCATGCAGGATCCTATGACATCCTGTGGATGTTTCGAATGTATCTGCGGAATTGAGCCGTTCTCTAACGGCGTTGTTATTGCAAACCGTGAGTATGCAGGTATGACACCGCTCGGAATGACATTCCCGGAGATGGCATCCATGACAGGTGGTGGTGTTCAGACACCTGGATTTATGGGCCATGGAAAACATTTCATTTCTTCCAAGAAATTCATGAAGGCTGAAGGCGGTATTGAGCGTATCGTATGGATGCCGAAGGAGCTGAAAGATACTGTAGCAGAACGTCTGAACAAGACAGCACAGGAACTTTACGGAATTGAAAACTTCACAGATATGATCGGTGATGAGACAGTTGCAACAGATCCGGAAGCGCTTGTAGAATTTTTAACAGAAAAAGGCCATCCAGCCTTGTCAATGGACCCAATGATGTAGTATAATATATACGTTTATTAATTAAGAGGAGGCTTATGAGAAATGCCGTTTAATCAGAAACCACAGAAATTTAACGCAAAGATCAACTCTGTCACAATCGGTAACGGAGACAAGACTGTGACTATCGGAGGAGAAAACTCCTTCCCATTTTATAGCTTTGATGCACCAACAGAAAACGCACCGAAGATCGGTGTTGAGATTTCTGACCTTGGACTGGACGAATTTTCCGAAGGCGTAAAAGCTTACTATGAAGGTGCAACTACTATGGCTGATATCGCTAAAAAAGCAGCAGCTATAGAAGGTGCAGATTTTGTTGCCCTGATTCTGGATGGTGGAGACCCGAATGGAGCAAACAAATCTGTTGAAGAACTTATCGGGGTTGTTAAAGAAGTAGCAGATGCTATCGACTGTCCACTGGTTGTAGAAGGCTGCAAGAACGTAGAGAAGGATGCGGAACTTCTCCCGAAAGTTGCAGAAGTACTTCAGGGAAGAAATGCACTTCTTCTTTCCGAAAAAGAAGAAAACTACAAAGCAATCGGTGCAGCAGCAGGTCTTGCTTATAATCAGATCGTTGGTGCTGAATCAGCCGTTGATATCAACCTTGCAAAACAGCTGAACGTTGTTACTACACAGCTTGGTGTTGATGCGAAGAAGATCGTTATGAACATCGGTAGTGCAGCAGCTGGTTACGGATATGAGTACGTAGTATCTACTATGGACCGTATCAAAGGTGCAGCATTAGGACAGAACGACAATATGCTGCAGATGCCTATTATTACACCTGTATCCGCAGAGACATGGGCAGTTAAAGAAGCAACAGCTTCTGAAGCTGATATGCCTGAATGGGGATCAGCAGATGAGCGTGGAATCGATATGGAAGTTATGACTGCTGCAGCTGACCTTGCAGCTGGTTCTGATGCCGTAATCTTAAGACATCCGGAATCAATTAAGACTATTTCCAAAATGATCAAAGCACTTGTGTAAATAATAGGAGGAATAATTAGCTATGGCACTGAATGGTATTCAGATTTTTAAATTAACACCAAAGAAAAACTGTAAGGAATGTGGATGTCCGACATGTATGGCTTTCTCCATGAAAGTTGCACAGGGCGCAATGAAAATTGAACAGTGTCCACATATGTCTGACGAAGCACTGGCTTCCCTTTCTGAGGCAACTGCTCCGCCGATGAAGACAATCAAGATCGGAACAGGCGATGCAGAGTTCACACTCGGTGGAGAAACTGTTCTGTTCAGACATGAAAAAACATTTGTAAGCAAACCAAGATATGCTGTATCTCTCTGCACATGCATGGATGATGCAGAAGTTGAGGCTAAACTTGCAGAAATCCCACATGTAGACTATGACCGTATCGGTGAAAGAATGCATGTAGAACTTGTATACGTGAACTGCGATGCAGAAGCAGATGCTGCCAAATATACAGCACTTGTAGAAAAAGCAAAAGGTCTGGGAAGAACTCTGATTCTTGGATGCACAGATCCTGAAATCGCAAAAGCAGCTCTTGAAGTATGCAAAGATGGCAAACCGGTTCTTAACGGAGCAAACGCTTCCAACTATGAAGCAATGAATGCTGTTGCAACAGAAGCAGGAGTAGTTCTTGGAGTATCCGGAAAAGACATCAACGAGCTTTACGATACCGTAGCAGCTCTTGAAAAACTTGGCAACAAAAACCTTGTTCTTGATACAACAGGTGCTGACATCAAAGAAACATTTGCAAATACTGTAATGGTTCGTCGTGCAGCTCTGAAAGATCAGGACAGAACATTTGGATATCCATCCATCGTTAACCTGGTTAAACTTGCCAAAGGTGATCATCATTTACAGGCAGCACTTGCTTCCGTATTTACAATGAAATATGGTTCCATCATCGTTATGGAACAGATGACATATGCAGAGGCTCTTCCACTGTTTGGTCTTCGTCAGAACGTTTATACTGATCCACAGAAACCGATGAAAGTAGAGCCGGGTATCTACCCACTCAACGGTGCAGATGAGAATTCTCTCGTTGTTACAACCGTAGACTTTGCTCTTACATACTTCGTAGTTTCTGGTGAACTGGAACGTTCCGGTGTACCGCTTAATCTGGTTATCAACGATGCAGGCGGACTTTCCGTACTGACATCCTGGGCAGCTGGTAAATTCTCCAGCACCAGCATTTCTGAGTACATCAAGACAGAAGTTGAGCCGAAAGTAAAATGCCGTAAACTCGTTATCCCTGGTAAAGTAGCTGTTCTTAAGGGCGACCTTGAAGCAAAACTTCCGGGATGGGAGATCATTGTAGGACCTAGAGAAGCAGTTCAGCTTGTGAAATTCTTAAAAGATATGCAGGCATAAGTCGGCATAAAATATAATTTTTCTCAGGGAGGAGGAAACTCCCTGAGACATTAAAAACCATGTAAAGGAGAACACAGGTATGGCAAAATTTGTTACTATTGGAGAGAGACTTTCCACAACAGCACCAGCAGTTAATAAAGCATTTACAGAGAGAGATCCTGAGCCGATCCTCAAAAGAGCAAAACAGCAGCTCGATGCAGGTGCTACATACCTCGATGTAAATATCGGACCAGCAGAGAACGATGGACCGGAACTGATGAAATGGGCTGTAGAGCTTCTGCAGAGCAACTTTGACAATGTTCCGCTTGCACTGGATACTTCCAACGTTGCAGCTATCGAAGCTGGTATTTCTGTATACAATCGTTCCAAAGGAAAACCGATCGTAAACTCCGCTGATGCTGCAGGAAGAATCGGTTATGTTGATGTTGCAGCTGCTAACGATGCAATCGTTATCGCTCTTTGCAACGGTGAAGGAATTGCAAAAGACAATGATGAACGTATGATGTACATGCAGACTCTGATGGAGAGAGGTATGGAACATGGTATGGACGTTGAGAACGATATGTGGTTCGATCCGTTATTCCTGGTTATCAAAGGAATGCAGGACAAACAGATGGAAGTTCTTGAATTCATCAAAATGATCTCTGATATGGGAATGAAGAGCACCGGTGGTCTTTCTAACAACTCCAACGGTATGCCGAAACATATCCGTCCGATCATGGACTCCGCTATGGTAGCTATGGCTATGATGCAGGGACTTACATCCGCAATCGTTAACCCTAACGACCTGCGTCTGATGGAAACAATCAAATCCTGTGATATCATCAAAAATAATTACCTGTACGCAGATTCCTATCTGGAAATCTAATCAGTCTGACTTTTTTACGGCTGTAGATAAAAAAAGGCTGGAGGCTTCGCGGCCTCTGGCCTTTTTTATAAATATCAATAAGTCTGACGCCCAACGCCACAGCTGAAAGACAAGAATATTCACGAGGCGAGAAAGGTGGTTACCGCATGTTTAAGGTGACATTTGCATTTGAAAATGGCAGTGAGGTAGAAGCATTTGCCAATGCGGGGGATAATCTGCTGGAGGTTGCACGTGGTGCGAACGTGGCAATTGATGCACCATGTTCCGGAAACGGAGCCTGCGGAAAGTGTCGGGTGCAGTTAAAAGGCGGAGAACTGGACTCAAAGAAAACTCTTCATATTTCTGATGAGGAATTTGAAAAAGGATGGCGTCTGGCATGCATGAGCAAAATCTGCGCGGATGTGGAAGTACTTGTGCCGGACATCGCATCTGCTTACAAAAGCAGAATGAAAGTGGCAGACTTAAGTTCTAAAGAAGAAATCGCAATTTTTGAAAAAGCAAAAAATCAGGTCGAAGAGACCGGAATTCAGTTAAGAAATAGTCTGGAAGTTGTAGAACTCCAGATGACTGAACCAACACTGGATGATACCATGCCGGATGTTGAGAGACTGACAAGAGCACTTCGCAAATTTATGAATCTGAAACGGATCAGAGTTCCGTATGCAGTTCTCCGTAAACTTCCGGATGTGCTCCGTGCAAGTAAATTTTCAGTGAAATGTGTGGTCCGCGTAACACCGGATGATATGTTTGTCTATGATATTTTTGATGCAAAAGAAGACGTGATCATGGGTGGACTCGCAGTAGATATTGGTACAACAACCGTTTCTGCTGTCATCATCAATATGGCTACGGGTGAAATCCTTGCCAAGAGTTCCTCCGGTAACGGACAGATCCGTTATGGTGCGGATGTTATCAACCGTATCATTGAGACAACGAAACCTGGTGGAATCAAAAAACTGCAGGATGCAGTGATCAAAGAAACGATCAACCCGATGATTCATGAGATGTGCAGAAGCATTCACCTTCCGGAGAACCAGATTTATCGTATGTGTGTGGCATCCAATACGACAATGAACCATCTGTTCGCAGGAATTAATGCAGATTACCTGCGTACAGAACCATATATTCCGGCTTTCTTTAAAACAAATTCGCTGTTTGCATCAGATGTCGGAATTGAGATCAATGGAGATGCCCATATTATTATGGCACCGAACATCGGAAGCTATGTGGGTGGCGATATCACAGCAGGTACACTGGTAAGTATGATCTGGAACAGACCGGAATTTTCACTGTTTATCGACCTTGGTACCAACGGTGAGCTCGTTTTTGGAAACTCTGATTTTATGATGAGCTGTGCCTGCTCTGCCGGACCGGCATTCGAAGGTGGAGATATCAGCTGCGGTATGCGTGCGACAGATGGAGCAATCGAAGCATGTACCATTGATAAAGAAACCATGGAACCGACATACAAAGTAGTCGGTGAACCTGGAACCAAACCGGTCGGTCTTTGCGGTTCCGGAATCATTGATGTGATCAGTGAACTGTTTATGACCGGAATCATCAACCCGAAGGGCAAATTTGTCCGTGAAGGTAAGCGTGTCCGCCATGACCATTATGGAATGGGCAGCTATGTGATCGCATTTGAGGAAGAGGCAGGATCTGTAAAAGATGTTGAGATCACAGAAGTAGATATCGACAACTTCATCCGTGCAAAAGGAGCTATTTTCTCTGCAATCCGCACGATGCTGTCTTCGCTTGATTTTGATGTATCCATGATTGATGATGTTTACGTTGCCGGTGGTATCGGAAGTGGAATCAACATGCAGAATGCAGTTAATATCGGAATGTTCCCGGATGTTCCGCTTGAGAAATTCCATTATATTGGTAACTCATCACTGACAGGTGCTTATCTGATGCTTCTTTCCACACAGGCCGAGAAAAAGACCTATGAACTTGCATCAAATATGACATATATGGAGCTTTCGACAGTTCCGACTTACATGGATGAATTCGTGGGAGCATGTTTTATCCCACATACCGATGCATCTATGTTTCCGAATGTGCATCAAAGATAATATCCAAGTGTGAAAAATACAAATGCTGTTCATGCTTGCAGGATAAAGCATTTGTTTAATAACTTAGAAGAGGTGTGTTATGAGTTCTGACGTAAAAACAACAACATTTAGTCCGGCAGAAACAGAATCTGTAGGAGATAAACTGGGATATGGAAAAGACAGCAAAGAGCGTCTCCCATGGGAACATTATCTGAGCCAGTATCAGGAATCAGATCCAAAGGAAATTGCTGCAAGACTTGGCATTTCCTATGATGAAGAACAGAAGTATTTTACTCTGAAATTTCTTGGGACGGTTTATCAGATTTCCTGGCCGGATTTTCAGGTCAGCCACGAAGCGGATGATATGGGATTTTATCCTCTGGAAACCATGACCTATGCCAGAACTCTGACGATTCGTTTTCTGCTGAATGGTGCGGAAGCATCAGGTACCGGGAAATTCAAAACCTACAGAGAAATGCCGTGGGGTGAAGTATACCTTCGACAGTTTGACGGACGCTGTATCAAGCGGCTGGCATTCTCCTATGGAAACCGTATCAAAGATTTTCAGGCAATCATGGAACACATGCACTGTGTTCCGGTGAAGCATGGAGACATTGCTTATAAGCTGGAGATCTTTCCAGATTATCTGGTACAGATGATCCTGTGGGAAGGAGACGATGAATTTCCGCCATCCTCACAGATTCTGTTTTCGGATAATTTTCCGATATCTTTTCAGGCAGAAGATATGGCTGTTATGGGCGATGTGATCATCGGATCACTGAAGTCCTTTGCGAAATGTATATAAAATGTATATAAAAAGGAGGTAACTTTTATGGGATTCAAAAGTGACATCGAAATTGCACAGGAGTGCGAAATGCTGCCAATCACAAAGATTGCAGAAAAAGCAGGTATTGATGATAAATATCTGGAGCAGTACGGAAAATACAAAGCAAAAATTGATTATAATCTTCTGAAAGAAAGTGACAGAAAAGACGGTAAGCTGATCCTTATGACAGCAATCAACCCGACACCGGCCGGTGAAGGAAAGACTACTACAACCGTAGGTCTTGCAGATGCAATGCAGAAGCTTGGAAAGAGTGTTATGGTTGCTCTTCGTGAGCCATCTCTCGGACCGGTATTCGGTGTCAAAGGTGGTGCAGCAGGCGGCGGCTATGCACAGGTAGTTCCGATGGAAGATATCAACCTTCATTTCACAGGTGACTTCCATGCCATCGGTGCAGCAAACAACCTTCTTGCAGCAATGATCGACAACCATATCTTCCAGGGCAATGCTCTGAACATCGACCCGAGAAAGATCACATGGAAGAGATGTGTGGATATGAACGACCGTCAGCTTCGTAACGTAGTAGACGGACTTGGCGGAAGAACAAACGGTATGCCTCGTGAAGACGGATACGACATCACAGTTGCATCCGAGATCATGGCAGTCCTTTGCCTTGCAAGCGATATTACAGACCTGAAAGAAAGACTTTCCAAGATCATCATCGGATATACATATGGTAAAGTTTCCGAACAGAAACCGGTAACAGCTGGCGATCTTCATGCAGAAGGTGCAATGACTGCACTTCTGAAAGATGCCCTGAAACCAAACCTCGTTCAGACACTGGAACATGTTCCGGCAATCGTTCATGGCGGACCATTCGCAAACATTGCTCATGGATGTAACTCTGTAACAGCTACAAAAATGTGTATGAAACTTGCTGATTACACAATTACAGAGGCTGGATTCGGCGCTGACCTTGGAGCAGAAAAATTCCTGGATATCAAGTGCCGTATGGCAGGTCTGCACCCAAGCGCAGTTGTTATCGTAGCTACTGTACGTGCTCTGAAATATAATGGCGGTGTAGCAAAAGCAGACCTTAATAATGAAAACCTGGAAGCACTGGAAAAAGGACTTCCAAACCTTCTGAAACATGTAAGCAATATCAAGAATGTATACAAACTTCCTTGCGTAGTTGCTATCAATGCATTCCCGACAGATACAAAGGCAGAACTTGACCTTGTAGAAACAAAATGTAAAGAACTCGGCGTAAACGTTGCACTTTCTGAAGTATGGGCAAAAGGCGGCGAAGGTGGAGTGAAACTTGCAGAAGAAGTTCTTCGTCTGGTAGAAGAACCGAACGACTTCTCCTATGCATATGAACTGGAAGGCTCTATCGAAGACAAACTGAACCAGATCGTACAGAAAGTATACGGTGGTAAGAGAGTTGTCCTGACAGCAAATGCTCAGAAACAGGCAAAACAGCTCGAAGCTCTTGGCTTTGGCAACTGCCCGATCTGTGTAGCTAAGACACAGTATAGTCTGACAGATGACCAGACCAAACTCGGTGCACCAACAGACTTCGAAGTTACTGTACGTAACCTGAAGATCTCCGCAGGTGCAGGTTTCATCGTGGCTCTGACAGGTGAGATCATGACTATGCCAGGACTGCCAAAAGTACCGGCTGCAGAGAGAATTGATGTAGATGAGAACGGAAAGATCACTGGACTTTTCTAGGAATTAAGTCTCATATCTAAAAGTATAAATTTTGCTTTATAAAGCAAGGTAAATTATATTTTGTAAAATAAGAAAACCTCTGAGGGGGCCCATCTCACAGTTGCGAAGGCCGAAGGTCCCCCTCAGACTCCCCCTGCTTGGCCACGCTGAAAAACATGTCGTTTAGGAGAAGTGAGTATCCTATCGGCTATGTTTAAAAGCTTGTTGTAGCAGGAGTCAGGGAGTATGTGGTGTTGGTATCGACAGGTAACGTTGACTGCCAATGCAGTATATTTCCTGATTGCGTGGCCCGGTGGGGTGCGCGAGGGGAGAGCGGCCTCCGCAACTCTGAGCGACTCCCCTCGTAGGTTTTCTCATATTTCCAAATATGAACAGGTCTTAGGATTCATCCTAAAAATATTATTATAAGAAAAGAAGAAAAGAATATTAAGATATCCATCTTAAAAATGTTTTTTCTAGGAGGAGAAAAAATGGGATTCTCAACAAGTACATGTACAGAGTTTGTTGAAGTGCTTGCTTCAAAAGCCCCGGTACCGGGTGGCGGCGGAGCTTCTGCACTGGTTGGTGCAGTCGGAACTGCACTTGGCAACATGGTAGGCAGCCTTACGGTAGGCAAAAAGAAATATGCAGATGTAGAAGATGAAATGTGGGAGCTGAAAGCAAAATGCGACCAGCTTCAGAAAGATTTTCTGAGTCTGATTGAAAGAGATGCAGAAGTTTTTGAACCACTTTCCAAAGCATATGGCATGCCAAGAGAAACAGAGGAAGAAAAAGCAGAAAAAGCACATGTTATGGAAATCGTTCTGAAAGATGCATGCTCTGTTCCGATGGAAATCATGGAAAAATGCTGTGAAGCAATTGATCTGATCGTAGAGTTTGCTGCCAAAGGATCCAAACTGGCGATCAGCGATGCCGGTGTTGGTGCAGCTTTCTGCAAAGCAGCATTACAGGGTGCAAGCCTGAACGTATACATCAATACGAAATCTATGGCAAACAGAGAATATGCTGAAGAACTCAACAAAAAAGCAGATGCAATGCTTGAAAAATACACAAAGATTGCAGATGAAACATTCGAAAGCGTTCTCGGACGCCTTAAATAGAAATACGGATTGCGCTAAGCGTGTATTGCAGAGTAATTCACATTTGTGAAGCAACAAATAATGAGCGGAGGAAATAGTTAAAATGGCAAAGCAGTTATTAGGTAAAGAAGTAACAGCAGCACTGAATGAAAGAATCAAAGCCAATGTAGCTGAGTTACAGGGAAAAGGTGTTAACCCGACTCTGTGCATCATTCGTGTAGGTGAAAATCCAAGTGATATTTCTTACGAAAAAGGTGCAACAAAACGTTGCGAAACACTTGGGGTAGCATGTGAAAAAATCCTTCTTCCAGGAGATGTATCACAGGAAGAACTTCTTGCAACAATTGACAAAGTAAATAAAGATGACCATATTCATGGCGTTCTTCTGTTCCGTCCGCTGCCGAAACATCTGGATCAGGCAGTGATCGAAAATGCACTTGCAGCAGAAAAAGACGTTGACTGTATGACAGACCTTTCCATGTCTGGCGTTTATACAGGAAAGAAAATCGGTTTCCCGCCATGTACACCGCAGGCATGCATGGAAATCCTGGATCATTACGGAATCGACTGCACAGGTAAAAAAGCCGTTGTTATCGGAAGAAGCCTTGTAGTTGGTAAACCGGCAGCAATGATGCTGGTTAAGAAAAACGCAACAGTAACTATCTGCCATACAAAAACAGTAGATATGCCATCTGTAGCAAAAGAAGCTGATATCGTGATCGTAGCTGCAGGACGCGCAGGTGTTGTAGGTGCTGAATATGTCAGAGAAGGACAGACGATCATCGATGTAGGAATCAACGTAAATGCAGAAGGCAAACTTTGCGGCGATGTTGACTATGCAGCAGTTGAGCCGATCGTTGATGCGATCACTCCGGTACCGGGCGGTGTTGGAAGCGTTACAACATCTGTTCTGGTAGGACATGTAGTAGAAGCAGCAATGAGAAAGGTTAATGGATGATCAGAAACAAAAAAGCGATGCTCTTTTGTTCTCAGATAATACTGACGGGTGCCCTTATAACTGGGGCACCTTGTTTGGCATCTGGGGCAGAGATTGAGGTGGCCGAAGAGGATGGAACATCCGGGAGTGTTTTCGGGAGTTCAGCCACTACAGCAGACAGTGAGGAAGTCGATCATTCCGGTGAGGGACAGATTCACAAGCCGTCCAGTCTGGAGGTACCGGATTTTACTTCTGATCCGGATTTTGTAGATGATTCTACAGATAACACTTATGGATATTATACGATCATGGGAGATACGACCGTTTCTCTTGCACAGATGACTTCGCAGTATGAAGAACATGGAGCAGAATATCCTTCAGCTTCATTAAAAGATGGTGGCGCAGCGACCATAGATGATTTTTGTACGATCATCCTGGAAGAAGCGAATGCAGAAGGCGTCCGTGGAGAAGTCGTTTTTGAACAGGCGATGCTAGAGACCGGATGGCTGCAGTACGGTGGTGATTCCGGAATATCTCAATATAATTTCGCTGGCATTGGAACGACCGGCGGGGGCGTTGCCGGAGTATCTTACCCGGATGTGCGGACCGGGATCCGCGCACAGGTACAGCATCTCAAAGCTTATGCATGCGAAGATGCACTGAATCAGGACCTTGTGGATACTCGATTTGACATGGTGACCAGAGGGAGTGCTCCATATGTAGAATGGCTGGGGCAGCAGGAGAACCCGAATGGGGGAGGCTGGGCCGCCGGACCTAACTATGGAGAAAAACTCAGAAAATTGCTCAGTGATCTGAAAGCGGAGTGAGCAACGAAAAAGAGTGAGGCACATGGCCCCACTCTTTTTCACTTCAGTTCAATATCTACAAGTTCCTTTGGCGGAAGCTTCTTCGTACATCCGGCCAGGAACTTCTTCAGTTCTTTGGATGATTTGGCAACTGGTACATTTGTTCCGGCACCACCCATACATCCGCCCGGACAGGCCATACCTTCGATCATACAGCCCTTGAGTTTGCCTGCTTTGGCAAGCGCGAGGACTTTTTTACATTCAGCAAGACTCTCTGCATGTTCGATATGAACCGGTACATCCGGATAATATTCCTTAAGGCAGGCTTCGATCGCACCTGCAACACCACCTGCAACAGCATAACCACGTCCTGCAGCAGTCGCATCATGAAGAGAACCATCCTCTTCGAAAGAAGCAGGATCGATTTCGCGTGCATCAAACATGGCATCCAGTTCCTCGAATGTAAGGACAAAATCAACATCACTGCGGACGGTGCGGCGCATAGCTTCCAGCTTCTTGGATGCACATGGACCAACAAATACAACCTTTGCATCTGGCTGCTCCTGTTTTACCTTGCGGGCAGTGGCAACCATCGGTGTCAGTTCCTGAGAAATATTGTCGATCATGGTCGGGAAGAATTTCTTTGCCATCATGGACCAGGAAGGACAGCAGGAAGTCAGGAGAAATGGAAGTTCTCCGGTGGCAACCTTTTCGGCATAATGATGCGCCTCTGCAATTGCTCCGACATCAGCACCGAATGCAACCTCATGGACATCAGAAAAACCAAGAACCTGCAGAGCTGTCTTGAATTTGCCAGGAGTCACATCATCACCGAACTGGCTGATATAAGCCGGAGCGATGATGGCAATGATTTTTTCACCACCACGAAGTGCATGAGCCAGCTGGAAAATCTGAGATTTATCAGAAATCGCACCGAATGGACAGCTTACCATACACATACCACAGGAAACGCATTTGTCCTCCAGGATACTTGCACGTCCCTGCTCATCACTTCCGATTGCCTTGACACCACAGGCCTGTTCACATGGACGGATATTGTGAGAGATAGCATCATAAGGACAGGCGGCTTTACATTTGCCACACTTGATACATTTGTCCTGATCAATATAAGATTTTCCATCTTTCATGGAAATCGCACCCTTTGGACAGGCCTGCATACATGGATGAGCGACACAGCCGCGGCACATATTGCTGACAATATATTTGTTTGGCGGACAGGCTGCGCATGCAGATGGAATGACCTGCATAAGAGGCGGCTCGTAATATTTCTCATCGATGTTGCTGGCTGCCAGACCGTCGGTCAGATGGACAGCTTTGTTTTCCGGGCGAAGAGAGAGGCCCATTGCAAGACGAACCCGCTCGCTGGCAACGGCACGTTCTCTGTAAATACTTTCACGGTATTTGGCTTTTTCCTCTACGATATTATAAGGAATAGCTTCAATATCATGAATCAGGGTTTCGTCAGTGGATTCAAATCCGGCTTTGGCTACTTCGACATAAACCTTGTGGCGGATTGCTCTGACAGGTGTGTCATAATTTCGCATATGTATATCTCCTTCTATCGTATTGCAGTTATTCAGCTGACAGTATTACATGGAAAAACAGAATGAACTGCCATAAACCGGATAACTGAAAAATATTTTTATCTACCTGACATTATAATATAGGAAAGAAATTCTAAAATCAACTAAGATCATGTATTTTTGCAGGCACAAAACAGACGGATGCACAGAAGATTATATGACAATAAAACGAAGGAGAACTAAAAACAAGATTGATAAAAAATTATGCAACATGTTAAAAAAATCACGAAATAGTTGCGAAAAATAAAAAAATTAAATAAATTAATTCAAATTTTCGATATTTTTCTTGTTTAAAATATATATTTAATGTATAATCAAATATAGCAAAGCTGTGTAAAATAGACAAAAACAATTAGCACAGGAAAATTTATTTTTAAACAAGGAGGGAATTGAATGTTAGATCAGTCTTATTACGCGAAGACAGATGAGATCATCGAGCATTACGGACCGAAACCTGCATCATTGATCCCAATCATGCAGGATATCCAGGCGGAGTACCGTTATCTTCCTGGAGAGCTTCTGACGTATGTTGCATCCAAGATTGGAGTTACAGAAGCAAAGGCTTACAGTGTAGCCACTTTCTATGAGAACTTTTCCTTTGAGCCAAAAGGAAAATACGTCATCAAAGTCTGTGATGGAACAGCCTGTCATGTGCGTAAATCCATGCCGGTTAAAGAAGCTCTTATGAAGGAACTTGGACTCAGTAACAAGAAGCATACAACGGATGATATGCTCTTTACGGTAGAAACTGTATCCTGCCTTGGTGCATGCGGATTGGCGCCAACCCTTACAGTAAACGACGAAGTACATCCGAAAATGACACCAGAAAAGGCAATCGATCTGTTAAATGAATTGAGAGGTGAGACGGTATGAGTATTGTGAGTAAAGAAGATCTGCTCAATAAGCAGGCTGAAGCAAAAAATACCCTGGAATCTTTTACCTGTCGTGTGCTTGTCTGTTCCGGTACCGGATGTATCGCTTCCGGCGCACAGAAGATTTATGACGAGATGGCGAAACTGTGCGAGAATCTTGACTGGGTAAGCGTGGAAATGCAAAAAGATGTTCCGCATGTCGGTGTTGTTAAGACAGGATGTCAGGGCCTTTGTGAATTAGGACCTCTGATGAAGATTGAACCTTATGATTATCAGTATGTTCATGTACAGGTAGAAGACTGTAAAGAGATCGTAGAGCGTACTGTTATGGAAGGAGAGCCGGTAAGCAGACTGTTTTATCGTGATCATGATACCGCCTGTCCACATCCTTCTGACATTCCTTTCCTGAATCAGCAGACAAGAATCGTTCTTGAGAACTGTGGTAATATTAATGCAGAATCCATTGATGAATATATTGCTGTTGGCGGTTTTCAGGCTATGGCAAAAGCTTTCTTCGATATGTCCCCACAGGATGTTATCGATGAAGTAACAAAATCCGGACTTCGCGGACGAGGCGGAGCTGGTTTCCCGGCTGGTAAAAAATGGTCTCAGGTTGCTCGTCAGAAAGAAAAAGTTCGTTATGTAGTATGTAATGGTGATGAAGGTGACCCGGGTGCATTCATGGATGGTTCCGTAATGGAAGGTGATCCATATAAGATGATCGAAGGTATGACCATTGCCGCATACGCAGTTGGCGCAGAGAACGGATACATTTATGTTCGTGCAGAATATCCGCTTTCCGTTAAACGTCTCCGTATGGCTATCGAACAGGCTGAAGCTTATGGACTGCTTGGTGACAATATCCTTGGTTCCGGTGTGAATTTCCATTTACATATCAATCGTGGTGCAGGTGCCTTTGTTTGTGGTGAAGGTTCTGCCCTCACTGCATCCATCGAAGGTAAGCGAGGCATGCCGCGTGTCAAACCACCGCGTACAGTAGAAAAAGGTCTCTGGGAGAAACCTACCGTTCTGAATAACGTAGAAACTTATGCAAACGTTCCGAAGATCATTCTTCAGGGTGCTGACTGGTTCCGTACCATTGGAACAGAAGGAAGCCCGGGAACCAAGACCTTCTCCCTGACCGGTGCAATCGAAAACACAGGTCTGATCGAAGTACCAATGGGTACCAGTCTTCGTCATATCATTTATGATATCGGTGGTGGCCTGAAGAGCGGAGCTGCTTTCAAAGGTGTACAGATCGGTGGACCATCCGGTGGATGTCTGATCGAAGATCAGATCGACCGTCCGCTTGACTTTGACTCCGTTAAATCACTCGATGCGATCATGGGTTCCGGTGGCCTGGTAGTTATGGATGAAAATACTTGTATGGTTGAGGTTGCCAGATTCTTTATGAACTTTACACAGCGTGAGAGCTGTGGTAAATGCGTTCCGTGTCGTGAAGGAACAAAGCGTATGTTGGAGATTCTCGAGAGAATCGTAGATGGTAAAGGTGAAATGTCAGACCTTGATGAACTGGAAGAGCTTGCTACTATGGTACAGAGCATGGCTCTCTGCGGACTTGGCAAGAGTGCACCGCTTCCGGTTATCAGTACTCTGAAACGCTTCCGTGATGAATACGAGGAACATATTAAGGATAAGAAATGCCGTGCAAAAGTCTGTACAGCACTTCGTAAATTCCACATTAATCCGGAATTCTGTATTGGCTGCGGTAAGTGCGCGAAGAACTGCCCGGCAGGTGCAATCAGCGGAAAGATCAAATCTCCGTATCACATCAACAATGACGTATGTATCAAATGCGGTTCCTGTAAAGATAACTGTAACTTTGATGCGGTTTATGTGGAAGCATAGGAAGGAGGCTGAATTATGGGTACAATGACAATTGACGGTAGAAAAGTTGAATTTACCGATGAAAAAAACGTCCTGACCGTTATCCGTAACGCAGGCATTGATATTCCGACACTGTGCTATCATTCAGAGCTCTCTACATTTGGAGCATGCCGTTTATGTACAGTAGAGGACGACAGAGGCAAAACCTTTGCTTCCTGTTCAGAAGTACCGCGCGATGGTATGGTTATTCATACTAACACAAATAAATTAAGAAACTATCGTAAACTGATCGTGGAACTGCTCCTTGCAGCACACTGCCGTGACTGTACAACCTGTATCAAGAGTGGTGAGTGTGTCCTTCAGGAACTGGCACATCGTCTCGGCGTAAGAACCGTACGTTTCCAGAACACAAGAGAGCAGCATGAGCTGGATTTCAGTTCTCCGTCTATCGTTCGCGATCCGAATAAATGTATCCTCTGCGGAAACTGTGTACGTGCCTGCGAGGAAATTCAGGGAATCGGTGCACTTGGATTTGCATTCCGTGGAACAGAAGCAATGGTTATGCCTGCATTCAATAAAAAGATTGCAGAGACACAGTGCGTAAACTGTGGACAGTGTCGTGCATTCTGTCCGACAGGAGCTATTTCCATCCACACGAATACAGACAAAGTCTTTAAGGCACTTGCAGATCCGGATATCCGTGTAGTTGCGCAGATTGCACCTGCGGTACGTGTTGCAGTGGGCGATCATTACGGACTCCAGAAGGGCCGCAGTGTAATGGGTAAGATCGTCAATGCGCTTCATCGCATGGGATTTGATGAAGTTTATGATACCACATTCAGTGCTGACCTTACGATTATGGAAGAAAGTGCAGAATTCCTTAACCGTATTGAAAAAGGTGAGAAACTTCCGCTCCTGACATCCTGCTGTCCGGCATGGGTGAAATTTATTACAGATCAGTATAAGGATTATATTCCGAATATTTCTACCTGCAGATCCCCACAGGGAATGCTTTCTGCTGTTATTAAGGAATACTTCCGTGATCCGGAACATGCTCAGGGAAAGAAGACTGTAATGGTTTCCATTATGCCATGTACGGCTAAGAAGGCAGAAGCCGTTCGTCCGAACAGCTATACACATGGTGAGAAAGATACCGATATCGTTATCACAACCACAGAGCTTCTTCGTATGATCGACAACTTTGGCCTTGACTTTGCAGGACTTGAGCCAGAAGCATGTGATATGCCGTTTGGATTCGGTTCCGGCGGTGGAGTTATCTTTGGTGTTACCGGTGGTGTTACAGAGGCAGTTCTTCGTCGTCTGACTCCGGATCACAGTAAAGAAACAATGAGAGAAATCTCCGAGTGTGGTGTACGTGGAGACGAGGGAATCAAGGAATTCTCTGTACCATACAAAGGAATGGAAATCAAGATCTGCGTAGCCAGCGGACTTGCCAATGCAAGAATCGTTATGGATCGTGTAAAGAACGGCGAAGCAGAGTATCATCTGATCGAAGTTATGGCATGTCGTCGTGGCTGTATCATGGGTGGTGGCCAGCCGACAAGATCCGGTGACAGAACAAAAGCTGCCAGAGCCAGAGGTCTGTACAATGCGGATAATACAACGATTATTAAGAAATCCGATGAGAACCCGATGGTACTCGAACTTTACCAGGGACTTCTCAAAGGCAAGGAGCATGAACTGCTTCATAATGAGTTTTATTGATTTTTAACTTGAGGGTATGATGAGAGAGTAATATAGAGATAATACGCTGGGAGTTACGATTTTGATCAATTGTAACCCACTTGCGTTTCCGAAATTCTTTCGTTCGCCTATGGATAACTGCTTTTGCAAACTCGCTTTGCTCAGACAGAGCAACGCAGTTATCACTAGAACGAAAGAATTCCTGGAAGCCTCGTGAGGTTACTATGCTCAAATCTCGTAGCTCCCGGCTGTTTTTACATATATAGTTCTATTAAACATACCCTCAAAAAAACAAATAGATTCATTATGCCGCATTTCATTAGGAGCTCCGGGTAGTAAACTCTCCCTTGCACAATAATTCCCGATACGATACAATAAAATATAAAGAAAAAATATAAAGAGGTGCAAGGATATGCGTGAAATACAAGCATCAGTGATCACGGACACCATCGAGCGGCTTTGTATCGAAGCCAATCAGGTGCTTCCGGACGACATCAAGAAATCTATCCAGGCCTGTCGTGCGAGCGAGGACGGACAGATTGCCTGTGGAATACTCGACAACATCATCGAGAACTACCAGATTGCAGAGAATGAACAGGTGCCAATCTGTCAGGATACCGGAATGGCATGTGTATTCCTCGAAATCGGACAGGACGTACATATTGCAGGCGGAGACCTCACCGAAGCAGTTAATGAAGGCGTCCGCAGAGGATACACCAACGGCTACCTCCGCAAATCCGTAGTGAAGGATCCGGTCCGCAGAGGAAATACCGGAGACAACACTCCGGCGATGCTTTATACAGAAATCGTACCAGGCGAAAACATCAAGATCACAGTTGGCCCCAAAGGCTTCGGAAGCGAAAACATGAGTGCTATCCGTATGTTTAAGCCGTCTGCCGGCATCGAGGGAATCAAGGATTTTATCCTTGAAACAGTCGAAACAGCCGGACCGAACCCATGTCCACCGATGGTTGTTGGCGTTGGAATCGGAGGAACTTTTGATAAAGCTGCCCTTCTTGCTAAGAAAGCCCTGATGCGCCCGGTAGATTCCGAGAACGAAGATCCATATTATGCAGACCTCGAGAAAGAAATGCTCGAGAAGATCAACCAGCTTGGGATCGGTCCACAGGGATTTGGCGGAAAGACGACTGCAATCGGTCTGAACATCGAAACAATGCCGACTCACATTGCCGGTATGCCATGTGCGATCAACATCAGCTGCCACGTAACACGGCACAAAACGGAGGTGATCTAAGATGGAACGTCATATTACATTACCACTTACCGAAGAACTTGCGAGGACACTCCATGCAGGTGACACCGTTTATCTGACAGGAACAATCTATACCTCCCGTGATGCCGGTCACAAGAGAATGTGCGAAGCACTTGCCAGAGGAGAAGAACTTCCGTTTGATCCAAAGGATGCCACAATCTATTATGTAGGCCCGACCCCTGCAAAACCGGGTCAGGTCATCGGTTCCGCAGGCCCAACTACCAGCGGCCGTATGGATGCTTATGCACCAACCATGATGTCTGTAGGAGCCCGTGGCATGATCGGAAAAGGCGCCCGTCTTCCGGAAGTCGTAGAGGCTATGAAGAAATACAGTGGCGTTTATTTCGGAGCGATCGGCGGGGCAGGAGCACTTCTTGCGAAATGCATCAAGAAAGCAGAACTTGTTGCCTACGAAGACCTTCAGTCCGAAGCACTCCGCAGACTTTATGTAGAAGAGATGCCGCTGGTGGTCATCATTGACTGTGAAGGTAACAACCTTTATGAGCAGGGAAGAGAAGCCTATCTCAAAGAGCATAATAAAAAATCATAACCAAAGCCCCCAGGACATATATTATAACAATACATGGGATTGTGTGAATATATGCAAGGGGGCTTTTTTATATGGAAAATTTTCAGGTTTACCGGGATATTCAGGCACGTACCGGCGGTGACATATACATAGGCGTTGTTGGCCCAGTCCGTACAGGAAAATCCACATTTATCCGGAGATTTATGGAGCTGGTGGCACTGCCGGATATGGAACCGGCAAAACAGGCGGAAGTGCGTGATCAGCTCCCTTTAAGCGGTTCCGGGAAGCTCATCACAACCGTAGAACCCAAATTTATCCCAAAAGAAGCAGTGAATGTAAATTTAGGGGATGATCAGAAAGTACGGATCCGTCTGATTGACTGCGTAGGATTTCTCGTAAAAGATGCGAGCGGCCACATTGAAGACGGAAGAGAACGCATGGTAAAAACTCCATGGTTTGAAAAAGCGATTCCTTTTCATGAAGCAGCAGAGACTGGCACACGCAAAGTCATTCAGGAACATGCAACGATCGGACTGGTGGTTACGACAGATGGAAGCTTCGGCGAACTTCCAAGAGAAAATTTCGCTGATGCAGAGGCACTGACTATAAACCTTCTGAAAAAACAGGGCAAACCATTTCTGATTCTTGTAAACTCCCAGATGCCATATAAAGAAGAAACGCAGGAACTTGTCAGAAATCTGCAGAATAAATATGGTGTAACGACTATGGCAGCCAACTGCGAGCAGCTGCGAAAAGAAGATGTCACCAGAATCCTTTCCAATATACTGTATGAATTTCCGGTAAGTGAGATTCAGTTCTTCGTACCAAAATGGGTGGAAATGCTGCCGAATGATCATGAGCTGAAATTGAAGCTGCTGGAGCAGATACGCGAACAGATGAAAAAATTACTTCATATTAAAAATATAACCCGGGAATCTGTTCAGCTGACAGCTCCTTTTGTGCAGGATGTCCTGTTGGAGGAGGTCAGTCTGTCTAGTGGAAAAGTGCGTATACGAATTCAGATCAGGGACGAATATTATTATCGTATGTTAAGTGAAATGAGCGGTATCCAGATGGAAACAGAATATGATCTGATCCATACGATGAAAGAACTCGCGGCAATGAAAGAACAATACGTCAAAGTGCAGGCGGCGTTGGAGTCTGTGAGAGAAAGCGGCTACGGTGTGGTAGTGCCAGAACTTGGCGAGATCCAGATTGAGGAACCGTCCGTCATACGGCAGGGCAGCAAGTACGGTGTCCGGATAAAATCCAAGAGCCCTTCTATCCACATGATCAAAGCTAACATAGAAACAGAAATCGCTCCGATCGTGGGAACTGAGCAGCAGGCAAAGGATCTGATCCAGTATATCGGCGAAAGCGGACAGCGCGGCGAAAGCATCTGGGAAACGAATATATTTGGAAAATCCATAGAACAGCTGGTGCAGGACGGCATCCGAAGCAAACTGACTTCCATTGGAGAAGAGAGCCAGTCCAAACTGCAGGACACCATGCAGAAGATCGTCAACGACAGCAAAGGCGGCATGGTGTGTATTATTATATAAAAACTAGGAAGGTCAGGAACCGGCATGGAGTTCCTGATCTTCTTTGTTTTTTGGCATAAAAACTCCGTGATTTTTCGAGAAATTTTCGCATCGGGGGGGGGTAAAACCAGATCCCAAGGGGTTTACAGAAATATGTTTATGTGATAAAATGCAGATGTTTATAAAACAGACGGGGGAAGAAAATGAGCAACAGCGTAAGAAAAAGAAAACCAATCGAACATTGGAAAATTATCGCATTTTATCTGATCATCTACGACATTGTCGCAATCAACTTTTCGTATTTTTTTGGCCTCTTACTGAGATTTGATCTGGCCTATTCCAGCATACCAGAGAATTATTTAAGTGCATTCCTGAGGTTTGCGCCTTTTTATACGGCATTTTCACTGATCGTGTTTTATGTGGCACATATGTATAACAGCGTATGGCGTTTCGCCAGCTTTACCGAGTTGAACCGCATTTTTGTGGCAACGGTGGTCACAACAGTATTTCAGGTAGTCGGGATCACGACATTTTATGAGCGAATGCCCGGTTCCTATTATATCGTAGGATGCATTTCACAGTTTATCCTAACCGTGGCAGTCCGCTTTATGTATCGTTATATCACACTGGAGCGTGCCAAACGCGAAAAGGATGCGATGGCAACACACAGAACTATGATCATTGGTGCCGGTGCAGCCGGGCAGATGATCCTGAGGGAGCTGAAAACATCCGTCAAGGCAACTGCTAAGCCATGCTGTGTGATCGATGACAACCCGAACAAATGGGGACGTCTGACAGAAGGAGTTCCTATCGTCGGCGGACGTGACAGCATCATGGCAAACGTCGAGAAATACAACATTGACCAGATCCTTTTTGCAATCCCTACCGCACGGGTGGAGGACAGAAGAGATATCCTCAATATCTGTAAGGAAACAAAATGTGAACTCAAGACTTTGCCGGGAGTATTCCAGCTGGCAAACGGACAGGTTTCCTTAAGCAAGATGAAAGCAGTAGCAGTCGAAGATCTGCTTGGAAGAGATCCGATCAAAGTAAACATGGAAGAGATCTTCCAGTACATTAAAGGAAAAACAATCCTTGTTACCGGCGGCGGTGGCTCTATTGGAAGTGAGCTTTGCCGGCAGATCGCAGGTCATGAACCGAAACAGCTGATCATTTTTGATATCTATGAGAATAATGCATACGATATCGAACAGGAACTGAGACGTAAGTACAAAAACCTCAACCTCGTTGTGCTGATCGGATCTGTCAGAGACAGCCGAAGAATCAATATGGTGTTCGAGAAATACAAGCCGGAAATCGTATATCATGCAGCAGCACACAAACATGTGCCGCTTATGGAGACAAGCCCGAACGAGTCCATCAAGAACAATGTGATCGGTACATACAAAACAGCGTATGCGGCACTGAAGCACGGTGCATCAAGATTTATCCTGATCAGTACGGATAAGGCAGTAAATCCGACCAACATCATGGGCGCAAGCAAACGTCTCTGCGAAATGGTCATCCAGAGTATGGATGCAGTGAGCAAGGCCGGCAGAATGGATGTCCTTCCACTTCTTCATGCACACATGGATAAATACTTCGAGGATCAGATTCCGGGAGACAGGACGACGGCGGCCATGAAGAGCCGGCCGGAAGAGCGTTCCAGCGTACATATCGAGAGCGTCAAGAACAAAGACCGACAGGGAACACAGTTTGTGGCAGTTCGATTTGGAAATGTTCTTGGAAGCAACGGATCGGTTATTCCACTCTTTAAGAAACAGATTGAAGCGGGCGGCCCGGTGACAGTTACACATCCGGATATCGTGAGATACTTCATGACGATCCCGGAGGCAGTCAGCCTGGTACTTCAGGCAGGAACCTATGCCTGGGGCGGTGAAATCTTCGTTCTGGATATGGGTGAACCGGTCAAGATCGACAGTCTTGCGAGAAACCTGATCAAACTTTCCGGATATGAACCGGATGTGGAAATTCCAATCGTTTATTCAGGATTGCGTCCTGGTGAGAAGCTTTACGAAGAGAAGCTGATGGCAGAAGAGGGAATGAAGAAGACAGACAATGACTTGATTCACATTGGTAAGCCGATTCCGTTTGACATCAGTAAATTCCTTGGTCAGCTGACAGAGCTGGCACAGGCAAGTTACGAGAACAATCCGCACATCGTTGAGATGGTGGAGGAAATCGTACCGACTTTCCATCCGGTAGGGAATAAGCCGACCGGCAATGAAAATATGTCTGTGGAAGAATTCCAGAGAGAAATTCACGAAACAGAACACAGGTAAATAATATGCAGCAAATTTAAGATCTGAAATCATTCAGATTTTAAATTTGTTACATATTAGATAAGTTATAAATATAAGGAAAGAATATGAAAAAGAAATTTTTCTTCGACAGAAAAGAGAAAAAATTACAGATGGATTCTGAAGAGAATTCGTTCGAGAGATGCGTGCTCTGTGGTGTCGTTACTGATGTACCGGTGCAGATGCCGGTCAGTGAACGGAAATGTTATATTCCGGGAGCCGGACAGCTGTGCAGAGACTGCTGCAGGGAACTGTATGGCAGCGATGATCTCGGGACTACAGCAGAATCCGAAATCTGTAAAATATAGAAAGATTTTTGTAAGGGGGAAGCGTATGTATAAGAAATCACCACAGGGGTGGCTGAAACACTGGGATTTTATCCTTCTGGATATTTTCTGCCTTCAGCTTGCCTTTGTAGTTGCATACTTAGTACGACAGGGGTTGGAAAACCCGTACAGTGATCAGATTTACCGCACAGTAGCCTTTGTATTTATGCTGTGCCAGATCGTGGTCATGTTTCTGGGACAGTCCTATCAGGATATCCTGAAACGAGGCTATTACATAGAATTTACCAAGACAGCCAAGCATGTATTGATGGTCATGCTGCTGTCTGTCCTGTATCTCTTTGCAACACAGCAGGCAGTCAGCTATTCCAGATTAACGTTGTTCTATACCGCATTTTTGTATTTATGCTTTGACTACGTCGGCAGGGTATGGCACAAAGAAAATGTCCTGAAAAAGAATGCGACCAAAAAGAAAGAAAAGTCCATGGTCGTTGTGGTAAGTCTCGCCGGGTTGAATGAAAAAGTAACTTCCACCATACATTGGCACAGGTAAAATAAGACCTTTTTGCAGGACTAACATCCATATAGTTCTGGATTATTCGTAAAAATTAACATATAATAAGGGCAGAAAACAAAGCTTTTTCTGGAAGATGGGCATGATTTTGGGACCACTGAAAGTACTTTTGAAAAATTAACTTCCACCGGCCTGATTATGAAACCAGCACCGGAAATGGATCTTGCAGTTACTTTTTCAAGAGTGATGGTTTAAGGATCACCTGGTTGGCGGGAATCCTTTCCAGCTGGCAGAGGTCCAGCAGTTTTCTGTCTATCAGCAGCAGAGCCAGTTCAAACGGGGTGCAGCCGTTTAAACTGGCTCTTGCTACGCTATTGATGTGGTTGGTGATCAGAGTTACCTGCTCCTGGTCCAAGCCTGCGAATGTCGTACCTTTGGGGATAATATAACGGATGAATTCATGATTTTTTTCCAGACGTCCCTTCTGCCAGGAAGCCATGGGATCGCAGTAAAAGACACGGGATAGAAGTTCACCTTCAGGCCGTTCAAAAATAGCTGGATCTTTGAATGAGGCACCATTGTCTGTAAGAATGACCGGAAAGAGTTTTCGATATAGCTCTGCTCCCAGATGGGTATATATTCGCTGAAACACATCTTGTACGTTGTCCTTCCTGTCAGCCTCCATAAGAAAAATAAGCATAAGGCTACAATTACGGAAAAGCATGGTCAACAGTACTTGTTCTGATTTTCCCCCGGCACCTTCCACCACATCTAATTCCACCACATTTGTATCTGGAAACTTTTCCAGATATCTCTCAAAATCCTGATAGGATCTGTCTTTTCTATATCCAGTGTTGTCAGGTTCTCTGCGGACCTGCCGACGTTTTTTGTAGCGGACCTTCCGGGGAAGGTCGAGGTTGATTGCAGTGAAGTATCCCTGGTCTATATAGTTGTAGAGGGTCCTTATAGAACAAGGGACGGATTCCTGATTAGAAGCAAAGATATGGGACAAAGGCTGTCCCTGCAGAAGCAGAGGGGAAACCAGACGGTCCAGCTGTTCCAGGGACTCAGGAGTCTGGTTAATCCCAGACCGTGAAGAAGATTTTGTTTCACTGTAAATATCGTTGGCATAATTGGCCCTGTAGAAATAGAAGTCGTGGGAACAGTTGCGTATCTGAGGGCAGTCATTACACACGTAGGGGGGCTTTTTTAACTTTTCGCAGAGTCTGGGAGTAAAGTCAGGACAATACATGGAACAGCGCTTAGGGCGGCATTTCCAGCATAAGGAATTACAAGTCTGATTCCCGCAGATATGCTGCTTTACACAGTTCTGAAAATGCTCGCATTCTGAGCGCTTCCGCTGGGTTTCGTTTTGAAAATGAGGAACCCGGAAAAGGTGACGCCGAATCTCCTTGGAAATGGTAGAAGAATCCTTGTTGATTCTGCAGGCAATCTGCGTGAAATTTTCCCCACGGCTGATACCATGTTCAATGGCAGCACGATCAGCAAGGGTAAGGTGTTTTTTGTTTCCAGTAGCTTTAGTAGACATAAATGAATCCTCCTATACAATAAAAATATCCCATTTCCGGTAGTTGGAGGATATGACCAGGGAGGAGCCCTGGTATTTCTTATAGAATAAACGATTGCAAGACTAACTTCCACCCCCAGTTCCTAATGTAGAGCAAAACAGACTAAAGGTGGAAGTTAGTTTTTCATTTAAGGGTAAGTCTCGCCGAAGCAAAAGAGACGATTGAAAAGATCCTGAGCGGTCCGATCCAGAACTTTTCCATCAATGGGCTCGCGCTCATTGATGACAATCCGGGTGTAAAAGAAATCGCAGGAATACCGGTTGTCGGAAATATGGACACGATCAGTGAATATCTCTGTCATGAATGGGTTGACGAAGTCTTTGTCAAGATCAGCGAGACAGAACCATATCCACAGAAGCTGATCGATGAGATCATCACCATGGGACTGACCGTACATCTCAGCCTGGGTGAGATGGAAAAATCACTCAGCGGAAAGAATTTTATAGAAAAAATCGGCGGCTATTCGGTAATTACATCCAGTATCAATACCGCATCACCGAAACAGCTGCTCTACAAGAGGCTGATGGATATTGCCGGAGGAATTGTCGGCTGCCTGCTTACTGTGATCCTGATCATTGTCATAGGACCGATGATCTACATCAAATCCCCGGGACCGATTTTCTTCTCTCAGGTGCGTATCGGCAAGAACGGAAAGAAGTTCAAAATCTATAAATTCCGCAGCATGTACATGGATGCCGAAGAGAGAAAAGCAGAACTGATGAGCCAGAACAAGATGGAAGGCCTGATGTTCAAGATGGACTACGATCCACGAATCATCGGCAGCGAGAAGAAAGATAAAAACGGTAATCCAAAAGGAATCGGAAACTTTATCCGTAAGACATCCCTGGATGAGTTCCCACAGTTCTGGAACGTCCTGAAAGGCGATATGAGCCTGGTGGGAACAAGACCACCGACAGTTGATGAATGGGAAAAGTATGAACTTCACCACAGAAGCCGTATGTCGATCAAACCGGGAATCACCGGAATGTGGCAGGCAAGCGGCAGGAGTGATATTACCGATTTTGAAGAAGTCGTGAAACTGGATACAGAGTATATCGAGAACTGGTCGATTGGGTTGGACTGCAGGATTTTGTTGAAGACGGTTAGGTCGGTAGTGAAGAGTGAGGGATCGGTGTGAGAAATAGATTACTCAGAAATGAAACAAATAAGTAACAGCCATTTACGCTGGCCAAAAGGCCGGCGTAGTTGTGTGAAATATATTTCTAAAGAGAGGATAAACAATGAAAGTATGCCTTGTAGGTTCTTCAGGAGGACATTTAACTCACTTATATATGTTAAAACCTTTTTGGGAAAATAAAGATAGATTTTGGGTTACATTTGATAAAGAAGATGCAAGAAGTTTATTGGATAAGGAAAAAATGTATCCGTGTTATTATCCTACTAATCGTAGCTTAAAAGCATTGCTCAAAAATACTAAAATTGCATGGGAGATTTTGCAAAAAGAAAAGCCAGATTTGATTATTTCTTGTGGTGCAGCAGTTGCAGTTCCATTCTTTTATCTGGGTAAATTATTTGGAGCAAAACTTGTTTATATTGAAGTTTTTGATAGAATTGATAAGCCAACTGTGACTGGAAAAATGGTTTATCCAGTCACAGATAGATTTATAGTTCAGTGGGAGGAACAGAAAAAAGTATATCCAAAAGCCATTAATTTAGGTAGTATTTTTTAAAAAGTGAGGATGTCAAAATGATTTTTGTGACAGTAGGAACGCATGAACAGCCATTTAATAGGCTTGTAAAGAAAATAGATGAGTTGAAAAGAGATGGTGTGATTACCGAAGAAGTTATCATTCAGACTGGATTTAGTACTTATGAGCCTAAGTATTGCAAATGGAGTAAGTTGATTCCATATCAACAGATGCTTAAAAATGTAGAAGATGCTCGGATAGTAATTACGCACGGTGGACCTGCAAGTTTTATCATGCCATTACAGCTTGGCAAGACTCCGATTGTTGTACCTCGTCAACAGCAGTTTAATGAACATGTTAATAATCACCAGGTGGAATTTGCTAGAAATGTAGCTGAAAGAATGGGAACAATTATACCTGTTGAAGATGTAGATAAGTTGAAAGATCTTATAATTAATTATGATCAGATTGTTGCTGGAATGGAACATGAAATGAGTAGTAATAATGCGAAATTTAATAAGAAACTAGAAAAAATTGTGGACGAATTAGTGGTTAGGTAAATTTAATATGGATTATAAAATTAGCGTAGTTATTAGAACATATAATGAAGAAAAACATATTGGTGAAGTGCTGAAAAGTTTGAATAAACAAACATATTCTAATTTTGAGGTTATTATTTTAGATTCACAATCAACTGATAATACAATAAAAATTGCACAAAATTATGATGTTAGAATAGAACAGATTGAGAAAAAAGAGTTTAATTATAGTTTTGCCAGTAATAAATGTGTAGAATACGCAACTGGTGAAATTGTGTGTTTTTTGAGTGGACATTCTGTTCCTAAAAGAAACAATTACTTAGAACTTGCAAATAAAGTATTCCAGGACGAAAGAATTGGTGGTTGTTATGGAGAAGTTATAGCACTTCCAGATGGGAGCTTTTCTGAGAAAATGTTTAATGGACTGGGATACATAAAGAGTAGAATAATGATGCCTAGAATCAAATTAGAACAGGAAATACATCCGGGTATTTTTAGTTGCAGTAATGCATTGGCGCGAAGAGAACTTCTAAGAAAATATCCTTTTTCAGAGAAGTTAGGGCATGGAGGAGAAGATGTTGAAGTTGCATATAGAATAATTAAAAGTGGATTTTATATAGCAAGTGTGCCAAATTTATTAGTGATGCATTCGCATGGAAAGAAGTTTCTTCAGTTTCTTCAGGAATGGAAAAATTGGAGAGAAATGTATGAAAATGTTGAAGAATATATAAAAAATAATCCATGAAGGACAAAAATTAGGAGTTTATATGCTAATTAGTATAATAATACCAGTATATAATGTTGAAAAATACTTAGAACAATGTGTGATGTCATTCATAATGCAAATTGATAATAATAAAAGAGGTGATGTAGAAATAATATTGGTTGATGATGGATCAACTGATAAAAGTGGTCGTTTATGTGATGAACTAATGAAAAAATATCCTAATATTATTAAATCATTCCACAAAAAAAATGAAGGACTTCTTATGACAAGGCGGTATGGATATAAAGTATCACGTGGAATGTATATAATTAATTGTGATTCAGATGATTTCGTAGAGACAAATTTGCTATCGAGTTTAAGTCCGTTTCTGGATGGAATAAATGATGTCATAATTTACAACATGTATAAGTATCAAGAGGGAAGAAAGTCTTTTTATACGAAGAATGTATTTGGATGTAAAAGGAAAAAGACTATCTTAAAAGCTGATTGCATTAAAGAGCTGTTTAAGTCTTATGATGTAACTAGCTTATGTTGTAAGGCTTTTAAAAGATCGTGTTTAGAATTAGAAAAAGATTACTCATTATTTTCTAATCTTAATTATGGAGAGGATACACTACAATCGGTTGAAGTCTATTCTAATGCGCAAAATATTGTTTATCTTAATGAGTGCTTGTACAATTATAGAGTACAAAATGGTATGACATATAAGTTTAGAGAAGATTATTACTGGCAATTTAAGCAAGTTTTATTGGAAATGAAAAAAAATAACTTATTGTTAGAAATTGATAATTTTGAAGATTTGTATAGCGAAAAATTATGGGAAATAGTTGCAAGAGCAATTACCCAGAGTAGATATAAACTAGATTATAATAAGAATGAGAATATACAATATTTAAAAAAAATTAGGAATGATTCAGAGGTACAGAAATATATATCAAATTTTTATAAAATTAGAAAGAACTTAAAAAGACAATACATATTTTTATTAACATTATTTATTAAAAAACAATATACGCTTTTATGGTTTTTTTTATATTTGAGAAATAAAGTATGAATATAATGTTCTTAAGAGGTGAATGATGGAGAAGATATTAACAATCAGTATTGCTGCATATAATGCTGAACTCGATATTAAAAGATGCTTGGACTCATTTATAAGTACTAATGTACTTGAGGAATTAGAACTTATTGTAGTTAATGATGGATCGAAAGATAATACATTGAATGTTGCGAAGCAATACGAAAAAAAATATCCAGGAATTATTAAGGTAATTGATAAAAAAAATGGAGGACATGGATCAACTATTAATGCTAGCATAAAAGAGGCAACTGGAAAATACTATAAAATTGTTGACTCGGATGATTGGATAGATCCAGAGGAATTGGAAAAATTAGTTTTTTGGTTAAGAAACAATGATGCGGATTTAGTGCTTACTCCTTATAAGTGCGTAAACGCTGATAAAATAGAAGATTTTGAATTAATATATCCTTATGATGCAATGATGGAAATAAAAAAAATCACTAATATAGAGAAAAAATCTAATATTATAGTCTATATGCATTCAACAACATTTAAAAAAGAAGTAATAAAGAGAATGGGGCCAATTATAGACGAAAATTGTTTTTATGTTGATTTAGAGTATACAATATTTCCACTGTATTATATAAAGAATTTCGTATGTTTAGATTATATTGTATATCAGTATCTCTTAGGAACTGATGAGCAAAGTATGAATATTAAAAATATGATTAAAAGAAGAAATCAGCACTTAAAAGTAGTGACACGAATTATCAATTATTATTCAGATAAAAAGAGAACATTAAAGGAGCCGGTACAAGAAATAATTCTAAATAGAATTCATTCAGCTATTTTAAGTCAATATAAAATATATGCTAATATGGAACCAAAAGAAAGCATTGCAGAAGTTAAAAAATTTGATATGTGGTTGAAACAATTTCCAGAATTATATACAGGTGCACAAGGAAGATTTATGAAAATAATATACCTTAATCGTGCAACGCGATTTATGTTTTATGCCCCAATTATAAGAATACTGAAAATTATGCATTTGGAGCCAAAAATATGAATGACAGAAAAAAAGTATATTATTTTAAAAAAAAGGAGATCCCATATTTTATTGCATATTTTCTAATGGCATTTTCGAATGTTGTAATTGCTAATTCATATTTGTTTGGCGAAAACAGATATGATATTTGTGTGTTTGTACAGTATATATCGTGCATATTGTTTATAGTAGCACTATGCACAGGAAAATACAAATTAAGAGATTTAATAGTGCGTGGATTAATTGGTATCATCGTCATTTTTATTACAATTAATTTACGTAGTACGGAATTTGGTGTGTATTCTTTGGCAATCATAGCATCTTTAAATATTGATTCAAAAAGAATAGTAAGATTTAATGTGATTAGTAATATATGTTTTATTGTAAGTGTAGTTTTACCAGCCTTAATTGGAATCATACCCAATGATATTTATATACATGAAGGAAAAAAAGCGTATGCATTAGGATTTTCATATTATTCAAATATCCCTTATATGGTGTTGGTAGTTACATTAGCATTATTTTGGTTGGCAAATTCGCAAAAAAAGGAAAAAATTGTATTGATAACTAGTATACCAATTCAGATATTGATATATAAAGTAAGTACTACAAGATTGGTTTTAGGGATATATTGTGTGTTTATGGTAGCGGTTTTATTATCAAGATTATTAAATACAAATAAAAAGCATAAAGTGTTAATATTTTTTTCTGCGATTATGTTTCCGTGTGCTGCTATAATTACATTTTTGATATCAATTTATTACACTAAAAATAGTTTCTTTATGACTTTAAATAAATTGCTTAATAATAGACTTGAGTTTAATGCAAGAGCTTTTCGTATGTATAATATTAGTATCGGAGGGCAAAAAATTATAACTTCAAATGGTGGATTTGATGCAGATTATGTAAATCATTATTTTTATGTGGATAGTGGTTACGTATATACTTTAATTAGTTATGGAATAATTTTTTTCATTATTTTGATATTTTTATATTCCTTCCTGTTTCAAAAAGCTGTTAGAGATAATGAGTTTAAATTAGCAATTTGGTGTCTTGTAATATGTATTTTTTCTGTGATTAATAATATTATGTTAAAAATTTCAATTAATCCACTTCCTATTTTAGCTTTAGATGCGTTTACTAAGTGGAATGCAGGAAAAAAAACAAAAGTTAGATTGGAATAAAAATCGATTAAAACAGGTAATGTCTATGTTGATTGATAAACTAAGGTAATTTGTAATATTAATTATAAAAGATTTGAGTTAGATGAAAATGAGACATGGGGAAAGCAGAAAACATAACTTTGATTTTTGGTGATAAATTTAAAAATGTTATAAGGAATTAGTATATATGTCAAATAGTAAAAAAATAGCACAGACAAGTATAAAAAAGAACTATATATATAATACAATATATCAGGTGCTTTCATTAATAACGCCATTGATCACAGCTCCATACATATCTAGAGTTTTAGGATCAAGTGGTGTTGGGATTTATAGTTATACAAACTCAATCGTGACATATTTTACATTATTTGCAGCTTTGGGAACAGCTTCCTATGGGCAGCGAGAAATAGCAATGCACCGGAATGATTCGAAAGCATCGTCTAAGTTATTTTGGGAGATTGAATTTCTATCAATTACAACAACAGCGGTTTCTTTAATAATTTGGCTGATTTGGATTTGCGTATCAACACAGTATACAGCTGTTTATGGCGTGCTAACATTATCAGTTTTAGCGGTTGCCTTTGATATATCTTGGTATTTTGGTGGGTTTGAAAAGTTCAAGTATATTGTTATTCGAAATACAGTGGTAAAGATTACAGGAATTGCATTACTTTTTCTATTTGTAAAAAAGGAGACAGATATCCTTTTATATGTATGTATTATGGCGGCAACAGGATTAATCGGTAATATTTCGATGTGGACTTATCTGCCAAAATTGTTGTCCAAAGTAGATTTTAAGACACTTCACCCATTTAAAGTGCATTTAAAACAGACTTTCTTATACTTTATACCTACTATTGCGACATCGGTATACACTGTTCTGGATAAAACAATGATTGGTGCAATTACAAATTCAGAAGAACTGAATGGATATTATGAACAGGCAACGAAAATTATTCGTATGGTAGAGAGTCTGCTTTTTTCGTTGAATACGGTAATGGTTTCGAGACAGTCTTATCTTTTTGCAGAGGGAAAGACTGATGAAATTAAGGAAAAAATTGATAAGAGTTTTGAATTCCTTTTTGCACTTGCAGTGCCATTTATGTTTGGAATTTGGGGAGTAGCAGAAAATTTTGTTCCTTGGTTTTTTGGTAATGGTTACAAGCCTGTAGTTATGCTTTTGTACCTTATGAGTCCATTACCATTGGTGATTTGTATCAGTAACATCATGGGATCTCAATATTTAACCCCTTCGGGGCAACGTGCTAGGAGCTCTAAAGGAATTATTGTAGGTGCTATAACAAATTTTATATTGAATTTAATATTGATACATAAATTTGGTGCAAACGGTGCTACAATTGCTAGCCTTGCTGCTGAATGTGTAATTAGCGTTGTTTATGTTCACATGAGCAAAGAATTTATAAACTGGCACCAGATATGGAATGCTCTTTATAAAAAACTGATTGCTGGTTTTGTGATGTTTTTGGGAGTGTTGTTTTTGGGAAAAGGATATCAGGGAAATATAATAATTTCCATGGTTCAGGTCGTGCTAGGTGCAGTGATATATGGAATCATGTTAATTGTACTCAAGGATAAAGTCATATATGACGCATTTAGAACGATAAAAAGAAGGGAATGACTAATTAAAATGGTTGATTTGAACATAGAATTACCGAAGGGATTTCTTGAGGAAGAAGTTCGGTGTGGATATACTGTTACACGAAAGATGAAAGAAGTTTGGGCAGTGGAATTGGATTTGCTGAAAGAATTCAAACGTGTTTGCAATAAATATGATTTAAAATATTGTGCAGATGGAGGAACATTACTCGGTGCAATTAGGCATCAAGGATTTATTCCTTGGGATGATGACCTGGATATCGCTATGCTTAGAAAGGATTTTGAAAAACTAAATGAAGTTGCACCAGCGGAATTTAAAAAACCGTATTTCTGGCAGACAGAAGAAACTGATAAAGGATCAGCTAGAGGACATGCACAGTTAAGAAATTCAGATACAACAGGTATTATTAAAAATGAATACGAACATCAAAGAAACAATAACTTTAATCAGGGAATCTTTATTGATATATTTCCATTTGATACAGTTATAGATTCTGAGGAAAAGCTAGCTGAACAAGATTTAAAAAGAATGAAATTACTTACAAAATACAGAGAAACATTGGATTCAGATGATTTCTTTTGCTTTAAGCCATGGATTGATGAGTCGGGAAAAAGACATTTTAATCTAAAAAAAGTATTGCGGCATTTTAAGCATAAGTTGTTAAAAGATTCTTATGTACCAATATACAATCAATTTATAAATGAAATTACAAAGTATGACACTATCGATGATTCTAAATATGTAGCAGATTTGTGTATGCCATTATCACTTAATCGGATTAGACGATTTCGGTCAGATTTTGACAATTTGAAAGAAGTTGATTTTGAATTTCTCAAAATTCCTGTTTTTGTAAACTACGATCGTAATCTGAGAATGTTATATGGCAATGATTATATGAAACCTGTTAATACAAATAGTGAACATGGCGGATTGATTCTAGATACTGATAAGTCATATAAATGGTACCTTGAAAAACGTAGATGATATTTTGACATTTTATAAGAGAATGTATAGGAGAAAACAAAATGAATGTTGCAGTTTTAACAGCAGGTGGTATTGGAAGTAGAGCACACCAAGATCTTCCAAAACAATTCTTAACAGTTGAAAATAAGCCAATTCTCATATATACACTTGAAGCATTTCAACAGCATCCAAGTATTGATGAAATATATGTTTCATGTCTTGATGGATGGAGTGCTGTACTTGAAGCATATGCAAAGCAGTTTAATATTACAAAACTCAAGAGAATTGTTACAGGTGGCGCAACAGGTCAGGAATCTATTTATAATGGATTGAAGGCAATTAAAGAAGATAATGAAGAAACAAAAGATATTGTAGTAATAATTCATGATGGTAATAGACCTATGTTGCCACAGGATGTTATTACAGATAATCTTGTAAAACAAAAATTGTTTGGGTCCGCTGTTACAGTGATTCCGACTACTGAAGTTGTATTTGTGTCAAAAGATGGAGAAGAATCTAATGTAGCACTGAATAGAGAAGAACTTTGGAGAACTCAAACGCCTCATTCGTACAGATTTGATGAATTATGGACTGTTCATAATCAAGCGATTGAAGATGGGGTTATCAATATGGCAGCATCATGTTTGTTGATGCAGAAATATGGTTATACCACTTATTTTTCCAAAGGTTCAGAAAAAAACATAAAAATCACAACAGTAGAGGACATTGAAATTTTTAAAGCATTGCTAAGTGCAAAAAATGACGAGTGGATAAAAAAATGATGAATTTGAAAACAGAAGAAATAAAAGTAATAGCTGAGCTTCCATATAGTTGGGAAAAAATTAAAGATAAAACAATTCTAGTATCAGGTGGAACTGGTTTTATAGGCACAGCATTTGTTGATGTTATTAAATATCGAAATCAAAAATATAATGAGAACATAAAGGTAATTTCTTTTTCAAGAAGAGGCGGCGAATCAAGTGAATATCTTGAATGTATAAAGGCAAATGTCAAGCAACCGTTACATTATGAAGGGAAAATAGACTATATTATACATTTGGCTTCTAACACTCACCCAAAACAATACGCAGAAGATCCTATTGGAACAATTATGACAAACATATATGGATGCGACAATTTGTTGAAGTTAGCAGTAGAGAAAAAGGCACGTTTTCTTTTAGCGTCTAGTGTAGAGATTTATGGACAAGGTACAGCAATTCCTATGAATGAAGAATATTGTGGATATATTGATTGTAACCTTGCGAGATCAGGATATAATGAAGCCAAAAGAACTTGTGAGGCGTTAACTCAGTCTTATCGTAGTGTCTTTGGAGTTAATGCTGTAATTGCAAGATTTGCTAGAGTGTTTGGGGCAGACAAAAAACATGATACAAAGGCTATGAGTCAATTCATGGATAAAGCGGTTCTTGGAGAAGACATTATTTTAAAAAGTAAAGGACAGCAAAGATATTCGTATTGCTATATTGCAGATGCTGTAAGTGGACTACTTAAATTACTGTTGGATGGACAAGACGGTGAAGCATATAATATTTCTAATGACGATGATGGGCTAACATTAGGTGAATATGCAGAATATATTGCATCATTGGCTAATTTAAAAGTGCGCTATGAAATAGAAAACAATGAAAGTGTATCTAAAGCGACTTTTGCACTTTTGGATACCCATAAGATTAAGAACATAGGATGGAAGCCTCAATACAGTGTTAAGGATGGGCTGAAACGAACTTATATGATTAAAAAAGAACAACTTACTAATGTGGATTAATTTGAAGTCAGAATAAAGATATCAGTTAATTTAAATCTAGAATAAAAAAGTCTATGTTATAATTGAGCAGAATGCTTGAACTAGAAATAGAATTAGAGGAGTGTATTTATTGTGTACAATTATTTAGTAGTTGGCTCTGGCCTTTATGGCGCAATCTTTGCTCATGAAGCTAAAAAAGCAGGAAAATCAGTGCTGGTGATTGACAAACGTCCAAACATTGCCGGAAATATTTATACAGAGAAAATTGAAGGAATTAATGTACATAAGTATGGTGCACATATTTTCCATACAAATAACAAGAGAGTATGGGAATACATTACGCAGTTTGCGGAATTCAACAGATTTACGAATAGTCCTGTTGCTAATTATAAGGGTGAATTATATAGCCTTCCTTTTAATATGTATACTTTCAATAAGATGTGGGGAGTTGTAACACCAGAGGAAGCTTCAGTAAAGATTGAAGAGCAGCGTAAAGAAGCTGGTATTACAGAGCCAAAGAATCTGGAAGAGCAGGCAATTTCTTTGGTAGGTCGTGATATTTATGAAAAGTTGATCAAAGGTTATACAGAAAAACAGTGGGGGCGTGACTGTAAAGATCTACCGTCTTTTATTATTAAACGTCTCCCGGTACGTTTGACATTTGATAATAACTATTTTAACGCACTGTATCAGGGAATTCCGGTAGGTGGTTATACTAAGATGGTAGCAAATCTTCTGGATGGCATTGAAGTACGTTTGAATATGGATTATCTGGATAATAAAGCAGAGCTGGATGCACTGGCAGATAAAGTTGTATATACAGGTGCTATTGATGCATACTTTGATTATAAGCTGGGAACATTGGAATACCGTTCTGTTCGCTTTGAAACTGAAACACTTGATAAACCGAATTTCCAGGGAAATGCGGCAGTTAATTATACAGATCGAGAAACACCATGGACAAGAATCATAGAGCATAAATGGTTTGAATTTGGTAAAGATGAAGATGGTAATGAACTTCCGAAAACAGTCATCAGTCGTGAATTCAGTTCTGAGTGGAAAACGGGAGATGAGCCGTATTATCCGGTAAATGACGAAAAGAATGGTGCACTTTATGCAGAGTATAAGAAACTTGCTGGTGCTGAAGAAAAAGTAATCTTTGGCGGTCGACTTGGCGAATATAAGTATTATGATATGGATGCAGTTATTGCGTCTGCATTGGATATGTGTGAGAAGGAATTACAGTAACAAAAGAAGGAGAATCTCCATGCAAACAACATTACTTATCATGGCAGCCGGTATTGGATCACGATTCGGCGGTGGAATTAAACAGTTAGAGCCGGTAGATGAAACTGGACATATCATTATGGATTATTCGATTCATGATGCAATCGAAGCCGGATTTAACAAGGTGGTTTTTATTATCCGTAAGGATATTGAGAATGAATTCAAAGAAGTCATTGGTGACAGAATTGCAGGTATCTGCAGCGAGCATAATGTGACTGTAGATTATGCTTTTCAGGATATCAATGATATTCCGGGCGTTTTGCCGGAAGGCAGAACGAAACCGTGGGGAACGGGACAGGCTGTTCTTGCGGCGAAGGATGTGCTGACCACTCCGTTTATCGTGATCAATGCGGATGACTATTATGGAAAAGAAGGATTCCGTGCGGTTCATGAATATCTGGTAAATGGTGGTCAGTCCTGTATGGCTGGATTTGTTCTGAAGAATACTTTGTCTGATAATGGTGGAGTTACCCGTGGTATCTGCAAAATGGATGCGGAGAACAACCTGACGGAAGTTGTAGAAACAAAGAACATTATTAAAACCACAGAAGGTGCGGAAGCAGATGGAATGAAATTAGATATTGATTCGCTGGTTTCCATGAATATGTGGGGACTTACTCCGGATTTCCTGAAAACGCTGGAAGAGGGATTTAAAGAATTTTTTGAAAAAGAAGTTCCGGCAAATCCGCTGAAAGCAGAATATCTGATTCCGACATTTATCGGAGAATTGTTGTCAGAAGGAAAGATATCTGTGAAGGCGCTGCGCACCAATGACACCTGGTATGGAATGACTTACAAAGAAGATGTTGCAGCAGTAAAAGAAAGCTTCAGTAAGATGCTGGAGAACGGTACATATAAGGGAGATTTATTCTCTGATCTGTAAGGCATGTAGCCACGGGAAACCGTGGCTATTGTGCTATCTGGCAAAAACTCAATTGACATTCTTAGCCCATTTTGTTATATTAAAATTACATATCTGGGAAAGTTCTTTAACCGTTCGGTTATCTAATCCCCATATGAAAAAATAAGAAAATATGGCGGAGAGGATAAGGCGGGACATGTAAGATATCGGCATTCTTCTTTGCCATCATAAGAAGGGAGAATGTGGATGCAGAGAAGAAAACTGGAAGAATTGAGTCTGATGGATGATTTCCTGTTTAATGCAATGCTGACTCATCCGGAAACAGGAGAGAAGTTTACCAATAAGATTCTGAAGCTGTTATTTAATCGTGAGTTCAAAAATCTGAGGGTAAGTGTACAGAAGGTTTATGCAGGGATGAATACAGATTTGCGAGGTGCAAGGTTAGATGTCTGTATTGAAGGAGATTGTGTAAGCATTGAAGGTGATGAGATCCCTTCGGTATATGATGTGGAACCGGATCAGAACAATAAGGCAAAAGATATTGCGGCGTTTCCAAGGCGGTCAAGATTCTGTCATGCAATCATTGACAGCAGGAGCCTGAAATCTGGAGAAGATTTTGGTAAGCTGAAGCAGGTATACGTCATCTTTATCTGTAATTATGATCCGTTTGGTTATGACAGAGTATTGTATACGATAAAGAACCGGTGTCTGGAAGAACCAGAGATGAATTATGATGATGGTGCTGAAACTATTGTGTTGTATACAAAAGGAACAAAGGGAACGATATCAGAAGGACTCAGACAGTTTTTGAATTACATGGAGAATACGGACCAGAATAATGCAGTGAATGAAGATTTGAAGGACATCCAGAAAATGGTGGATGTAGTCAAGCGAGACGGGGAGGTGTCATTACAGTATATGAAGAGTTTTGAACATGATCAGTTGATGTATGCGCAGGGTGAAGCTGCTGGACGTGAAGATGGACTTAGAGCAGGGCGTCTGGCAGAAATAAAAAACACAGAACGTGAAAAGAAGCGTGCTGATATGGCGCAGAGCCGGATTAAGGAATTAGAGGCAGAACTGAAGAAATATAGGAAAAAAACTACGGTGTAGGATAAGCTGTAACAAAGTAGATAGCCATGGGAAACTGTGGCTATTACGTAAATCCTTAAACATGAGTACTGGGTATCAAAAATCCCCGCATTTTAACGGGGATTGAGCATATTTTACAGAATAGATATGCACATTGAAAAATCAAGTTTTTTTGTATCGGCTTGGACATTCTTTCTGGATTCTGGGCGACCATGGAAGAAGATCATCAATAAACCTGAGATCTTTGTCATCCATATGCTGAGGGATATAATGCCGTGTGGACAAACTGAACTTCAGGAGTTCACACGGTATATTTTGAGGGCTGCTATATAGTTTATAACGAAAATAAAAGAAACGGAGTGAAGGGAAGATGAACTTATTAAAAATACATCATATTGCAATTATCGTATCTGACTACAAAGTTGCTAAGGATTTCTATGTGAACAAGCTGGGCTTCTCTGTCATCAGAGAAAACTACCGCCCAGAGCGTAAGGATTGGAAGCTGGATCTTCGTGTCAATGAATATACAGAACTGGAGATTTTCGCTGAGGAAAATCCTCCGAAGCGTGTGAACTATCCAGAAGCCTGTGGTCTACGCCATCTTGCGTTCTGCGTAGACAGTGTGGAACAGACAGTGAAAGAGCTGAGGGAATTAGGCATAGAATGTGAGCCGATTCGGGTTGATGATTATACCGGCAAGAAGATGACTTTCTTTCATGACCCGGACGGATTGCCGTTGGAGTTGCATGAGTAAAAAGGTGGACAAAATGATATTTTGCAAGGCCGAAAAAGAGGATTTTAATAGAGTCAATGGTAAGGTATATGAAGAGTTTTGAACATGATCAGTTGATGTATGAAGAAGGGCGCCTGGCAGAAATAGAAAATACAGAACGGGAAAACTCGCTTTACGTAAAAATGGTTTCATGATATCATTATTTTTATAAATGATGGTTACGTGGAACTTTTTTTCTTGGCTTGTGGAGGTGCTGGAATGACGGGAAAGAAAAAACTGCCAATAGGAATAGATATTTTTGAAAAAATGGACAGGGAAGAATTCTATTATGTGGATAAAACTGGGATGATCGAAGATCTGATACAGAACAGGAGTGAAGTGAATCTTTTTACCCGTCCGAGGCGTTTTGGTAAATCCTTAAATATGAGTATGATGAAGGCTTTTTTTGAAATTGGCGCTAGTCCTGCATTGTTCAAAGGCTTGAAGATTTCGGAGAGGAAAGAACTTTGTGAGAAATATATGGGACAGTTCCCAGTGATTTCTATCAGTTTAAAGAGTGTGGAAGGACTGGATTTTGAAGCAGCGAAAAAAGCCTTGAAGGATATTTTGGGCGAAGAGGCTGGCAGATTTTATTTCCTTACACAAAGCAGTAAGCTTACAAATGAAGAAATAGAATCTTATAAAGCACTGCTCAGGGTTGGTGAAACAGGAGATTTTCTGATGTCTGATACGGCAATGGAGAAAGCTCTTCTGAGATTATCATTGTTGCTTCATAAACATTATGACAAGCAGGTTATTCTTCTGATTGATGAATACGATGTGCCTCTGGATAAGGCATTTCAGTATGGATATTATGATGAGATGGTGTCTTTGCTCAGAAATATGTTTGGTAATGCATTAAAGACGAATCCGAATCTGTATTTTGCTGTGCTGACAGGATGTCTGAGAATTTCGAAGGAAAGTATCTTTACTGGTCTTAATAATCTGAAAGTGCTGACGCTTACGGATGTGAGATTTGATGAATATTTTGGATTTACGGATACAGAAGTAAAAGGCATGCTGGAATACTATGGATTATCTGGACATTATGCAGAAGTGAAGGAATGGTATGACGGATATCGCTTTGGAAATGTGGAAGTGTATTGTCCGTGGGATGTGATCAATTACTGTGATCTTTTAAGAGCAGATCCGAATGCGCTGCCACAGGATTACTGGTCTAACACAAGTGGAAATGCAATGGTGCGCAGATTTATTGATAAGGCGGATACTCAGACTCGTGATGAGATTGAGCGGCTGATCGCCGGCGATGAGATCTTGAAGGAAATTCATCAGGAATTGACATATAATGAACTGGACAGCAGCATCGAAGTGATGTTGGGTTGATGGAGAAACAAATGATTACAAAGGTAAATTTTGGTAAGAGAATAAGTGATTTACGAATCGGGGGGGGCAAAACTCAGCTCGTGAAATGAGCCTTGCGCTGGGACAGAACCCGAGTTATATTAATCGGATTGAAAATGGCAAAGCACTGCCATCGATGCAGGGATTTTTCAGTATCTGTGAGTATCTGCAGATCACACCGGGTGATTTTTTTAATGAGGATTCAGAAGCTCCGCGGGAAGTGCGGGAGTTGATGGAGAAGATTGAGAAGCTTACACCTGAACAGAGGACTCTGATCAGACAGGTAGTTGAGCAGTTTTTGGGAGAATAATTCCATAAAAGATAAGCAGGAGACCTTTACGGCCGCCTGCTTATCTTTTATATTGTGAGTAAATTTCTGAAATCAAACACATCTTCTTCATCCATCAGGCGTTCCATTTCATTGAGATTCGGATCGGAGTGTTCAAGTTCTCTTGAGAATCGATAGCAGATGGAAATCATATCTTCAAAGGTAAAATGGCGACCATTTTTTAACCAGGTTCCTACGGCAAGTTCGTGGATCATGAAGGTGCAGATGACAGCCATTTTGGCTTTGGCAAATATCTGATCATCATAAATGGCTCCACAGAAGTAGGTGTAGATCCAGTAGAGGAGAAGCTGTTCTTCGTGAATGGCCCAGTCGGAATAATCGTGTGCGAAGGCGGCATAAATTTCTGTGAGTTCCGTATCATTTTGGCAGGAGCCATAGAGTGGAACGAGCGTTTTCCGAAGATATGTATGCCAGCCTGGGCGAAGAACCTCCATCTGTGGGATAACTGTGCGCCAGATCTGTTTGCATAGAGCAAGCAGGGAGACTGTATCAGAGGTAGAATCTTTGCAGGGCTGTTCAGAAGATACCGGACGATCGTTATTCCATTTCTGGATCTTATTCAGAAATTTCTCGCTATATCCGGATTTTTGATGCCGACCGCAGATATCTTCCCACTGGAACAGCTCATTTTTGTCCAGACTGAGCTGGAAATCATGCGCACATGCCAGAAGTTTCTGACGACGCAATCTGACCGGTATGGAGCGATCCTGAATCACGGAGAAAAGATAATCTCTAGTGTCCATCAAAGCGGTAAAAAGAAAATAATCGAAGTCATCGAAAGTTTCTTCCGGTGCTGCGACTTCTCTGGTGAAGAATGTGATTTTTTCTTTGTGGGACAAAAAAATTCTCGCGGCTTCCGGGCAGGAGAGGGACAGGGAGTATTCACGTAGCCCTTCAAATTCTTCAATGTGACGTGGATATTTTTGGCAGGTGTCGCATAACATATCTTTACCGGCTTCACTGTAGATATCGCAGAGATTGTCTTCATTCAGAAATGCACAGCGTTTGTCATACTGACAGAAAGAATGTTCTTTCCAGTCGATGTCATTGTGAAGTCTGTTTCGAAAAGGACCTTTGAATCTACGGTATTTCTGGAGGCTTTTTTCATCGATCATGATCTGCCATCCGGCACAGCAGGTATCGGGACAGGCACCTGCGATACAGGAAAATTCTTTATAAAAAGTAGGTTTTGTTATCTGCATGTCTTGTTCTCCTTAACTTTATGTGCGATAATGTTCAGCAAAAGTATAACATTTTGTAGTGTAAACTACAATGAAAGGAGCCATTCATGGAGCAATATATAAATAATGCACCGTTTGCATTGGTAATCATGTTTTTGATTATAGGTTTTGTGTTCCTGATCAAAGGAGCAGATTTTTTTGTTGAGGGAAGTTCCAGCATTGCAAAGAAGCTGAAAGTTCCTTCAATCATCATCGGTCTAACGATCGTTGCAATGGGAACATCCCTTCCGGAAACTGCAGTCAGTGTGACTGCATCATTGGTGCACAATAATGAACTTGCAGTCAGTAATGTAGTCGGATCTAATATTTTTAATCTGATGTTTGTGATCGGTGTTTGTGCGATAATGACACCGATCATGGTGCAGAAGGATACGATCGTGAGGGATATTCCACTATCTGTTATCTGTGCGCTGCTTCTTCTGGGACTGGGATATCTTGCACTGGGAGATGTACACGGAATGATATTGGGACATTTGGACGGAGCTGTTTTTCTGGGCGCATTTGCGGGATATATTTTCTATATGATCCGAACTGCAATGAAAGCAAGAACCGAAGGGAAAAAAGTCGAGATCGAAGCAGTTGAGGAGCTGGAAGATGGAGAACTGAAACTGTTGTCTTATCCAAAGAGTATTCTCTGCATTGTTGGTGGTGCAGTGGCAATTGCATTTGGTGGGGATATGACAGTTGATGCGGCAAGCAGGATCGCAATAGATCTGGGAATGAGCCAGACACTTGTGGGATTGACGATCGTTTCAATTGGAACGTCACTTCCTGAACTGGTTACTTCTGTGGTTGCGGCACGCAAAAATGAAGTTGATATGGCAGTGGGAAATGCAGTCGGTTCGAATATATTTAATATTCTGATGGTCCTTGGTATTGCATCTGCTATCAGTCCGATGTCGCTGATCAGTGAAAATGTGATCGATATTCTGGTCCTTGTCGGCTTTTCTGTCGTAGTCTGGTTTTTTGCCAGAAGTGACAGGAAGATCACAAGAAACGAGGGTATTGCCATGGTGGCAATGTATCTGATCTACACGGCATATATTATTATGAGATGACTGCCATTCGATATGGTAATTGCAGGCATTTGCAGATAAACTTGAACTCCTGCAGTTTTTGTGTTATGATAGATCAAAATTTGGCTTTTATAAAATTATGCTTATTTTTTACATTATAGTTTGCTTTATATAAAGTTAAGAAGAGAAGAGGAGAAATATTTATGTGTGGAATAGTTGGTTTTACAGGATGCCATCAGGCAGCCCCGATCCTTCTGGATGGCCTTTCTAAGCTGGAATATCGTGGATATGATTCCGCGGGTATTGCGGTTCGTGATGGCGAAGGTGAGACAGAAGTCATCAAGGCGAAAGGACGTCTGAAGGTTTTATCCGAGAAGACAAATGACGGAGAATCTGTTCCGGGTACATGTGGTATCGGACATACCAGATGGGCAACTCACGGCGAACCATCTGAGAACAATGCACACCCACATGTAAGTGATGATGGAAATGTTGTTGCAGTTCATAACGGAATCATTGAGAACTATCAGGAGCTGAAGGATAAACTTCTTCGCAAAGGTTATGCATTTTATTCTGAGACCGATACAGAAGTTGCTGTTAAACTGGTGGATTATTATTACAAGAAATACGAGGGAACACCGGTCGATGCGATCAATCATGCAATGGTCCGTATCCGTGGTTCTTATGCACTTGCAATCATGTTTAAAGATTATCCGGAAGAAATCTATGTAGCTCGTAAAGACAGCCCGATGATTCTGGGTGTTTCTGATGGAGAGTCTTACGTTGCATCTGATGTTCCGGCTATTCTGAAATATACAAGAAATGTATATTATATCGGAAACCTGGAGATGGCCCGCGTTCGTAAAGGTGAGATCACATTCTATAACCTGGATGGCGAAGAAATCCAGAAACAGATGAAAACAATCGAGTGGGATGCAGAAGCAGCAGAAAAAGCCGGTTTCGAGCATTTCATGATGAAAGAGATCCACGAGCAGCCGAAAGCAGTTCAGGACACTTTGAGTTCTGTTGTGAAAGACGGACAGATCGATCTTTCTGAAATCGGACTTACAGATGAAAATATTCAGGACATTGACCAGATTTATATTATCGCATGTGGTTCTGCATATCATGTGGGAATGGCTGCACAGTATGTATTTGAAGATATGGTTCGTGTTCCAGTTCGTGTTGAGCTGGCATCCGAATTCCGTTACAGAAATCCGATTTTGAATCCGAAAGCGCTGGCAATCATTATCAGCCAGTCCGGTGAGACTGCAGACAGTCTTGCAGCACTGCGTCTCTGCAAAGAAAACAACATCCGTACACTTGGCATTGTAAATGTGGTTGGTTCCTCTATTGCGCGTGAAGCAGACAATGTCTTCTATACACTTGCAGGTCCGGAGATCTCTGTTGCAACAACAAAAGCATACAGCACACAGCTGATTGCGTCCTATGCGCTGGCTATCCAGTTTGCAAAAGTAAAAGGTACGATTTCCGAGGAACAGTACGCGGCATATATTAAAGAACTTGAAACTCTGCCGGACAAGATTCAGAGGATCATTGATGACAAGGAGCGTATTCAGTGGTTCGCATCTAAACAGGCGAATGCAAAAGATGTATTCTTCATCGGTCGTGGCATTGATTATGCAATCTGTCTGGAAGGCAGCTTGAAGATGAAAGAAATCAGTTACATTCATTCTGAGGCATATGCAGCAGGTGAGCTGAAACACGGAACTATCTCCTTGATCGAAGACGGTACACTGGTGATCGGCGTTCTCACTCAGCCGGCTCTTTATGAAAAAACAGTCAGCAACATGGTAGAGTGCAAGAGCCGTGGCGCTTACCTGATGGGCCTGACTACATTTGGAAATTATAATATCGAAGATACTGCGGACTTCACTGTATATATGCCGAAGACAGATCCGCATTTTGCAACATCCCTTGCAGTCATTCCACTGCAGTTGCTGGGATACTATGTAAGTGTTGCCAAGGGTCTTGATGTAGATAAGCCGAGAAACCTTGCAAAGAGCGTAACGGTTGAATAAAGAAAATACACTATAATGGTGTGAGAAGTTGAATATGTAAATTAGGAAGCATCACCTGGATGGTCGCAGAGACTAACGGGTGGTGTTTTTGCATTTATGGAATAATATTTAAGGTTATTAAATATGAATATAAGTGAATTATAATAAATATAAATGGATAAAATAATACAAAATGTATTTCGTTTTCAAATCAATCATGGTATAGTAAGGGCAGGAGGGATTTTCAACATGAAAAACATATATTTGCTCAAGTATTCTGTTAAAGGTATAAAAACATTGGACGAGTTAGTTTCCTTATCTTTTTATAAAAAAATAATTCCTAAAAATCCAGATACACAGGAATATAATATAAAAGCGATTTATGGTATGAATGGTACGGGTAAATCTGCGATTGTATGCTCGGTTGAGATACTGAAAAATTTGCTTGTTAATGAAGAATATTTAACGAATCCATTAGTGCAGAAAAAACTGGGTGAACTGATCAATAAGAAAACAAATGAATTGTTTATAGAGGCTGATTATCTATACAAATATGATAATGGACAATTACTTCAGTTCTACTATAATGTGATAGTATCCAGAACTGTTTCGGGTAAATATGTTGTTTCATATGAGAAACTGACATCAAAAAATGCTACGTCAAAAAGTGAAAAAATGACAACAATTTTTGAAATTCAAAATGGAAAGATTGTTTATATTGAAAGAAAAGAGGAAGATAAAGAGTTCACTGAACTGCTCTTTAACAAAACTATGAACCTTTTGGAAAATTCTTCTATGGCGTGTTTGTTTATGAACAAGTTGTTTAGAAATATCGTGATAGAAGATAAAACAATCTATAAAAAAGAGCTTTTTTTCAAGTTGGTTTCTGTTGGGGTGTTTGGATTGAATCTTCATGCATATATGGATCAATATGATTATCATAAGGAATATTTGATAGAAAATCCGGAAAAATATTGTGAGTATGATATACAAACAAAGCAATTACAATATTTGATCATGAGTATAGATGGATTGTGTGATTTGAAAGGTTCAAAGAATTATGTATTAAAAAAAGCCTATAAACAATTTTCGAAAGCTGTAGGAGAGCTATATGAATTTTTGCACATATTTAAGTCTGACCTGAAAAATATAGAGATTGACAGGAAAGAAAACAAAGACTTTTGGTTATGTGATTTGATTATGGTTTATGATGATTACAAAGTGCATGCAGAATTTGAAAGTACGGGTATTAAAAAACTTATTCGTTTATTTACCTATCTGCAGAAGATGGTTCGCGGAGAAATTGTTTTCATTGATGAATTCGATTCAAATCTGCATGATGTTTATTTGTGTGCGATTCTGGAATATCTGATGGAGCATGGTAAGGGACAGTTATGCTTTACAACACATAATGTTGGGCCAATGGATGTCCTGAGACGACGCAAAAAGTCTATTGATTTTTTATCTGAAAATCATAAAATATATCCATGGACAGCAAATGGAAATTATTCACCTGCAAAACTGTACAGAAATGGAATGATTGAAGGATCTCCATTTAATGTGGATTCTATAGATTTTATTGGTGTATTTGATTCGGGTGAGGAGGATGAATAATGAGCCTCCAACTGATTTTTGTTGTTGAAACAAATAAAACATGTAAATCGGACTGGATTTATATCAAAGATACGATTGATTATTTTTTTGAGTATGATCGAACAGCAATTAAACTCACTCCAGTCTATATGGATGGAAAGGGAAAATACAAAAATAAAGAAAAAGAAATTTCAAAAAATATTGCTGCATATAAGGCGGGAGGAAAAGGACGACAGACGAAAGTAATCTATTGTTTTGATTGTGACGATTACAATACAAAACAGGAGGATGCCTTTTTTTTGGAAAAAGTGAGACAGTATTGTGCAGAGCAAAAATATGATTTTGTCTGGTTTTGTAAAGATATCGAGCGTGTTTATACGGGCAAAAAAGTAAATGCTGTTGATAAAAAGAAGAAATCGGAGGAATTTAAGAAAAAGAAACAAATTTCTGAAGTGAAAGTGGATAAACTGTCAGCAGCAGAATATCAGGAGAATACAAGTAATATATTAAGGATTTTGGAGCAGTATTTGGATATGAAGAGGTGAGATGAAGTGATAAGCTCTCTTATATTTTGAACGGAGCATCTGATAGATGCTGGAGATTCAGAGTATAGGAGAGTTTTTCTATAATTGAAATACATTCAGAATATCGATATAAAGTTTCAACATGATGGAATATATTTAATGGAATATAACATAGATTAGTGATATGCTTTATAAAATAATTAATACATATGAAATTCTTTGTCGGGAGGAAAAGTATGAGAGAAAAGGTGCTTAATGTAATTGGTAATAATCTGGAAACTGTAATTAAAGAAGATTTAAAAAATATTGTCACAAATAAAAAAATGGAAAAAGAATTTCTAGAATGTGGAGATTTTATAGGAACGTACGAGAATTCTTTTGACAATGCGCTTTTAGAAACATTCTCGAGAGAAAATTTACAAGTAATTTATAGAAAATTGAAAGGGGTAAATGGATATGAATATATTGAAAAATTGAAACTATTTCTTGAAAAACTATGTGAGGAATATCAAGTAGAGGGCAGGGATTATTTTATTGAACAGTTTATAAATATGTTTAAAGATTGCATTTATAGAAATGATAGAACATTAGCACAGGAAATTTTTTCGGCAGATTTTAGAGTGGATATGAATCAGAATTTTGCAATTGCACGTGAAAGGATAGATCTTCTTAATAGTAAAGTAGATTTATTGTTTGTGTCGATGAATAAGGATTCATACAATAATGCGCAAATTCCATTGCCTGATAACAGGGAAATGCTGAACAATGAAGAACAAAACTTGCTGGAATGGAAATTGATTCATCCGAAGAGAGATGATTCTAAGGATAATATAAAGGAAAGAGTAAAGTATTTAACTGTTTTATGGAAAAAAGAACGACAAGCTGTTCCTGGGTGGTATGTGATTCCTAAAAATAAGAGAAAGGAACTGGAATTATATACACGAGAATATGAATATATTTATAATGAAGATATTCTTTCTTTTAGAGAATTATTTGAATTTGCGCATGAAGTGATATGGCGATTTGAAATGGGGTTTATGAAATATTCTATGAAAATGCAGAATAGAATACATGAGATTTGGATGTGTGCCAGTGAAAAGAATGATTTTTTGAATAATACAGAAGTAAAAGGAAAGTATTTTTTTATAGGACAAGTACTTTTGCGTATGTATAGAGAAAACATGATGGATGAATTATGGCATTTGATATATGAAAAGTTAGAAAAATGTTCTGGATATATAGATACAGGTAGGGATGAATTGTACCTTGAAAAAATCAAGTATTCATTTATGAAAATGAACATATCAGAAGTGTGCATATTATTAAATGATAGATCTAGAATCAATGAAAAATCTTATAGTGTGCGAATGCAGATAGTTGGATTAAAAGCTGAATGCGGAATGTTAGATGATGCGGTGAAAGAATTGAATTTTTTGGAGAGTGCACTGGAAACAGAGATAGAGAAAGAGAAAAAAAATTCTAAACAAAAGGCAGGAATGGTCTATTATTCTTCTATTTTAGCTTGTAGTTATTTTTTACACAGATTTATATATCAGGCAATAAATCTACAAACACGTGATGAAACATTTAACAAACTAACGAATAAGGTTATGTTATATCAGCAGTACTTCGATTATGAGAAAGAAAGAGATGAATTTTATAAGGATTTATTTAGAGAACAGAAGAAAATGCGAAAAAAAACGCCTTTCGAATTAGGAAGAATAAATAGGATAATTTGTCAAGGAGGTAGGGTGCCGGGAAGTGGATATCAGTTTTATAGAATGTTGGATCGAACAGCGATACCCCTGCATATGAGATGGGTTCGATTGCTTGATGCAGATGAGTCGGATTTTATACTGAATTTAATAGATGATCATCCATATATTGGATGGTATATGTTGCTTAGATTGGGTGAGAGTGACACAACAAAAGCAACATTAACGCGGAGAGAATGTATAGAAATTATTAGAAAAGATGGAAGTTATGCACGAAACATATTTTCTTATGTATATAAAGCTGTGGATATAACTGTTGGTAATATCCAAGAAAAAGCAGATAGTATTTTTGGAACTGCATATGAACATATACTTTTAAATGGATTGGAGATTTTACGTAGATTTGCGTCAATAGCAAATATAACTGAACAGAAGAAATTAGTAGTATTGATGATAAAGATTATTGATGCAGATGTGGTTAGGAGATTCAGAGTACTTAATGACTGGATAAGACAAGTTATGAATGTGCTTGATGAACGTGTGAAAATTTCTATGCTGAATGAATTATTACAATGTTCGGGAAGAAAAAGAGCGACGTGGCATAATGAACCTGAAGTAGATCCGTTTGATGTGTTTACATGTAAAACGGTAGCAATAAATGATTACCAAAAAATAGAATTAGAGCCATGCTGGGTAAATTCTATGTTGGATAGTTGTCTAAGTGATGAACAGCAAAGAATGCATTATATACCAAGATTGGGAAAACTTGCCGAAGTTGGGATGCTGACATCAGAACAAAGTAAAAAATTTGGTGAGGTTTTATGGGAGAATATGGGAAAAAATGATTTTCCGTTAAAAGACACATATTATTTATGTACATATTTAAAATGGCCATATCCTGAAAATATAGATTTAGAAGCAAGAATAAAGAAAAGCATTTTGTCAGAAGCAGCTTTTGAGAAAATAAGAAAAGAAACATTATTATCTATTATACCAGATGTAAATAGAATGTTTTGGGAAATCAGAAATATCAATGATGAACGGACAGATTTCTGGAAAGAGACGGAATTGAAATTTTTGATAAAGGAATTAAGGAAATGCTGGATAACATTGAAAAATGAATATGAAATAAAATCGCACAAAAGTTTTTATGAAGATGAATTTAAAGAGGAAACAAGAGCATTAATAAATGTATTTTCTTCTTTTGAAAGGAATGCGATGCAGAGACTAGATGAAGTGGAAAAAAAGAAAATATTTCAAATGATTGATGAGATGGAAAAATATGATATTCCCTGTATTGAATTGCATGTATTAGCTGCTCCGGATGATGAAATAAAAAATATAGTAGAAAGTATAATAGAAGGATTTAAATCTGCACATTCAGATATTGAAACATCTGCAATGTGTGCGGTTAGAGTTCTCCTAATGTCGGATGTAGAAGAAAAATATATAAATCAGATATGTAATGAAATGCTTATACTTTGTAGATTTCGAAAGGAACCAGGATTATCAGACTACTTGATTGCATTATATAATACAATGTATCTTCATAAATTGAAATTAAATAAAAAAACAATAAAATTGATGAGCGCTGCGTTGACCGAGTTGGCGGAGTGGTCAGATTATTCAAATCTCGATGAAGATGTGGAAGAAAAAATAAAAAATATTATTGATATCAGAAAGAATAGTGCAGGCCTTGCTAATCAACTATATTTATATGAAGAAGGAGAAAATATTGAACATTCAAAAGGTGCATTAATCTGGAAAGAGATATGTCGAGGTGAAAAATCCTGTGTTGAATTTTCAGAGGTGAAAAACAATTGGTATTGAATGAAAGGAGAAAAGAAAGATTAAAATAAAAATTATTATTAAAATTATTGAGAAACATAATATGTTGGATTTTTGAAAGGATATATAGTAAGATATAAGAAATATATTTTCACAGGTGTAAGAGGTGAGATGTGAATGGGAAATTACCTGAATCCGGGGAGTCAGGCATTCCAGATGATTTTGGAATCGGAGATTTTTGTTGACAAAAGTGCTTTAATTGCGGTGACCAAACAGATATGCGCGCACGATGCAGCGATATATGTGTGTGAGTCGTCCGAGAAGATTTGGTAAATCAACAGCGGCAGACATGCTGGCAGCATACTACGGGCGAAATGAAGATACATCAGTTTTATTCGAAAAATTGAAAATCAGTCAGGAACAATCATACCAGAAACATTTAAATAAATATGATGTGATTAAAATTAATATGCAGGAATTTTTGAGCATGAGTGAGAGCGTTGAGGATATGTTGAGTATTCTGCAAATGAGATTGATTAAAGATTTAAAAAGTGCTTATCCGGAGGTTGTCAGCAGTGACCGTCTTATATTTGCCATGCAGGATGTTTTTGCAGAGACAAAATGTCAGTTTGTTATATTGATTGACGAATGGGACTGCCTTTTTCGAGAATATAAGCAGGATAAAGAAGTACAGAAAAAATATCTGGACTTTCTCAGAATGTGGCTGAAGAATAAAGAATATGTTGCGCTTGCTTATATGACAGGAATCCTTCCGATTAAGAAATATGGTTCACATTCTGCATTAAATATGTTTTCTGAGTACTCTATGCTTAACCCACGTGAAATGGCAGAGTTTTTCGGATTTACGGAAAAAGAAGTTCAGGAGCTTTGCAGCAAATATGACAGAAGTTTTGAGGAAACAAAAGCATGGTATAATGGATATGAGTTATCTGTTGTGGAAGCACAGAAACTAAAAGTTTATGCGATGTATAATCCAAAATCTGTAGTAGATGCCATGCTCAGTGGGATTTTTGACAATTATTGGAACCAGACAGAGACGTACGAAGCATTAAAGGCATATATATGTATGAATTTTGATGGACTCAAAGACTCTGTTATAAAAATATTGGCAGGTGATCGGGTACAGATCAATACAGGTACGTTTTCAAATGATATGACATCATTTCAAAGCAGAGATGATATATTGACTTTGCTTGTGCATTTAGGATATCTCAGTTATCATTGGCCGGATAAAATAGTCGCAATTCCTAATAAGGAAGTATCTCAGGAATATGTCAATGCTATCAGTACGATGGATTGGAATGAGGTTATTCATTCAGTAGAAGCTTCCAGAAAATTGCTTTAGGATTTATGGAGTATGAATGCGGATGCTGTTGCAGATGGAATAGACCGGGCACATCGAGAAATTTCAATATTACAGTATAATGATGAAAATTCTCTGAGTTGTACGATTAACCTTGCCTTTTATTTTGCAAGGGAATATTACACAATTATAAGAGAATTGCCAACAGGAAAAGGATTTGAGGATATCTGTTTTGTGCCAAGAAAACTTCATGCAGATAAACCGGCAGCGGTAATCGAGTTAAAATGGGACAAAGATGCAGAAGGAGCTATTGCACAGATAAAAGAGAAACGATACGCAGAAGCATTGAAAGAGTATCACGGAAACCTGCTCCTCGCGGGAATTAATTATGATAGAAAAACGAAAAAATACAGTTGTGTGATAGAAAAGTATGAGATGATATAAAAATACCACCGGTTAGTCAGCGTATGGAGATGACTGACAGGTGGTGTTTTACAGGAGAACAAAAGATGGAAGAGAAAAATACAGACAAACTTTTGTTTCCGCTATCTTATGATGCGGATTTGAAAGAAACGGACGATTTAAAAATATACTATCAATATTTGGATGAAGCATTTGCTGAGCCGCGTATATGCAACATGGCGGTATCTGGCAGTCATGGAATCGGTAAGAGTAGTATTTTGCATTCGTATGATAAGAAACGACAGCAAAGACGGGACGAAGAGAAGAATGCTTTTGAAAAATGGATTTTCAAAATACCGGTTTTGAGAAAATGTAAAAAACATAAACGGCAAAAACAGACAGAGCCTCATTTTTTATATGTTTCGCTGGGAAAATACATAAATGATGACACTGAGAAAGAATCAGAAGAGAAGAATATTATCGAACGACGGATTCTTCTTCAGATTTATGCTCGCTTTCATAAGAGAGATATTGAAGCAGGAAGATTTGATATGATTCAGGAGCCGAGTTGCTTTGGAAGGCTTAACGCCAATCTGGGCGGATTGCTGATATTAATGATATTGTTACTAATCTTTTACCAGCCTTTGGGAAGTTTGATAAAATCAGTTGTGGGCAAAAGTTGTCTGTTATTAAAATGGAAAACTCAAATTCATATTTTCCTCTATCTGATTGTATTTGTAGCAGTCGTAGTGATTGGCCGACATTTGATTTATTATATGCTGACACAGATGCGCCTGAAAAATATAGCTGTGAAATCAGACAACACAGAAATTGATATCGAAAGAAGTGCATGTGAGGATTATCTGGATCTATATGCGACGGAACTTATTTACTGTCTGGAACAAATTGCGGATAAAGTAGACCGAACAGTAGTGTTTGAGGATATGGACCGTTTGAACCAGAAGGACTGTATAGAGATTTTCTCACGTTTAAGGGAAATCAATTATATGCTCAATCAGAGACTACAGGGGGAAAAATATGTTCGTTTTATATATGTGATTAAGGATGAGGTTCTGAATGAGCTGCAGCATGCGAAGTTTTTTGATTATATTCTTCCAATAGTTCCAGGAATGAATAAAAGAAGCTCCGAAGATATCTTCCGGGAAAATCTTAAGAAAGTAAATAAAAAACTTAGAGAGCTTTACGGAGAAGCTTATGAGGAAGCTTATGGGGAGATACTTATTAATACAATTTTGTTTTATACTGAACGTTCGGCAGAAAAAAGTCTGGTTTATATGGCAGCCCCATATATAAAAGACTATCGTATGCAATATGCGATTTTGAATGACTATGGTTTATTCTTTGGATTATATTATAAAAATAATATTAAAAGGCTTAAAGTAAGTAAATTTAAGGATATGGCTGAACAGATATTAGCATTAGCTATATATAAAAATATTTGGCCTCAGTATTATGGAAAGGTAACATCGGGAGAAAGCATTGAACTTTTTCCTACTAATGTGGCAAAAAATAAAAAACTTGCGGAAGTACTGGTTGACTCACGATATCAATTTTTGACATATGAAAATTTGTGTTATTTAGGATACAGCCGAGACAAATTGATTTATAATATAACGAACTATATTAAGGGAGGAAAAGTATATCGCAATCAGATTGAGGTGATAAGTTCATTTCCGGGTGATGAAGTGCATGTTGCGGCAATTAATGAGTTTGTGGATTTGGAAATACCCAAAAATGAAACTGACAGTAACATTGAGGAAATTTCAAGATTGTTGGCAGAGATTGTACGATATTATGTGAGATGTGATAGAGTTTTTGAAAGTAGGGTGTTAGATAAAAGAGATATTCATTTATGTTTAAGAACGTTAACTTTTTTAGATGAAGAGGAATGGTGTGAATATATAAATAAGGTTAAAAATGAGGTTTATTGGTTGTTGGATCCGGAAGCAGGTGATATATTTGATGTATTTAAAAATTGTTTGAATGTCGAATTTATTGCAACCAGAACTGACTGGACCGAAAAAGAAATTGAAATCTTCGTCTATGGAACTAACGATACTGAAAAATATAAAGGGATTCGTTTACATGCAAAAGATTTCGATGGAAAGCCGATGGTGATTGACTTGGAGGAGAGTATACGTCAGAGAAAAATCCAGAAAGTTGTTCCAAATATAACAGCATAGAATTACTTTCAGATGTTATATTTGAATTAAATGAATTACCAGATAATTACAATGATATTGCAGATAGCATATTAGTTCCAATGGCAAGAGACTCTTTGTTAAATTCTTTGGATGACATTTTGGTTACTATGGGATATAACAAAATGGGATTGGCGAAGAAAATGCAGTAATTTAAGCAGATCGGTGATGAAATTACCTATAAGACTAATGGAGATCTTGAAGTAAAAGTTAAGATTGATGCTGCAAAAGAAAAGAAAGCAGAAGATCTGCTTCTGATGCTGGTTGATCCGGAAACAGGAAAAGTTGTATTTATCACAATTGATGAAATTGACCCTGTAACAGGTGAACTTAAAGTTATACTTCCATTCCTTGGAGCAATCACACTTCTTGATAAAAGCGCTGTAGATGAAAATGAAATTGAAACACAGACTACAGATGCAGGAGCTGCAGATACTGAAACAGCTGCAGAATAATGTGAAGGGATACTTGTATGTCACAGCATAAACACAGACATAGAAAGAGCTTTTTGTCTTCGGCAGGATATTATATTCTGGTTGTCATTCTGATTGTATGCCTGGCAATGATGGTGAAGGTAAACAGATCCAAAAGAGCTGAGCGTGATGATTATAAGGCGACTCTTTCAAAACAGGAGACGGTAGAAGATCTTGGAAATATTACAATTACAAAGCCAACCGATGCACCGGAGGATGCGGTAGTCAGAAATACAGAAGACAATACCGGAGAAGACGGTTCAGAAGAAGGCAGTGAGCAGACCCCGGCAGAGGATAAAACGGAATAGCTGTTGGTGAATGATTATTTATGATAAGAGAAAGTCGAGAGGCTTTCTCTTTTTTTTCAGGTTTTCCGCTTTTTATCTTTCATCCACATCTGGATATATTCCATCTGTTCCTGGTCGGATATTTCCTGTGATCCGGGGTCATTTCCGGCGGCGAGGCAGCAGAAGAGCACAAATGCCTGCAGGCAGAAAAACACAATAAGTGCTACAATGATCAAATTCCGCACCCCCTTTCACTGAAACTGGAATATATTAATATAGAAACCTTTATCTGGAGTATATGCATGAACGAGTCATTTTATACAGGAAAGGGAATCGGAGTGGCAATTCTTGACACGGGAATCTATCCGCATATAGATTTTGACAGCAGAATCTGTGCTTTTGCGGATTTTATTGCACATAAAAAAGTTCCATATGACGACAATGGACATGGAACCTGTGTAGCCGGAATTCTGGCCGGGAGTGGCAGGGCCTCCATGGGAAAATATAAAGGGATGGCACCAGGCAGCAGGATAGCAGCGCTGAAAGTACTTGATCGGTTTGGAAATGGAAATAAAGAAGATGTCCTGCAGGCTTTTCGCTGGATTTTACAGAACAGGGAACGATACAAGCTTCGAATTGTTAATATTTCTGTGGGAACGACTTATCGCACACGAAACGAGCAGGATGTACTGGTGCAGGGTGTGGAGAAATTATGGGATGAAGGCCTGGTGGTGGTTGCGGCGGCAGGAAATCAGGGACCAAAGCCGGGGAGCGTGACGGCACCTGGATGCAGCAAAAAGATCATTACGGTGGGATCCAGTGATATGCTCTCGGGAAAGCGGGCAGTATCCGGGCGCGGACCAACATTTGAATGCGTGTGTAAACCGGATCTGGTGGCACCGGGACGGCAGATTATGGCATGTACGCCGGGAGCTGGAAACCTGTACAGCATGAAAAGCGGCACATCCATGTCAACACCGCTGGTGTCCGGTGCGATTGCGCTGGCACTGGAAAAAGATTCTCTGCTTTCCAATGTAGAGATTAAAATGATGCTGCGAGACAGCTGCGATGATATGGGACTGCCGAGAAACCAGCAGGGATGGGGAAAGTTCAACTGCAAAAAGTTTTTGGCATTATAGGAAAACTACATTATTGTATAAACAAAAATGCATGATTTTACCATAGTAAAGGCCGAAAGTATTGACGGAAATCCTTTTTTCGGATAGAATAATAGGAAATTGGTCATTGTTTACAGATAATTATAAAGAGAATGACCAGTGACAGAAAATCAGATATCAGACAAGGGAGACGTATTATGGAAAAAATTCAAATGACGACACCGTTGGTAGAGATGGACGGAGATGAGATGACCAGAATCCTCTGGAAAATGATCAAAGATGAACTTCTTCTTCCGTTTATTGATCTGAACACAGAGTATTATGATCTTGGGTTAAATTATCGTAATGAAACAGATGACCAGGTTACGATCGATGCTGCCGAAGCAACTAAGAAATATGGTGTTGCAGTAAAATGTGCGACGATCACACCAAATCATGCACGTATGGACGAATATGATCTCAAGAAGATGTACAAGAGCCCGAATGGTACGATCCGTGCAATCCTTGATGGAACAGTATTCCGTGCACCGATCGTTGTAAAGGGAATTGAGCCATGTGTACGCAACTGGAAGAAACCGATCACACTTGCGCGTCATGCATATGGAGATATTTACAAGAATACAGAGATGTACATTGACAAACCAGGTAAGGTTGAGCTGGTTTACACTTCAGAAGACGGTGAAGAGAAACGCTCCCTTGTACAGGAGTTCAAAGCACCGGGAGTTGCGATGGGCATGCACAACATGACTGCATCCATTGAAAGCTTTGCAAGAAGCTGTTTTAACTATGCACTGGATACGAAGCAGGATGTATGGTTTGGTGCGAAAGATACAATCTCCAAGACATACGATGCGAAATTCAAAGAAGTATTCCAGACGGTATTTGACACAGAATTTAAGGACAGATTCGAAGAAGCAGGACTTACTTATTTCTACAGTCTGATCGATGATATCGTAGCGCGTGTTATGAAGGCAGAAGGCGGATTTATCTGGGCATGCAAGAACTATGACGGAGATGTTATGAGCGATATGGTTTCTTCTGCATTCGGTTCTCTTGCAATGATGACATCAGTACTTGTTTCTCCTCAGGGATATTACGAATATGAAGCAGCGCATGGAACAGTACAGAGACATTATTATCGTCATCTGGAAGGAAAAGAAACTTCTACCAACTCTGTGGCAACGATTTTTGCATGGACAGGAGCTCTTCGTAAACGTGGAGAATTGGATGGCAATCAGAAACTGGAAGAGTTTGCAGATAAACTGGAAAAAGCTACCCTTTCCACGATTGAAAGTGGCAAGATGACCAAAGACCTTGCACTGATTACAACGATTGAGAATCCGACTGTACTGAACAGCCGTGATTTCATCCTTGCAATCAGAGAATCTCTGGAAAAAATGCTTTAATATACGCACAAAAGAGCCATTGTATCAATTGCGATACAGTGGCTCTTGTAATATGGGAGAGAAAATTGCAGTTATGCAAGTTCCTCCCATTTTTCATATAATTCTTCAAGTTCTGCCTGAATCTTGTCTTTTTCGCGGCTCAGTTCCGCACAGCGTCCTACATTCGTACAGACATCCGGAAGAACGAGAGTGTCGTCGATCTCTTTATCTCGTGTTTCAAGTTCCTCGATGCGTTTTTCGACTTTTTTAAGTTCGTTTTCCTGTTTACGCTTGCGAGCCTGTTCTTCTTTTTGCTGCTGCCAGGTGAGTTTTCCCTCAGAAGGTGTTTCTTCATTAACTTCTTCGGTGGCTTCCTGTGCAGTCGGAGCATATTTCTCAGTCAGTTCTTCTTTTTTCTCCAGATAGTAGTCGTAATCACCGATATAGTTGACAACTGACTGATTTGTCAGATCAAGAATGCGGGTTGCAGTCTGGTTGATGAAATAACGGTCATGAGAAACGTACAGTACCGTTCCGGTGTAGCTGTTCAGGGCTTCCTCCAGGATTTCTTTGGATGCGATATCCAGGTGGTTGGTAGGCTCATCGAGAATCAGAAAGTTTGCTTCTGAGAGCATCAGTTTTGCAAGAGAAACACGGCCTCGTTCGCCACCGGAAAGAGAGGAGATCACTTTGAATACATCGTCTCCGGTAAAGAGAAATGCTGCCAGCATATTACGGATCTGTGTCTCGGTCAGTGTCGGATATGTGTCTGAAATTTCCTCAAAAATTGTTTTTTCTGCATGAAGTACATGATGCTCCTGATCATAGTAACCAATCTGCACTTTGGCACCCAGAGAGAAGCTTCCGGTGTCTGCATCCAGAAGTCCGTTGAGAATCTTGAGCATTGTAGTTTTGCCGGTTCCGTTGTTTCCGATCAGTGCTACGCGCTCGCCTCGTTTGATCTGGAAAGAAATATTGGAAAAAAGTTTCTGCTGTGGGAAACTTTTGGCGAGATCTTCTACGGTAAGGACATCGTTTCCACTGACCACGCGTGGCTCAAGAGAAAGACGCATCTGGCTCTGGACTTCGATCGGTTTGTCGATCCGCTGAATCTTATTCAGCATCTTTTCACGGCTCTCTGCACGTTTGATGGATTTTTCTCTGTTGAAAGATTTCAGCTTGACGATAACGGCTTCCTGATGCTTGATCTCGCGCTGCTGGTTGAGATATGCCTTGTACTGGGCATCACGAAGCTGTGCTTTTTTCTCTGCATAAGCGGAGTAATTACCGGCATACATACGAACCTGTCCGGCATCGATCTCGATGACTTTTGTGACAACTTTGTCCAGAAAATAGCGGTCATGAGATACAATGAAAACAGCACCAGGATAATTGAGAAGATAAGTTTCCAGCCAGGCAATGCTTTCCATATCCAGGTGGTTGGTAGGCTCATCGAGCAGAAGGATATCTGGTTTGGAAATCAGCAGTTTACCGAGGGCAACACGTGTTTTCTGACCGCCGGAAAGAGTCGCCACCTGTTTGGTAAAATCCTCTTCTGTAAATCCGAGACCATTCAGAACACCCATAAGTTCGCTTTTGTAGGCATAGCCATTCTCCAGTTCAAATTCATGAGTCAGGCGGGTGTAGGAGTTCATCAGGCGGTCAAGTTCTTCGCCGGAAGCATTTTTCATCTGGACTTCCATGGCACGAAGGCGTTCTTCCATATCGATGATATACTGTTTGGTGCTTAAGAGTTCTTCATATACAGAAAGGTGTCCCTGCACATCCTGATACTGGGCGAGGTAACCGATGCGTTTGTCCTTGGCAAGAACTACCTGTCCGGCATCTGCATGGATCTCTTCCATTATAATGCGAAGAAGTGTGGTTTTGCCGGCACCGTTATTACCGATCAGAGCAGCTTTTTCGCGTTCTTCTATATGAAAAGAGGCATCTTCCAGAATCACTTTTTCACCGAAGGATTTGGAGATACCCTGACATGATAAAATCATAGTTATTCCTCCGAAGTAAATATACGGTATGATTATAAAAGCAAAAATGGCCTTTGTAAAGGAAAATCAATGAAAATTGTACATATTTGACAACATTGATTGACAACAAAATGTCAATTCGTTATAATTAACGAGAAAGTGTAAGGAGGGACAACGGTGGAAGCAAAACAGATTTCAAAAGCTGTGATTAAGAGACTGCCACGTTACTATAGATACCTTGGTGAACTTCTGGAAGACAATGTAGAGAGAATCTCTTCCAATGATCTTAGTAAAAAAATGCGTGTTACAGCGTCTCAGATACGTCAGGATCTGAATAATTTCGGGGGATTTGGACAGCAGGGATACGGTTATAATGTAAAATATCTTTATACAGAGATCGGTAAGATCCTGGGGCTGGATATCGTGCATCCGATGATCATTGTAGGAGCTGGTAATCTGGGGCAGGCACTTGCCAATTATGTTGAGTTTGAGAAGAGAGGATTCAAGCTGGTCGGTATTTTTGATGTAAATCCGGTACTTGAGGGAATTGCGGTTCGTGGGATTGAGATTCAGATGATCAGTGATCTTCCTTTCTTTATGAAAGAAAACAATATTGAGATCGCAATTCTGACATTGCCGAAGAATAAGGCACGTGATATGGCGGAGATTCTGATCGAGAACGGAATCAAAGCTATCTGGAATTTTGCACATATCGATCTGGATACTCCGGATGATGTGATCGTGGAGAATGTTCATCTTTCAGAGAGTCTTATGACATTATCCTATAATCTCAGTCAGTATCGTCAGGAACATATAGACGATGAGAAATAAGCAGCACTTATAAAGTGATGGCAGGACGGACAGACAGGCTGTTACCCGGCTCCTTATGGCAAGGAGGCTGCGTAATGGCCTTTTATGCTAATTATGGCAGGTGAGGAAAAAGAATGAAACAGATTGTGACCTGTAAAGAAATGAAAGCTCTTGATGGAAATATGATTGAGGGAATCGGGATTCCGTCCTGTGTCCTGATGGAACGGGCAGCTCTGAAAGTCGCAGAAGAACTGGAACGGACGCTGGCAGACAAAAAACAGGAAGAACGGATTCTCTGTGTCTGCGGAAACGGGAACAACGGAGGAGATGGCGTGGCTGTTGCCCGTATTCTGAAACTGCATGGTTATCGTACAAGTCTGTATCTGGTGGGGAATCCGGACCACAGGACTGTGGAAATGCAGCGTCAGCTGGATATTGCAGCTGCCTGTCAGGTGCCGGTTGTGAATAACCTGGAAACAGAGGAATATACTACTATAGTAGATGCCATTTTCGGCGTTGGGCTGAGTCGTCCGGTCGAGGGCAGTTACAGAGATGTGATCATGGCACTGAATCAGTTGAATGCCTGGAAAGTGGCTGTTGATATTCCGTCCGGAGTAAATGGCGATACAGGAGCAGAACTTGGAGTTGCTTTTCATGCAGATCTGACAGTGACATTTGCATTTCGGAAAGCAGGCCTTTGCCTGTATCCGGGCAGGAAATTTGCCGGTAAAGTGATCGTTGCGGATGTTGGCATCTACGCGAGTGATAAGGTGAAACCATATTTATGGCAGACAGAAAAAACAGATATTCATTTTCTGCCGGATAAAATTGTTGATGGAAACAAAGGAACTTTTGGAAAGATTCTGGTCGTTGCCGGAAGTCCGGGCATGTGTGGGGCGGCTTACCTCAGTGCGTCGGGAGCTTTTGCAGTGGGCATCGGAATGGTGAAAATCGTTACGGCAGAAGAGAATCGGATTCCACTGCAGACAATGCTGCCGGAGGCGATGCTTGACTGTGGCGATGATTTTGCAAAAGATCTTGACTGGTGCGATATTGTGGTGATCGGCCCGGGAATTGGAACTACGTACCAGGCTGCCGAAAAAGTACAGTGGTTTCTGGAGGCAGCATCAGGAGCTGCTAAACCAGTCATACTGGATGCAGATGGGCTGAATCTGCTGGCACAGCATCCGGAATGGAAACAGTATCTTACGAGCCACGTGGTCATGACACCACATATGGGTGAGATGGGACGGCTGACAGGAAAAAAGGTCAGTGAACTTCAAAAAGACCGTATTGCAGCAGCGAGGGAGCTGGCGGCAGAGACCGGTGCGGTTTGTGTGCTGAAAGATGCATGTACCGTGACGGCAGCACCGGATGGAAATACCTGGATCAGTCTGGCGGGAAATCCTGGAATGGCGACTGCGGGAAGTGGAGATGTTCTGACCGGAATTCTTGCAGGTGTGCTGGCAATGTTCCTGAATAAAAGGACGGAACTGCCGGATACAGGCAGACAGGCTGCGTTGGGAGTACTGCTTCATGGTATGGCAGGAGATCTGGCAGCGAAAGAAAAAGGAACAGCAGGTATGAAGGCCGGAGATATTGTACGAGGAGCTTCAGAAGTTTTGAAAAATAAATAGAATACCGAAATATCTGAGCAGATCAGGCAGGAAGAGGAGGGTATTATGAAAAAATTTGAGAGAGTTAAAGCAGTAGTATCACTGGATGCCATTGCTCATAACTTTGAGGAAATGAAGAAAAACATTGCAGATGGTACCAGGATCGTAGCTGTTATCAAGGCCGATGGTTATGGACATGGTGCAGAAGCGATTTCGCGTCTTATAGAAGACTATGAGTACATCTGGGGATTTGCGACCGCGACAGCAGAGGAAGCGATTCAGTTGAAAGATGCCGGGATTGAGAAACCGGTATTGATTCTCGGACTTGTTTTTGAAGAGTATTTCCAGGAACTGATCAGAAAAGATGTGCGCCTGACGGTCTGTGAGTATGATGTGGCAAAAATCCTTTCTGATGAGGCAGTCCGCCAGGGCAGACAGGTGCATATCCACATTGCACTGGATACCGGAATGAGCCGTATTGGATTTGCAGATAAGCCGGAAAGCGTTGAGGAGATCAAAAAGATCGCCGCACTTCCAAATGTTGAGATTGAAGGTATGTTTACACACTTCGCGCGGGCAGATGAGACGGATAAAGCTCCGGCAGTAGAACAGCTGAAACGTTATCTTACGTTTGCTGACCTTCTGGAAAAGGCGGGAGTACAGATTCCGCTGAAGCATTGCTCGAACAGTGCGGGAATCATTCGTATGCCAGAGGCAAACCTGAACCTGGTCCGTGCGGGAATTACGATCTATGGTATTTATCCGTCCGATGAAGTGGAGAGGGACATTGTGAAACTGAAGCCGGCGATGGAGCTGAAGAGTCATGTGGCTTATGTGAAGGATCTTCCGGCAGGAACGGCGATCAGTTATGGCGGAACATTTGCTTCCGAAAACGATCTTCGTGTTGCAACGATTCCGGTTGGCTATGCGGATGGGTATCCGAGAACTCTGTCTAATAAAGGATGGGTTCTGATACATGGACAGAAAGCACCGATCCTTGGCAGAGTCTGTATGGACCAGTTCATGGTGGATGTTACACATATTCCGGATGTGAAACATGGAGATGAGGTAACATTGATCGGCAGGGACGGAGACGAATTTATCAGCATTGAGACTTTCGGCGATATGTCCGGCAGATTTTCTTATGAATTTGCCTGCGATATCAGTAAACGTGTCCCGAGAGTCTATATAAAAGACGGCAGAGAATAGGGAGATCTGACCTTCTTCGAATAAACTGCAGCACCACGCATGTATACACAGAAGAAAAATGGAAATACTAATTCCAGAGAAAAAAGAATCGGAGTGTGATTGTGTGGTAATTAAAAGAGGGGATATTTTTTATGCAGATTTAAGGCCGGTAGTTGGGAGTGAACAGGGTGGTGTCCGCCCGGTTCTGATCATTCAGAATGATGTGGGCAACCGACACAGTCCCACGGTCATCTGTGCTGCGATTACTTCTAAGATGAATAAGGCAAAGCTGCCGACGCATATTGAGATCGATGCTTCTTCTTATGGAATTGAGAAGGACTCGGTGATCTTGTTGGAACAGCTGCGTACGATCGATAAAAAAAGGCTGAAGGATAAGGTATGCCATCTTGACCAGACAATGCTGGATCGAGTGAATCATGCCCTTGAAATCAGCCTTGAACTTACTTTTTAGGCTGTTATCCTTGACGAACAGAAGCTAAAGTGCTATATTTTAGCAGTAATTGTGCTGATTTTAAACAAATTACGGAAGGAATAGATACAAAATGGACGATGGCAGTCGATTGCCCCGCAGGGGGCCGGCGAAGGTTATAGACTGGATCCAGGGCCTTTTTTTCAGAGTTTTTCATTTCTTTAAAGGGGAACAGGAAGATTCTGTTACGGAAAAAGAAATCATCTCTATGGTGGATGAGGCACATGAGAAAGGTGTCCTCCAGAAAGATGAAGCAGAGATGATCCAGAATATTTTTGCTTTTGAAGATAAAGAAGTGGGTGTGGTTATGACTCACAGAAGCAGTGTGGCTGCTTTTGCGATGGATGATCTGCTCAAGGATGTTGTGAATCATATGATGGAAGAGGAAAATTCCCGATATCCGGTCTGCGGGGAAGATATGGATGATATCCGGGGACTGATCCATTACAAAGATGCACTGAAATTCTTTACACAGAATCCATGGGCGAAGTTCAAACCACTGAAAGAGCTTCCGGGGCTTATCAGGAAAGCGACTTTTGTTCCTGAGACCAGACATATCGGACAGCTTTTCCGTACCATGCAGGCCAGACAGGTACATATGGCAGTTGTCGTGGATGAGTATGGTCAGACGGCAGGAATCGTAACGATGGAAGACCTCATTGAGGAAATCGTCGGGGATATTTTTGATGAATACGATGAGAGCAGGGATACATTTCGGACACAGGTAGATAACAGTATCATTATTGATGGACTTGCCAGTCTGGATGATGTGGAGCAGGAACTGGATATTGAATTCGGTGATGTAGAAATGGAAACGCTGAACGGTTATCTGACAGAGCTTCTGGGACATATTCCGTCCAGGGAGGATCTGGACAAAGAAATTGTTGCAAACGGCTACAGATTTAAGATTCTTTCACTTGGAAACAGAACCATCGGAAGAGTAAGAGCCGAAAAAATAAATGACAAAGAAACAAAAGGAGAGAGTGAAAAATGTCAGGACATTCAAAATTCGCAAACATAAAGCACAAAAAGGAAAAAAATGACGCAAAAAAAGGTAAAGTATTTACTGTAATCGGCCGTGAGATCGTTATGGCAGTCAAAGCCGGCGGTGCGGACCCGAACAACAACAGCAAACTTCGTGACGTTATCGCAAAAGCAAAAGCAAACAACATGCCGAATGATACAATTGAACGTGGTATCAAAAAAGCAGCCGGTGCAGATTCTGCTGACAGTTATGAACGTGCTACATATGAAGGATATGGTCCGAATGGTGTTGCAATCATCGTTGAGACTCTGACTGACAACAAAAACCGTACAGCAAGTAATGTAAGAAATGCATTTACAAAAGGTTATGGAAGCATCGGAACTCAGGGATGTGTATCCTTTATGTTTGATCAGAAAGGTCAGATCATCATTGATAAAGAAGAACTGGAAGACGAATGTGGTGAGATGGATGCAGACGAGCTTATGATGACAGCACTTGATGCAGGCGCAGAGGATTTCAACGAAGAAGAAGACAGCTTTGAGATCCTGACAGCTCCGGATGATTTCAGTGCCGTGCGTGAGGCTCTGGAAAAAGCTGGTATCCCGATGGTAGAAGCTCAGGTTGCTATGGTTCCGCAGACATATGTGGATTTGACAGATGAAAAGGATGTCAAGAACCTGCAGAGAACACTGGATCTTCTCGATGAGGATGATGATGTTACAGATGTTTGGACAAACTGGAACGAATGATTTTCAAATATATGATCTGATGTATAACAGAGCGTAGTTTGACGCAAAATACCTTCATGAATCTTCATGGAGGTATTTTTTATGTCTGAAAAAGAAATCGAGAATGACAAACAGCAGGCTTTGGATAAAGAAGAAAAAGAAAATGAGCAGATCAGGGAAATGGGTGAGTTGACACTTGACCAGAATGTGAAGAGACACCGGATCGAACTTCTGACGATCATTGGTGAAGTAGAAGGCCATGATGCTGCACCGTCGCAGAGTAAAACAACAAAATATGAACATGTTCTGCCAAAACTTGCAATGATCGAAGACGATGAAAACGTGGAAGGACTTCTGATTCTTTTGAATACGGTTGGCGGTGATGTGGAGGCAGGACTTGCTATTGCAGAGATGATTGCTTCTTTGAGTATTCCAACGGTATCTCTGGTTCTTGGCGGCGGTCATTCAATCGGTGTGCCGATGGCTGTGTCAGCAGATTATTCTTTTGCTGTGCCAAGTGCCACGATGGTAATTCATCCGGTGCGTTCGAGTGGGATGTTTATAGGTGTTGCTCAGACTTATCGGAATATGGAAAAAATTCAGGATCGTATCACAGGCTTTATTGCGGCACATTCCAGAGCTTCGCAGGAACGACTGGAAGAACTGATGCTGGATACCAGTCAGCTGGTCAAAGATGTCGGAACGCTTCTGGAAGGTGAGGAGGCAGTAAAAGAAGGGCTGATTGATGAGATTGGAGGAATTCGTGAGGCACTTGCAAAACTGCATGAGATGATTGACGCGAAAAATAATAAAATATAAAAAATTGTGAAAAAAAAGACATTTTTATGCATCTTTATAAATGTTTTCCTTGTCATATAGCAGATTTTAGCGTATTATTATTAGAGGATTGAGTGAAAATATGCTAGGAGGGAAACAATGTATAAGATTTTAAAAGCTGAGACACTGGCAGCTAAGATCCATCTTATGGTTGTACATGCACCGCGTGTTGCAAGCCACTGTCAGCCAGGACAATTTATCATCGTAAAAATGGATGAAAAGGGCGAGAGAATCCCGCTTACAATTTGCGACTATGACCGCAAAGAAGGAACTATTACAATCGTGTTCCAGGAAGTTGGAGCATCTACAATTAAGATGTCCGAATTAAAGGCTGGAGATTCTTTCCGTGATTTCGTAGGACCTCTGGGATGTCCTTCTGAATTTGTTCATGAAGACATCGAAGAACTTAAGAAAAAGAAAATGGTATTCGTAGCCGGAGGTGTTGGTACAGCACCTGTTTATCCGCAGGTAAAATGGCTTCACGAGCATGGTATTACTGCAGACGTAATCCTTGGTTCCAAAACAAAGGATATGGTTATTCTTGAAAAAGAACTTGCAGCTGTTTCCAACCTTTATGTTACAACAGATGACGGATCTTATGGACGTTCCGGTATGGTAACAAAGACTCTGGAAGATCTCGTTACTAACGAAGGAAAGAGCTATGATGTCTGTGTTGCAATCGGACCGATGATCATGATGAAATTTGTCTGTCTTCTTACTAAGAAGCTTGGTATCCACACAATCGTCAGCATGAACCCGATCATGGTTGACGGAACTGGTATGTGTGGAGCATGTCGTCTCCAGGTTGGCGATGAAATTAAATTTGCCTGCGTAGACGGACCGGAATTCGACGGACATCTCGTTGATTTTGATCAGGCTATGAAGAGAAGCCAGATGTACAAGACTGAAGAAGGACGTGCATTACTGAAGCTTCAGGAAGGCGATACCCACCACGGTGGATGCGGACAGTGCGGAGGTGACAAGTAATGGCAGATGCAAAAATGTTAAATAAAGTACCGGTAAGAGAACAGGATCCGAAGGTACGTGCTACAAACTTTGAAGAAGTTTGTCTTGGATATAATCAGGAAGAAGCAATGGAAGAGGCACAGAGATGTCTGGGCTGTAAAAAACCGAAATGCGTAGAAGGATGTCCGGTGTCCATCAATATTCCTGGATTTATCGAGCAGATCAAAGAAGGAAACATTGAAGAAGCATATAAAGTGATCGGATTATCTTCCGCACTTCCGGCTATCTGTGGACGTGTATGTCCTCAGGAATCTCAGTGTGAAGGACAGTGTATCCGTGGTAAGAAGGGTGAAGCTGTTTCTATCGGTAAACTGGAAAGATTCGTTGCTGACTATGCTCTGGAACATGATATTAAACCAGTCGGAGCAGAAGTTAAGAACGGACATAAAGTTGCTGTTATCGGTTCTGGTCCGTCCGGACTTACCTGCGCAGGTGATCTTGCAAAGGCCGGATATGATGTAACCGTATTTGAAGCTCTTCATGAACTTGGTGGAGTTCTTGTTTATGGTATTCCGGAATTCCGTCTTCCAAAACAGAAAGTTGTTAAGAAAGAGATCGAGAAAGTTAAAGAACTCGGTGTTAAATTTGAAACAAACGTTGTTATCGGTAAATCCACAACAATCGATCAGCTGATCGAAGATGAAGGATTTGAAGCTGTATTTATCGGTTCCGGTGCAGGTCTTCCGATGTTTATGGGAATCCCGGGTGAAAACGCAAGCGGTGTATTCTCTGCAAACGAGTACCTGACAAGAAGCAACCTGATGAAAGCATTCGATGACTCTTATGATACACCGATCGCAGCAGGTAAGAAAGTTGCTGTTGTCGGCGGTGGTAACGTAGCTATGGATGCTGCAAGAACTGCTCTCAGACTTGGTGCTGAAGTACATATCGTATACAGAAGAAGTGAAGCAGAGCTTCCTGCACGAGCAGAAGAAGTTCATCATGCTAAAGAAGAAGGAATCATCTTTGATCTTCTTACAAATCCGAAGGAAATCCTTGTTGACGAGAACGGACATGTAAGCGGTATGAAGGTTGTTAAGATGGAACTGGGCGAGCCGGATGCATCCGGAAGAAGACGTCCTGTTGAGATTCCAGGTTCTGAATATGATATGGATGTTGATACCGTTATCATGTCACTTGGTACTTCTCCGAACCCGCTGATTTCTTCCACTACTAAAGGACTTGAGATCAACAAGAGAAGATGTATCGTTGCTGAAGAAGAAACAGGTAAGACTTCCAAAGATGGCGTTTACGCCGGTGGAGATGCTGTTACAGGTGCGGCTACCGTTATCCTTGCTATGGGAGCTGGTAAAGCCGGAGCCAAAGGTATCGATGAATATCTGAAAAATAAATAAAATGAATCAGGGGCCTTCCGGTACAGAAATGTGTCGGAAGGTCTTTTTTTGAATGGAATAAGAACACAAGTTCTTTTTTGCTGTCTTGTAAGTTTTTCGGGAATATGTTATACTATCCACTGTTAATATGCCTTTATAGGCGGTTATGAGAAATTTACCGGATAATATGGTACAGATTAGTTGAAAGAAAAGGATAAAAATATGATAGTTCTTTATATTATTTTACTGGCTATAGTGCAGGGAATTACAGAATTTCTTCCGGTCAGCAGTTTTGGACATCTTTGTTTTGTTCAGAATATACTTGGTATGGAACATGGACCCGGAGTACTCATGGAGGTTATGCTTCATGTCGGAACACTGGCTGCGATCTTTATGACTTTTCAGAAGGATATTCGCAGACTGGCAGTGGAATCCATTGAAATGTTTATGGATGTGATCGGAAATGCAAATCTCTATATACATAACAGACGTACCGGGGATGAGCTTCATTATGCAAAGATTATAAGCAATATTTACCGTAAATTTGCAGTTCTACTGATGGTTTCCATGATTCCGACGATGTTTCTGGGATATACAGCACGCAGACTTGTTGCAATGTCTGCAGCTTCAAAACTTCTTCCGGGTGTTGGGATTCTGATCACGGGGATTATTCTTCTGGTAATTGATCTGAGTCAGGTAGGCGGTACAAAAGCAGCTAAGGATGCAAGCTTTTCCAATGCCATGTGGATCGGAATCTGTCAGGGCCTTTCGGTATTTCCGGGATTTTCCAGAAGTGGAATGACGATCAGTGCCGGGTTGATGAGCGGATTCAGCCGTACATTTGCAGTGAAGTATTCTTATATTTTGTCGATTCCGGCAATTATCGGTGCACTGATCATGGAACTTGGGCAGTTTGGCTCTGCAGATATGACACTAGGGCTTGGCTTTTCTTATGTATTTGGAATGATCATTGCAGCAGTTGTTGGAAGTCTGGCAATCCGGGCATGCCTGAGACTTGTACACAACGGAAAATTCCGCTTTTTTGCATACTATTGTTTTATTGCGGGAATTATTGCGCTTGTAGCAAATTTTGCATAGTTGGGAATATTTTTTCTGCCGGAGGATTTTCTGATTTTCCGGCGGATTTTTATGAAGAATCATTAGGAGGGGTGCCTGAATGGCAGCAGCAAAGAAACAGAGTAACCGAAGAGGAACCGCAAAAACCACTTCCGGACGTAAAAATACGAGAAAAAAACAGACCAGAAAACAGGTGAAAAAGCAGGGAGTTACCAGCGGATTCCAGACAGAGATCATTTTGCTGACAATTCTGGCGGCTTCGATCATATTGATCATCAGTAATCTTGGCATGGGTGGAGTGGTCGGTGCTGCGATCAGTAAGGCATCTTTCGGGATTATGGGATTGCTTGCGTATGTTTTTCCGGTATTGATCTTTGTTGGTGCTGCATTTCTTGTATCGAACAGTAAGAATCCTCTTGCATACAAAAAAGCACTTGCTGCGCTTGTGTTTTTTGTTTTTCTGTGCGGCCTGGTTCAGCTGTTGACAGAGGGATATATGTCCAGTACTACAATGTCGGAGTATTATTCGACCTGTTCTACATATAGAACGGGTGGTGGTGTGCTTGGTGGAGCTATCTGCATTTCTACGACTTCCGCATTTGGTGTTGCGGGGGGATATGTGATTATTATTCTTGTACTTCTGATCTCTCTGATATTGATCACGCAGAAATCATTTTTTGGTTTTGTATTCCGTATCTGGGATGCAGTCTGTGCACTTGCCAGAGATGGACATGACATGTATATGGAGGGACAGCCGGAGCGAGATCTTCGCAAAGAGCTTCGTGTGCAGGAACGCAGACAGAGGAGAGAAGAACGGCAGGCGCAACGTGTGCGCGAACTGGAAGAGGCTCTGGCACAGGAAAACAATGATGGAGAAGAGTCTGCGGCTAAAGAGAAGAAATCTACAGGATTTCTTGAAGGGACGCTGCTTGTTCCACCGGAAGCAAAGAAGAAAAAGAATCGTAAGACAGTGCTCAGAGATCATAAGAAGACTGCAGAAGGCATAAAAAATGATACTGCCACAGATACAGATTCCGTAGCTGTAGTTTCAGATATGACTTCAGATTTTGCAGGAAATGCAGAACACGGGGAAACTGTGAGGCAGGACCAGAAGGATGAGATGCCTGAGAATATGCCTGTGGAGAACACGATGGCGATGGCTTCACCACAGACTCCGATGTTTGAGATTCACCGTGCAGAGCCGGAAGAATTTTATCAGGAACCATCAGATAGCTATGTGCAGCCAACGGCAGAGCAGGATGTACCGGAATTATCAGAATGCTATTCTGAACCGGAGCCGGTAGAAACATATGCGGAAGTACAGCAGGTGCAGGAGCCGGTGTCTGAGAATGTTCCGGAATCTGTGCCGCAGCCGGAGACAAGACCTGCTTCACAGTCAGTCAAAAATCCGAAGTCTTCCAAACAGGAGATTGAAAGTGGAATTCAAAATATCCAGAAAGAGATTACACAGCAGAATGAAGTGGTTAAGCGTGAGTATCATTATCCGCCGCTGAAACTTCTGAAGCGTGGAGATGGCAAATCACAGGGAGACTCCGATGAACATCTTCGCAAGACTGCGAAGAAGCTACAGGATACATTGCATAATTTTGGTGTGAATGTAACTGTGACGAATGTAAGCTGCGGACCAACTGTCACCAGATATGAATTGCAGCCGGAAATGGGCGTTAAAGTAAGTAAGATCGTCAATCTGGCAGATGATATCAAATTAAACCTTGCAACGCCGGACATTCGTATTGAGGCACCGATTCCGGGCAAAGCGGCTGTTGGTATTGAAGTACCGAACAAAGAAAATCATGCTGTTATGCTGAGAGAGATCCTTCAGTCACAGGAATTTCAGAGTGCAAAGTCCAGGCTGTCTTTTGCAGTTGGTAAAGATATTGCAGGAAAACCGGTTGTTACGGATATTGCCAAGATGCCACATCTTCTGATCGCGGGTGCTACAGGTTCCGGTAAATCTGTCTGTATCAATACCCTGATCGTAAGTATCCTGTACAAAGCATCTCCGGAAGATGTCAAATTGATCATGATTGACCCGAAGGTAGTGGAACTGAGTGTTTATAACGGTATTCCACATCTGTTCATTCCGGTTGTCACGGATCCGAAAAAAGCTGCCGGTGCATTGAACTGGGCAGTAACAGAGATGATGAATCGTTACAATACGTTTGCAGAATACAGTGTTCGAAATCTTCAGGAATATAACCGCAAAGTTGAGGGAATGCGTATTCCGGAAGGTGAAGAGCGCCCTGAGAAGATGCCGCAGATCGTAATTATTGTAGATGAGCTTGCAGACCTTATGATGGTTGCTCCTGGAGAAGTGGAGGATGCAATCTGTCGTCTGGCACAGCTTGCACGTGCTGCAGGTATTCATCTGATCATTGCAACACAGCGACCGTCTGTAAATGTTATCACCGGTCTGATCAAGGCAAATATGCCGTCACGAATTGCATTCTCTGTATCTTCTGGTGTTGATTCAAGGACGATCCTTGACATGAATGGAGCAGAGAAGCTTCTTGGAAAGGGTGATATGCTGTTTTATCCGCAGGGATATCAGAAACCGGCCAGATTGCAGGGGGCTTTTGTATCCGATGAAGAAGTCAGCAGTATTGTTGACTTCCTGGCAGAAAAGAATCCGGGAATGCAGTACAATTCCCAGATTGAACAGCAGGTAAATACGGCAGGCATGTCCGGTGGCACCGGTGGTTCTTCGGCTGACGACAGGGATGCTTATTTTGTGGAGGCCGGTAAATTCATTATTGAAAAAGAAAAGGCATCGATCGGTATGCTCCAGAGAATGTTCAAAATCGGTTTCAACAGAGCTGCAAGAATCATGGATCAGTTATGTGATGCAGGGGTTGTCGGACCGGAGGAAGGAACGAAACCTCGTAAGGTACTGATGTCTGCAGAAGAATTTGAAAATTATATAGAGGAATACCTGTAAATGGAAATTAAGATCATAACTGTAGGGAAAATTAAAGAAAAATATCTGAATGATGGAATTGCCGAGTATGCGAAGCGTCTGAGCCGTTACTGCAAACTGACATTTTGCCAGGTTCCGGATGAAAAGACACCGGATAAAGCATCTGATGCACTGAACGAGCAGATTAAGAATACAGAAGCGGAACGTCTGATGAAGCATATCCGGGAACAGGATTATGTAATTGCGCTTGCGATTGATGGTAAAATGCTGGATTCCGTTGAGTTATCCGAAAAAATCGGACGTCTGGGTGTAGAAGGCAAAAGTTCTGTCGCATTTGTGATCGGAGGCTCGTTAGGTCTTGGCAATGAAGTTCTGAAAAGAGCAGATTATAAACTGAGCTTTTCCAGAATGACATTTCCTCATCAGCTGATGCAGATGATTCTTCTGGAGCAGATCTATCGTGGCTACAGGATCCTGAACCATGAACCTTATCATAAATAAAAAGACACAAACCGGAAATAACTCCGGCTTGCAATAAATGATTTCCAAAAAAGGAGGATATAGTGATATGACAACAGAACGAGTAGAACATATGGCAGGTGGACAGGGACATACATTGGTGAAACGTCTCCTTGATGAGAAGCAGTTAAACGGAAAATGCAAATTATATGCGCAGGTAACTCTGGAACCGGGATGTTCTCTGGGATATCATGAACATCATAATGAGAGTGAAACGTATTATATTCTTTCAGGAAAAGGTATTTATAGCGATAATGGAACACTCCGTATGGTGCAGGCCGGTGATGTGACATTTACTCCGGACGGCAAAGGACATGGACTTACAAACAGCGGCGATGAAGACCTTGTATTCATGGCGCTGATTATTCTGGATTAATTAAAATGGAGGAACCCTGATGACGGCAGAACTGAATATTGATAAATTTGAAGATTTTATTGCGCAGTATCCGATCTTTGAATATCGTATCCTGAATACCGGAGATCTGTCTGTCGAGGAGAGAGTAAGGATCGTCTGTCAGCAGGAATGTGAACGGTATGGATCGACCTGGGCATGTCCGCCGGCTGTGGGTACTCTGAAAGAATGCGAGGAAAGAATCCGCAAGTTTGGACAGGCTGTTTTCTTTTCCAGTGTGGCAGAAGTTTCTGATCTTATGAATATGCAGGAAATGCTGCAAACAAGAGCTGCACACGAAGAACTGACAACGGAAGTTGCCCGTTTTTTGAAAGAACAGGGATTTGAGACGTTTACACTTTCAACGGAATCCTGTGATATCTGTGAGGACTGTGCATATCCACATGGCAAACCGTGCAGACATCCGGACCGAATGCATCCCTGCCTGGAAAGCCATGGCGTGGTAGTAAGTGAGATCGTAGAGAAACAGCAGATGGAGTATAATCTGGGCGGAAATACGATACTCTGGTTTTCCATGGTGCTTTTTAAATAAAATATCAGAGAATAAACAAGACCTCTCCGGCGTACATTTATAATGAGCGCCAGGGAGGTTTTTGTTATGAAAAAGATGGGACAATGGAAAGAAAATCTTGTTACCTCGCTGGAAATACCGAGAGATCTGGCAATGAAAGAAACGGTGTTTACTGTTACAGGAAAACATCAGGCAGTAGTCTGCAACTATCGAAGTGTTTTGCGGTATGAGAAAGAAGAAATAATATTACTGACTTTTCAGGGGAAACTTCGAATACAGGGAAAAAGACTGAAGATCCCGATGTATACACCTGAAGAAATGTATATTGAAGGTGTGATTACGGAGATTATCCTGGAAGGTTAGGAGGAGATTATGAAAAAGTATGCCGGGTTTCGAAATGGATATGTTCGTGTGAGAATATATGGGGAACAGACAGAACGTTTTCTGAATCTGTGCAGAGCTCGTGAAATTCGAATCAGTGATCTCAGAAGAGAATCAGAACTGAGTCTGACAGGATGTCTGCAGATCAGAGATTTTTTCAGACTCGCTCCAATACATAGAAAAACAAAAGTAAAAATTCATATTCTGGAAAAGCATGGACTTCCTTTCTTTTTTTACCGAAGTAAAAAGAGAAAGGCTTTTTTTCTTGGATTACTTTTATGTGCAGGACTGCTTTTGTTCCTGTCCGGACGGTTGTGGGAAATTGATGTAGAGGGAAATGTCAGAAACAGCACACCTGAGATACTGGATTTTCTGGAACAAAAAGGAATCAGGCATGGAATGGCAAAAGAAAGGCTCAGCTGCAGTGAGATTGCAGCTGAGATCCGTAAAAAATATCCGGATATTACGTGGGTATCAGCAAAACTGGAGGGAACCAGACTGCTCCTTACAGTCAGAGAAGGGATATTTATACAGACTACAGAAGAAAAGGACAAATCTGCCTGTGATATTATGGCAGAACGCGATGGTGAGATCATAAAAATGATAACCAGAAGCGGACTGCCCCGGAAAAAGGTCGGGGATTTATGTAAAAAAGGTGAAATCCTGGTATCGGGAATACTGGAATTAAAGGATGACAGTCAGGAGGTTGTAAAGTATGAAGCGGTTCATGCAGATGCAGATATTTATATAAAAAGACAGAAGGCATATTATCATGAGATTCCAATGATCTATGAGACATATGAATGGACCGGTAAAAAGAAAAAGGGTATCTATCTGAAAGCAGGCAGATTTTATTTGGAAATTGCAGACAGGACAAAAAATGGCTGGTATCAGATTGCAGAAGAACAGAAAATGTATCTGACCAAAAGTTTTCAGTTGCCGTGCTCAATAGGGTATATTACCCAAAACCAGTACAGAAAGATAAAAAAAGAGTATACAAGGGAAGAAGTAAAAAAACTTGCATGGCATACTTTGCAGAGGTATGAAGAAAAATTAATGCAAAAAGGGGTTCAAATATCTGCAAATAATGTTAAAATAGAAATTGACCACAAGACCTGTGTAAGCAAAGGTTTTTTGGAAATTATAGAAAAAATCGGAGAGGAGACTCCTGTAGAAATACCGGAGCAGCCTGCAGAAAGGACAACAGAGGATGGCTAACAGCATTATCGAGCTATATACGCAGGTGCCTGCAGATCTGGAGGGAAATGTGTTCGGTCAGTTTGACGAACACCTGAAGCTGATTGAACGGACGTTAAATGTAACACTGATATCCAGAGATGGCATGCTGAAGATCCTGGGTACCGAACAGAGTGCAACTCAGGCAAAAAAACTGATAGAGGAACTGGTGACGCTTGCAGGAAGAGGCAATACTATAACACGGCAGAACGTAAGTTATGCACTGTCTCTTGCCATGGAGAAACGAAATCAGGTACTCACGGAAATAGATAAAGATTTTATCTGTAATACGATACAGGGAAGACCAATCAAACCCAAAACATTAGGACAGCAGGAATATGTAGAACAGATCCGAAAGAAAATGATCGTATTTGGAATCGGACCTGCAGGAACCGGTAAGACTTACCTTGCTATGGCAATGGCAGTTACCGCATTTCGAAATGAAGAAGTCAGCCGTATCATTCTGACCAGACCGGCGATCGAAGCAGGGGAGAAACTTGGATTCCTTCCGGGTGATCTTCAGAGTAAAGTAGATCCGTATCTGCGCCCATTGTATGATGCATTATATCAGATCATGGGAGCTGACAGTTTCGCAAAAAATATGGAACGAGGGCTGATCGAAGTGGCTCCGCTTGCTTATATGCGAGGACGTACACTGGATAATGCATTTATTATTCTGGATGAGGCACAGAATACAACACCGGCACAGATGAAGATGTTTCTGACCCGTATTGGTTTTGGCTCCAAAGTGGTTGTTACCGGTGATGCGTCTCAGAAAGACCTTCCGAGAGATGCAGTATCTGGTCTTGATGTGGCGGCAAAGGTCCTTAAGAAGATAGATGATATTGGATTTTGCCAGCTTACCAGCAAAGATGTTGTACGTCATCCGCTGGTACAGCAGATCGTACAGGCATATGAAGATTACGAAAAGAAACAGAAACCGTCCAGAAGTACCGGTGGTACAAGGACAGTCCGGAGGAAAAAGAATGACCATACAAATTAATTATGAAGCAGAACGTAAACTGGATATTGATTATGAAAAACTGGCATCAGAAGTCGCTGAGCAGATTCTTGAGACAGAGAACTGTCCTTATGATGTCTGCGTAAATCTTGTGATTACTGACAACGAAGAAATCAAACGGGTAAATACGGAATTTCGCTCAATCGGGGCACCGACAGATGTACTTTCTTTCCCGATGATCCCGTTTAAGACACCGGCAGATTATTCAGTGATCGAGGGCGATGACAGCTATTTTGATCTTGATACAGATGAACTGATCCTTGGGGACGTTATGATTTCTGTAGATAAGGTCTATGCGCAGGCAGAAGAATATGGACACAGCACAGAGCGGGAATTCAGTTTCCTGTTTGCACACAGTATGCTGCATCTGCTCGGCTATGATCATATGGAACCGGATGAGGCAGCGGTAATGGAGACCAAGCAGGCAAAGGCACTGGAGAATCTGGGAATTACCAGGTGATGATCACCATCTGAAAGGAGAACATCTATGAAGAAGAAATTTCTGGCAGCAGTTATGGCATTGGTTATGATAGGAACGACACCTGTTGGTGTATTTGCTGATACTATGGTGAAAAGCTACCTTACAGGACTGGATGTTCCCGAATCGGAAGGCCGGGTCCGCCCGGTAGCGGTTATGCTGAATAATATTAAGCAGGGATGCCCACAGAGTGGAATCGCGAATGCCGGTGTTGTGTATGAGGCACCTGTAGAGGGCGATATCACAAGACTGATGGGAATTTTTGAGGATTATAAAGATCTGGAACGGATTGGTTCCGTCAGAAGCTGCAGAGATTATTATATCTTTTATGCGAATGAATTTGATGCAATTTATGCACATTATGGACAGTCTGCTTTTGCACTTCCATATTTTGAACAGCATCTGATCGACAATCTGAATGGCGTGAAACTGGGAAAAATCTGTTATTTCAGGAGTACTGACCGTAAGGCTCCGCACAATGCTTATACAACATATGACCTGCTTCAGCAGGGTATAGACAAGATGGGATACCGCAGAGAATACAAAGAAGATTATGATGGACACTATGTGTTTGTACCTGATGGAACTGAAAACACACTTCCGCAGGGTACATCCGCACAGGAGATACATTTTGATAATTTTACAGTGAATCATCCATGGTTTGTTTATGATGAAAATACAAAAAAATACAGCCGTTTCCAGTATGGTGCGGCACAGATCGATGATCTTACCGGAGAGCAACTGACCTGTGACAATATCCTGATCCAGTACTCTTATGTGACTACGTATGAGGGAACAAGCTATAAGGATATTGAGACGATTACCGATCGTGACGGAAATTCCGGTGGACGAGGCAAATATATCACAAGAGGGAAAGCAATCGATGTCACCTGGCAGAAAGATTCCCCATGGGGTGTGACTCATTATATTACAGATGATAATCAGGAAGTTCAGCTGAATCCGGGAACGACCTGGGTGGAGATCGTACAGGATGACAGAGTGGATGATATCAGCTATCAATAGAGAACAGAGACTGTTTACAGGTGATGACCTGAAACAGATCGCAGAAGAAATTACTGGAGAATAAATACCATGAATTATCGTGAGTTACTAAAAGACAAAAAACGTGTTGTGATCAAAGTTGGTTCTTCTTCTTTGATCCACAAGGAAACAAATAAACTGGATCTTCGTAAACTGGAAGTGCTTGTAAGGGAACTGAGTGATCTTCATAACCAGGGCAAAGATGTTGTCCTGGTTACTTCAGGTGCAGTGGCAGTTGGTGCATCTGCATTTGGCATGCATGAGAAGCCGACAGAACTTAAGAAAAAACAGGCATGCTCCGCAGTTGGACAGGCGCGTCTGATGATGATCTATCAGAAACTTTTTTCAGAGTACAACCAGATGGCGGCGCAGATTCTGATGACAAAGAATACGATGGTCAATAACCTGAACCGCAGAAATGCACGGAATACATTTGAAGAGTTGCTGGAGCTCGGGGCAATTCCGGTTGTTAATGAAAATGACTCCATTTCAAGCTACGAGCTGGAGATGCTGGAATCTTTTGGTGATAATGATACATTGTCAGCAGTTATCGCGGGATTGATCGGGGCGGATCTTCTGATCCTGCTTTCTGATATCGACGGACTTTTTACCGATGACCCGAATACGAATCCAGATGCAGAATTCATTGATACTGTCGAAGTATTGGATGAGAAATTGCTGAGTATGGGAAAAGGACCGAAGAGCAAGGTCGGAACCGGGGGAATGGCTACAAAACTGACTGCTGCCGAGATAGCAACGGCTGCAGGTGCGGATATGGTGATCGCGAATGGCCGGGATTTTCATGTGATCCACAAGATCATGGAAGGCAGAAAATATGGTACCTTATTTGCAGGAAACAAAAAAGAAGAGTTTTTCCTGATCGATTATATAGAAAAACTTCTTTAGGAGGAAATTAATTATGATGGATAATATAAAGATTGATCGTATTAACACACTGGCACACAAAGCCAAAAGTGTTGGTCTTACAGAAGAAGAAAAAAAGGAACAGGCGGAACTCAGACAGGAATATCTGGCTGCCGTGCGCAAAAATCTCAGGGCACAGTTAAATAATATTGATATTCAGGAAAAAGATGGTTCTATTGTAAATCTGGGTGAAAAATATGGAAGAAAAAAAGGTAATTAGAAAAAAGGTTTTTGCAGCGCGAAAAGCACACACCGATCAGCAGATCGATGACTGGAGCAGAAAAATTGCTGAAACAGTTACGGCACTTCCGGAATACAGCAACAGCCGGAGAATTCTTGCTTATGCGGATTATAATCACGAAGTTATGACAAAGTATATTATAGAAGCGGCATGGAATGATGGCAAAGAAGTTGCGGTTCCTAAAGTAGTTGGACAGGATATGGTATTTTATAAACTGACAGATTTTGCACAGCTTGAAAAGGGATATTTTGGTATTCCGGAGCCGGCAAGAGGTGAGATCGTTCAGTGGGAAGAGGCTCTGATGATCATGCCGGGAGTCGCGTTTGACAGGCAGAATCACAGAGTTGGTTATGGCGGTGGTTTTTATGACCGCTTCCTGGAAAAACATCCATATATCACAAGGGTTGCAGTTGCATTTGAATTTCAGATGATGTCAGAGGTACCGGTGGAGCCTACAGACATTTCACCGGAGATCATTGTTACAGAAAAAGAAATTTATAAATAAGCATTTTTTTAGGTTTTATTATTTAAAGGGACAGGAAATGTCCCGGGGAGGTTATGCTATGAATGAAATGCTGTTAGAGCTTGGACAAAATGCAAAAGAAGCAGAAAATATGCTGCGGACCATAACCACAAACAAAAAGAACCAGGTGCTTGCGGCAGTTGCGGAACATCTTGTGGAATGTACAGATGAGCTGATCAAAGCCAATGCTGTTGATGTGGAGAATGGAAAAAAGAACAATATGCCGGAAGGACTGGTAGACAGACTTCTTCTTACACCGGAAAGAATTCAGGGAATGGCAGAAGGTCTGCAGCAGCTGGTAGCGCTGGAGGATCCGATCGGTGAGGTAACCGGGATGAAAAAACGTCCGAATGGACTGCTCATCGGACAGAAACGGGTACCGCTTGGCGTGATCGGAATCATTTATGAAGCACGTCCGAATGTAACGGCGGATGCTTTTGGCCTTTGCTTTAAGACCGGAAATGTAGTGATCTTGAAGGGTGGCAGTGATGCAATCCATTCAAATGAAGCTATCGTGAAGTGTATTCGGGAAACCCTGAAAGCCAATGACATAACAGAGAACGCAATTCAGCTGATCCAGGATACTTCCCGTGAGACTGCTGCAGAATTTATGAAAATGAATGAATATGTGGATGTGCTGATTCCACGAGGCGGCAAGGGACTGATCAAAGCAGTTGTTAATCAGAGTACGATTCCGGTCATCGAGACCGGCACAGGAAACTGCCATATATATGTAGATGAGAGTGCTGATCTGAATATGGCGGTTGATATTATTATGAATGCCAAGACACAGAGAGTTGGAGTTTGCAATGCCTGCGAATCACTTCTGGTAAATGCGAATATCAAAGATGTATTGCTGCCGGTTCTTGCAAACCGTCTGAAAGAAAAGCATGTACAGATGCGCGCAGATAAAGAAGCCATGACGCTGATGCCGGGGGCTGTTGCAGCCACAGAGGAAGACTGGGGAACGGAATATCTGGATTACATATTATCAATCAAAGTAGTGTATTCTGTAGACGAGGCTATTGCACATATCAACCGGTACAATACAGGACATTCTGAGGCAATCATCACCAATGATTATACCAATGCCCAGAAATTCCTGGATGAAGTGGATGCAGCGGCGGTATATGTCAATGCTTCTACCAGATTTACCGATGGATTTGAATTCGGATATGGGGCAGAGATCGGTATCAGTACCCAGAAACTTCACGCCAGAGGACCGATGGGACTGCTTGCACTGACAACTACCAAATATATCATCTATGGAAATGGACAGATCCGTCAGTAACAGGGAATGGCAGATCGATATTTGTCGATAAGCTTTGCACAGAACACGCGATACATGAGTCACTATTCACAGGTAATATTCCGCGAGGTGTTTTGGCATGAATATGGCAAAATCCCGAGACATACAGGGCAAAATGCCATCACCGAAGGTGATTTGGAATGCATTTTGACCATAGATACTGTGAACAAAGTGAACAGTATCTATGATTTGACAATTACTGGATGCGTGTGTATAATAATTTACAGTTTAGACATGTAAACTTTTGGGCTTTATAAGAAATTATTTCGTAATGATCCAATAAAGCGAAAAGTTTTAAGTACATGCCGAAGGTAAGATTTACATACTCACCATGGGAGGATTTAAATTGAGACGAAAACAGTTATATGCGATTATTTTAGCAGGAGCACTTGCAGCAAGCAGTGCACCAGCGGCTGTATTTGCTGCAGAAGGAGATGTGGCAGCTACAGCGGAGACATCAGAAGAAAATCCGGTTGATGGAGAGACTGCAGCAGCTACAGAAGCACCGGCAGAAGAAACACCGGCAGATACTACAGCAGCTACAGAGGCACCGGCAGAACAGGCACCGGCGCAGGAAGCTGCAGCGGCTACAGAGGCGCCGGCTCAGGAAGCAGCACCGGCAGAGCAGACACAGCAGACTACAGAAGAGGCACCGGCTGTACAGGAAACACCCGCGGCAGAGACAACAGAAGCACCGGAAGCCGGAGAAACTGCATCAGGTGTTATGATTACAGTAGATAGAGTTACAACAGCTTATAAAGATATTCAGGATGCGATAAATAATGCACCAGCACCGACAACAGATGAAAATGGAAAAGTGCAGATTCCTGTAATTGAGGTAACGAAAGACCAGAGTATTTCTACCTCAATTACAGTTGAATCGGGAAAGCGTGTTTGTATTACAGCTACAGCTGCGGTCAATATCACAAGAGCAGATGGTTTTACTGATGAAATTTTTAAAGTTTATGGAAATGATAGTGAACTTGCATTAGATGTAGAAGGTGAAAGTGCAAGTCTTTCGCTTGACGGTACAGCAACGAATACAACTAAAACGCTTGTTTCAGTAAGTGATTCTGGGGCATTTGAAGTTTACAATGGTGTAGTTCTTACAAATAATAAGACAGACGATAATGGTGGAGCAATTACGAATGATGGTGGTAAACTTTATCTTGTAGGAGGTACTGTAACAGGAAATAGTGGTGCTAAGGGTGGTATTTATAGTAATACAACAGTTTGTATAGGGGTGTCCTACAGTACTGGTGCGAAAAGTGATATAAAAGTAGCAGATAATAAAAATGGGCAAGATGCAACTGTGAATTTATATGTAGAGCTTTCTGATGCATCAGAAGTTCCTGTCAAAATAACGGGAGCGCTTGCAGATACAGCATCTATTGGATATACAGATGCTTCTCCAGCAATTGATAAAAAAATTATAACAATTGGCAAAGATACATCAGATAATTCTCTTGTAAGTGCGGATGAATTTAAAACAGCAGTATCTAAGTTTACTTACGACGATAGTGAAAAATTTGTATTTGCAGAGTTGACTGATGGAGCAGATACTGTAACATTAAAAGCTGTGGATTCAAAGCCAGATCCAGAACCAGATCCGGTTGCATTTGTGATAAAAGAAACGGGAAGCGTTAGTTGGCCTGATTATACAACTGCAACAGCGTATTTTAATACAACTAATGATTGTAAGTGGTATTATGAACGGGTTAAAGAAGATGCTACTGTAAGTACAGTTGGTTTTAATGAGAGTAAAGCAATAAACAGTGCAAGCGCAGGAGATGTTCCGGTTAATGTAAAGAATATTCCGACAGGTAATTGGGCAATTGCTGTTTATGCAAAATCTCAGACGGATGGTACAGTGCAGGCTTTAAAGATTGTTTTAAACAATCGCCCGGCAACTACGTTTAAAATCTCAAAAGCATCAAATACAAAAGATGAATGGGATGATTATAATAATGTGACAGTATATTTTACTGCTTCACATGATTGTAAATATTATTATCAGATTATAAAATCTGATGCGAAGTCAGTAAGTTATTCTGACAGTAAGGCAATATATACAGCAAAAGCTGGTGATGTGGTTCATATTGATGTAAAGGATGTTCCAGACGGAGACGGTTATGCGATTGCGATTCTTGCGAGATCTACTCAGGATAATGCAATTAAAACCTGTAAAATTACATTTAGCAATCGTCCGGCAAAATCTTCAACAGCAACTAGGAAAGCTAAAACTTATAGTGTAACCGATAATAAAGTAACTGGGTTAGAAAATCCGTTGAAATTTTTCCCTAGCAAGAAATACGAATTTACTGTAACAGAAGCTGGTATGTCTGATGAAGCACCATATGTAGTAGGGGATGAAAGATATGCATTCCTTTATTGGAGTATAAGTCCATCAGGAAAGAATCCTCAAGCAAAGAAAGTAATTATGTCTTTAAAGGGAATTCCAGATGCGAATACCTACAAGATGTATTTGTTCTTCCAGAAATACAGATTTAATGGAACTGATTGGGTAAAGAAAGGTTCTCCTGAATCTATATCTACAGAGTTCTCATCGGCAGGCTATACAGACGAAGAACTGAAGGAATATCTTGAAGAAGCGAAAGAAAATGGAACGGAAATTCCGGGTTATGAGAATGGCTCCGGCTCCGGTGATGATGCGGATGCAGAACTGACAGCAACTGCTGCAGCATCTGAGAAAGATGCAGGTTCCAAATCCAAATCTGCGGTATCTACAGCCGATGAATCACCGATCGGAACAATGTCTGCACTGGCAGCACTCTCCTTACTGGCAGGCGGATATATCGTTGTTCGCAAACGTAAAAAAGAAGAACAGTAATTTAACTCTGGTTAAATACAAAAAAATTTGAGAGACAGGTCATTTTGGCCTGTCTCTTTTCATATAATAGTACAGGAACCCGTAAAATGATTTTTATTTATACATGCAGAGGGAAAGATGATGATCAATACGGACAAGACATTCTGTACATATGAGAATATTTATTATGAAATGTGGGAAATAGCAGGGCGGTATACAGAAATCGCGCAGTTTCAGGTAATTGGCCAAAGTCATGATGACAGGATGATTCCAATGGTGCAGATTGGAAAAGGTGCGGAGACTGTTTTCTGTATTGCAGGTTTAAGTGGACGGGATCGATGTATGCCGGTATATCTTATGCATATGCTGAAAGAATATGTCAAAGCATGGGAATGTCGATGGAAATTGGAGAGTCTGTACGACCTTCGGGCATTACTGGAAGACTGGAAAATCTGTTTTATTCCACTTTTGAATCCGGATGGATATGAAATTTATGAGAAAGATTTCTATGCGATCCGGAATCCGATTTATCGACAGATGCTGAGAATGCAGGAGATTCCATGCAAAGAATTTATCTGTAACAGCAGAGGGGTAAATCTGCGAAAAAATTTCCCGACACAGTACTACAGAAGAAAACAAATTCACAGTCAGCCGGCGAGTGAAAATGAAACAAAAGCACTTATAAAAGTTTTTCAGGAAAATACAGGAAGAGGACTTTTGTCCTTTGGCTACTCTGAGAGACAAATTGTTTATTTCAGACAATCGCAGTCATTTGCTGCAAATCAAAAAAGCTATCGCCTTGCAAGACATTTGCAAAAACAGGCAGGACTGAATGCAGATAAAGCAAAATATCATCTGGACGATGTAGAACCAACAGGAAAACGAGGGTATGGTTCTCCGGAACAGTTTTATGCAGAAATATGCAGACAGCCAGCGTTCAGAATTGAGATACCACGCAGAAGCGGAGAAAATGAGATGGTTCCTGATCCGGCAGAATATGAGGAAATACATACATTACCGCTGGAATATCTTTTTTCACTCTGATTTTTCAGGAATGTATCCCGGACGGCATTATAACGCTTGCGTTGGACAAAAAATTCCTGTATATTAAAGAATAGTGCTTAAAAAAGAAATTGGTAGTGATTAATATGTTTATAAAACAAAGGAGTTATACAAAATGACAAACGAATCCTCTAAAGGACAGAATACGAGTGCAGAAGAAACGTTGCGTCAGCGTTCATTCATAGAACTTGCGCAGGCACTGACGGCGCAGAAATCCAATACTCTTGGACGTCCATTGACATACTGCCTGACAACATTTGGATGTCAGATGAATGAAAAACAGTCAGAGGCAGTGGCCGGTATTATGGATGAGATCGGGTATCACAGACAGGACAATGAAGAAGCAGATGTTGTGATCTATAATACCTGCACTGTTCGTGAAAACGCGAACCTGAAGGTATACGGAAGACTGGGACACCTGCACAGTCTGAAGGATCACAATCCGGATATGAAGATCATTCTTTTTGGATGTATGATGCAGGAACAGCATGTAGTAGATAAGATTAAGAAATCCTATCCATTTGTCAATCTGGTATTTGGAACACATAATATTTTTAAATATGCGGAACTTTTTTATGAGATGCTCCAGTCTGAGCAGCAGATCGTAGATATCTGGGAAGGAACCGATCAGATCGTGGAAGATCTTCCGACAGAAAGAAATTATACATTTAAATCAGGCGTCAATATTATGTTTGGCTGCAACAATTTCTGCAGTTACTGCATTGTCCCATATGTGCGTGGACGTGAGCGAAGCCGTGAGCCGGAGGCAATCGTAAAAGAAGTAAAACGTCTGGTTGCAGATGGAGTATCTGAGGTTATGCTTCTGGGACAGAATGTAAACTCTTATGGAAAGACACTGGAACATCCGGTAACATTTGCTCAGCTGCTGGAAATGCTGGAAGATGTGGAAGGTCTGAAGCGTATTCGCTTTATGACTTCACACCCGAAAGATCTTTCGGATGAACTGATCGAAACAATGGCAAAGAGTAAAAAAATCTGTCATCATCTGCATTTGCCATTGCAGTCAGGAAGCAGCCGTATCCTTAAAGCTATGAATAGACGCTATGATAAAGAAAAATATCTGAATCTGGTTGATAAGATCCGTACAGCGATTCCGGATATTTCTCTGACAACAGATATCATTGTCGGGTTCCCGGGAGAGACAGAAGAGGATTTTGAAGAAACTCTGGATGTTGTATCTAAATGTGGCTATGACACGGCATTTACATTTTTATATTCCAGAAGAAGCGGAACACCTGCTGCCGAAATGGAACAGATACCGCAGGATGTTGCAAAGGAACGTTTTAACCGCCTGCTTGCGCTGGTACAGCAGGAGGGACGTATTCGTTCTTCCAGATTTGAAGGTTCTGTGCAGGAAGTTCTGGTAGAAGAAGAGAGCAGGGAAAAAGGAATATTTACAGGAAGAACAGAATATAATCTTCTTGTACATTTCCCGGGAACAGCAGATCTTCTTGGAAAATATGTAAAGGTAAGCCTGGATGAATGTCATGGATTCTATTATATGGGGTCTCTGGTGGAAGAATAATCGACATGACGGATTGTGGATATGGTAACGGAGAAACCGTAAAAATGGATAAATTTGACAGGTTGTAATGTTTTGTGGTACTGTTACGAAGAAGCGGCACAACAAACAGTAGTTGTAATTGTTTACAGGAGGAAAATATTATGAGAAAAAAGAGTGTAAAAACAACAGCTAAATCAACAGAAGCAATCACAGAGACAGCAGCAAAAGTAAAAGAAACTGTAAAAGCAGCAGCAAAAAAGGTAGAGGAGTCTGCACCGGCTGAAAAAACAGCAGAAGTTGTGAAAGAAGTAGTTAACAAAGCTCCGGAAGCAGTTCAGAAGGCAGAGAAAACTGTAAAAACTGCAACCAAGACTGCAACAAAAGCAGTACGCAAAGCTGCTGGTGCAAGAGTAAAAGAAGTATCTCTTGAAATTTTCGAAACGAATGTATCTCTGAAAGATGTAGAGAAAGCAGTTAAGAAAGATGTTGCAGAAAAAGGACTGACAGGTGATATCTGTATTTATATCAATGCAGAAAGAAGAGCTGCATATTATACAGTAAATCAGGAAGGTTCTGACGAATATAAAGTAGATCTTGGTAACTTATAATCCATGAAATTATACCTTGCACCGCTGGAAGGAATCACCAGTTATATTTATCGAAAAGCACTGTATCAGTGTTTTGATGGATTTGATAAATATTTTATTCCATTTATCAGAGCAAAACAGAACCTGAATTTCAGCGGGAGAGAAAAGAAAGACATTTCTCCGGAAAATAATTCCGGGATGTATGCAGTCCCTCAGATATTGACCCGAAATGCAGATGATTTTCTACGTACAGCGAATCAACTGAAAGAGTATGGATATCAGGAAGTGAATCTGAATCTTGGGTGTCCATCCAAAACAGTAGTGACAAAGGGCTGCGGAGCAGGATTTTTGGCCAGACCGGAGGAACTGGAACAGTTTCTGGACAGGATTTTCAGCAAAACAGATATGAAGATCTCGGTGAAGACTCGTTTGGGGATGGAGGATGCAGAGGAATTTCCACGGCTGATGGAAATTTACAATCGTTTTCCCATGGAAGAACTGATCATTCATCCGAGAGTACAGAAGGATTTTTACAATAATACTCCGAATCTGGAGGCATTTGGTGAAGCACTTGCCATCAGTAAGAACCCTGTATGTTATAATGGAGATATTTTTTCAACAGATGATTTTAAAAGAATCCAGTCACAGTTTCCGGATGTAGAATGCTTTATGATGGGAAGAGGTGTTCTTGCAGATCCGTCACTTGCCCGTGAAATCAGGGGCGGAAAGGCAGCAGATCAGTCGGATATCCGTAGATTTCACGATCTTCTGTATCATACATACCGTGAGGAAGTGTCTGGGGATAGAAATGTTCTTTTCAAAATGAAAGAAATCTGGTTTTATCTGGCACCAATGTTTGCGGACAGTAAGAAATATGCCAAAAAGATTAAAAAAAGCGAGAGATGTGTGGTATATGAGAGTGCAGTAAATGAACTGTTTGCAAATTGCAGATTTACAGGAACACAGAGTAAGTAAATGGAATCACTTTGATTATAAAAAACAGAAATTCTATAAAAAAGAAAGGCTTTGAGTATTTTGTTCATGTACTCATTGCCTTTCTTTTTACTTTTTAATAATTGCTGTCTTCAGTGGCAATATCAAAAGGGGCACTGTCTGTGGTGTCAGAAGTATCGCTGCTGCTGGTATCGGTAGAAGAATCCCCACTATCCTGCGAGGAATCATCATAACTGTTATCAGTTGAGGTGTCTTCAGATCCGTCATCAGATGGATAATCGATCTGATCTGAAGAATCATAACCGCCCTGATCGGAAGAGCCTTCATCTGCAACGTCACCGTTGCCGGTGTCACCGGAATAATCAGTTCCAGGATTATAAGTAGCCTGATCGGAGGAATCGGAGCTGTCGGAGGAATCGGAGCTGTCGGAAGAATCGGAACTATCGTCATAGTTGTTGTCTTCTGTATAGATGTTAAATCCGGCATCTTCATCCTGGCTGGAACGAAGAGCCTCTGCTTCTGCAGCTGTCTCTGGTGCCTCTTTAACGGTAGCCTTTGCCTTGGCAGCAACAGCAGCATCTTTTGGGACAACTGCATAGACTGCAAACATGGCACAGGAAAAGACAAGTGCCATGAGTGCGATATGAATTTCGTCTCTGTATTTCATAGAAATTACCTCTTTTATGTGTTGTGATCATTTTTTATAAGTATAGCATGAGTTTCGACTTTTTTGTAAAGAAAATTCTACCAGAGGAGGAATTTTCTCAAAATCTCGGAATACGTCGTCTTGCATCAAAACTTTAAACATGCTATTATAGTTAATTGACTATGACTGATAATAGAGTGAACAGTAGAGGAGAATTATAAAACGATGGCAATGTCACCGATGATGCATTAGTGAAATTTCGGTATTGTTGAAAAACCGCATAAATACAGGCTTTATAAGAATTTTGAACTTATGAGCATTTAACGATAAGTGGTACTCAGTGGTAAGAAATATGCCTGAGTAGAAACAAGACTGTGGTCAAAATTATCGTCGGAAAACAACCTAAACATTTTTTTTTAAATTTGCATGGCACTGGGAAGCGAATTTGCAATTATCTATTTTTTAAGTAACAGGAAGTTAAATTTAATACAACCATTAAAAAAATCTTTTATGCTTCAGACGGAAATAATGTCTGCTTCATAAAAGATTTTTTGTAATAATATTGTAATATTTACCTTCCGCGAGAGGAGAGCGCAGGATGATTATACATGCAAGCATGAGAACCGATATACCTGCATTTTATTCCGAATGGTTTACAAATAGAATCCGTGAAGGGTATGTTCGAGTGAGAAATCCCTATGATCCTTTACAGGTTACAGAATATAGCCTTGATCCTGAAGTCGTTGATTTGATTGTATTCTGTTCAAAAAATCCAGTCCCTATGTTGAAGTATATGGATTTGCTGAAATCTTACAGGACATACTGGTATATCACAATCACTCCATATGAAGCAGACATCGAACCAGGATTATTTAAAACAATTGTAAGTAAAAGAAAAATCATTGAAGCATTTCTGCAGATATCAGAAATTGTAGGAGAAGAGCATATTGGCTGGAGATACGATCCGATTTTTATCGATGACAAATATACTGTCAAGTATCATTTGGAACAGTTTGAGGGCATATCTGCGGCTTTACAAGGGTATACAAAAAATTGCGTGATAAGTTTTCTTGATTTATACCAGAAAGTAAAAAGGAATTTTCCAGAAGTGAAAATGGTATCCAAAGAGCAGAGAAAATATCTTGGGGAACGTATGACACGTATTGCCACAGAGCACAAAATGATTTTGCGGCCTTGTGGGGAGGGAACGGAACTTGCTGCATTTGGAGCAGACTGTAATGGCTGTATGACACAGCAGATTTATGAAAATGCCATTCATATGTCACTTGACATGCCGAAAAAACAATTCCTTAGAAAAGAGTGTGCATGTTATTTGGGAAATGATATTGGTGCTTATAATAGTTGTCCGCATATGTGCAAGTATTGTTATGCAAATTATGATGAAAAAAGTGTGCGCCTTAATCGTATAAATCATAATCCGAAATCAGCATTTTTGATAGGTGATGATATGCCAAATGACAAGGTTCATAAAGCAGTGCAGAAAAGCTGGATAAATGGACAGATTAGTTTGAATGGGTTCTTTATATGAAAATAAATTAGAGCTGGCTTATTGAAAGAGAATGTGATAAGATTAAGAAAGAACATACATTCGAAAAATGGGGCGGTGTAGTAAATTGAGAAAAAGTGAAAAACTAAAGAAAATTCAATTATTGCTGAATCAGAAAAATCTGTATGAGGACCAGTATGAGAGATTATTAGCTGCAACAGGAGACTGGAAAAGCAATTATACGGACTATCTGATCACAGAACCGATTGATTTGGTGGAAGAATTGAAACGTGTTCCGGAAGCTGATTATGAGCTCTGTACGGCATTGCTTACAATGCTTGTAAAGGAAGAAATTCCTGAAAATGCCTCTGATAAAACGTTTGTGGATCATAAAGGTCTTCTGATTTTAGAAAGAATGAATGAAATACTAAGTGTAGGAGCGAGAGAAGATGAAAGCGGGAGATACGGCCTATCTTGTGGAATCAAATAGATTTGTTCATGAGGTAGAAATTCTCAGATGTAATGGAGAATTGTATATTGTGTGTTTTAAAGATAACGGCGTCGGATTGTACTTTAAAGCATATCACTTACTTCTTACGTCTTGGAAAACTGTCAAAAGTATTAGTCAGGCTCCAGAGCATAAAGTTTAGAAAAATTCATATGATTGTTGGCATTGAGACTATTGGGAAAAGAATCAAATTGTTTAAAACTGCTGCTATCTATAGGTGAAAATCATAGATAACAGCAGTTTTTTGTGTGATTCCAAAAAAATCTTAAAAAAGTTGCAAAAAAATTTTATTTTTTACAGAAAATGGTACTTTTTTTTATTCTTTCTATACAGAGGGGAAAATAATTGATGAGGAGGATGCTTATTATCTGGAAAATAGTTTTAGTGATTTTGGTAGTATTGGCATGTGTTATTACGGGGTTATATTGCTGTCTGGTCAAGGCGAGTGAGGCAGATGCTGAACTGGAGAGGTTCTATAATGAAAAATATGGAAAGAAAGGTGGAAAGAAATGCCAAAAGGAAGATCAGGCATTATAACAGAGGAATTTAAGGGAAAAGAAAATACGGCATATCATGACGTGGAGAAATTGTTTAAAATTTATCGTTCGGTAAATTGGAAAATGCAGATTAAGATTAATCAGGTCAAAAGACATTTTCAGTTAGAGTATGGAACCGATGTAGATAAATTTTTGGACAGTTTATATCAGGCGGGCATGGATGTAGATACGGATCTTGCAAGTGAAAAGGAACGGGTGGAGTCGATTAATCATTCCAATAAATTTCTAAAACTGATGGATGAGTCCGTTGATCTGATGAGAAAATATCATCCGCAGGGCGAGAGATATTATTGGGTGCTCTATTACAGTTATATGTCGGCTTACAAAGCAGAAAATGTAGAGGAAATCCTTGATAAACTGGAACCACATTGTCCTCAGCTTACACGGGTTCACAGAACTACTTATTTCCGGTGGAGAGATCAGGCATTCGAGGCAGTTGGAAGTATACTTTGGGGCTGTGAAGGTGAATGTGAAAAAATGATGAAGCAGTTTAGCGAAGAGTTTCAGGAAATATGAGGTACAAAAAATTTTTCTGCGATTCTGTTGACACAGAAATTCCGAAAAAATTATATTGAAGCTGAAAAGACGTACAAAAAGACGCATAAAAATTCGGAATTTTGAAAGGAGAACAGATATGGTTATATCAGTTGACACCGGTAATAAGATGATTAAAACAGAACATTATGAATTTAATTCAGGAATAGATGTATTGGATACGATTCCTGGAGAAAACGATGAAGTGATTGAATTTGGTGGAAAATATTACAGGACAACAAACCGAAGGATATCTTACATGGAAGACAAGACAGAAGATGATCGCTATTACATTCTTACATTGATTGCCATTGCAAAAGAATTGGATACGATGAAAAAAGAGGCGGTTTTAGCACCTAATGAGCTGATCGAGATAGAACTTCTGGTAGGATTACCACCGGCACATTACGGAAAGTACCGAAAAAAGTTTCAGCAGTATTTCCAAAGAGATGGCAAAGTGGTTGGCTTTAAGTATGGCGGTACCTCTTATCAGATTTTGATTCATGAGGTGAAAGTGTATGTGCAGGCCTATGCTGCATATTGTGTGCTGGCAGCAAGACGTCATTTGACCGAACTTCCGAAAGTTCTTGTTATTGATATTGGTGGGTTTACGGTGGATTATATGATCCTCCGATACGGAAGATTGGAGAAGGAACACGTTGATTCTCTGGAAAGTGGCGTGATATGTCTGTATGGCAGAATTCGGGCTGCTATACGCCAAAAATACAGCATTGCACTTGATGAAGAAGATATTGATAACATCATTCTTGGAAAAAACACAGGATATATGCAGGAACTTAAAGAACGAGTCCGGGAGGTAACGATTGGATATGTAACGGAATTGCTCGGAACGTTCCGTGAGCTTGGCATTGACTTTCGAACAACACAGACTGTATTCATGGGTGGAGGAGCCATTCTGGTGTCTGAAATTATCAAGGTAGTCTGGGAACGCTTCAAAGGGGAGTATTTTATTATTAATGATCCTAAGGCAAATGCTAAAGGATACAAATTGCAGTTTCAGATAGAAGCTAAAGAACGGGAGGATTAAAAATGGGAAAGAAAGACGAATATCGTTTTAATCTTCGGTTTGATGAAACAGATGAAATGCACAGGCTGGTTGTAAAGTATTTAAATTCCTGTGGGCATAATAAAGCAAAATACATTGTACGGGCATTTTTGGCATATTGGAAAATGTCCGGCAAAAGTTTGCTTTCGTATGTGTTTCCGGAAATAGATGCTGAACAGCTGTTACCAGAAGCAAAGCCAGAAAATGATAAAAAAACAGCAGTTGTAGCAAAAGCAAGTGATGCTGGAAATGATAACGGGACATATATACAGAAAGATCATTCAGAGCAGCAGCTGTTGGAAAAGAGTTTGCAGGAAGATCATTTTGTAAATCTGGAAGGTGATTGTAAAGCAGACGAAGCAGAAGTTCTTCTGATAAAAAATAATTACAAGATGTTTGAAGATCTGGAATAGGAGGTATGTGGGTGCGTAGTAAACAAGTGCAAATTTTAAGCGGTATATGTGGAGTGCAGCTGATTGGTTATGCATGTCGGGCTGCAGGATTTAAAACAGATATTTGGATAGGGTTTGCAGGAAGTGTTTTCCTTATGTTGGATATTGTATATCTGGCAATTCAGGAAAAGGGCAGAAAAAAATGCCCTGAGTGTGATTCTGAGATATCAAAAAAAGTCAGGATATGTCCGGAATGCGGTTATCTTTTTCAGCAGGGACTGTCAGAAGAACAGCTGACGGGATACATTGAACAGGAGCAGGAAAAAGAAATGAGTTCGGAACAAATTGATCGCGCATTTGAAAAAACAGATAATATTGCCGCAGATGAGATAGATTCTTTTGATGGTGATATAAATGATTTTTTACAGGAATAAAAACAGAGAAAATAAGAGAATAGCTTGTAAATATATTCAGATGCATAAAAATTCATATGTGATTGTGAAAATACAGTGAAAAGTAAGAAATAGATTGCGAAAAATAGTATAATTCATAAAGCTGACTTTAAATGATGGATTAGAACCGACTTCCCGGGGTGAAATAATTTACCATACTAATTAAACCGGGCTCAAAGATTGGAAGGGCATCGGTATTAAAATTAGAAAGGGTATAAATTACTTGATTTGCGTGGGCTGCTGGAGTAATTTTCCGGCAGTCCTGTTTTATGTCTGTATTGCAAGACCACCTCCTTCAGAGATTACTGTATACACTAGATCATTTTGGAGGAATGCGGATATGACAAAAACAGAGAAAGAACTGAAAAAGGAATTTAGTGCTTATGTGAAGACTGCAATTAAGAATACACAAAAGCAGTACTTAATAAAAAAAGGCAAGATTCTGGATAATGAAATAGCCATGGATGATGAAGGAATAGATGAAATCTTACAAAAGCAGACAGAAGACCTGTTTGATAAGATGGATTTAAATGTAGATATGGTTCTGAGTGATGAAATCAATGTAAATTCTTTTCTGGATCAAATCAATGATCCTGTTCTTTATGTTTCTCTGTGTTCGTTGAAGGAACTGCAGCAGAAAGTATTAATGCTCCGTATAGTATATGTAAAATCATTCGATGATATTGGAGGTATTTTGAATATGACAGCAAAACAGGCTGAAAACAGCTATTACAATGCAATCAGAAAAATACGAAAACAGATGGGAGATAACTTTGGATGATTTTGTAGGGGTTTTATGTAGAGCGAGAATGAGCGAAAGGGAAGCTATACAGCTGATTGTAGAAATGTATCGTCCCCTGATGCTTAAATATGCTAATTTGAATACTGGTTTTGATGATGATTTGTACCAGGAATTTGTATGTTGTGTGATTAGTTGTATTTTTAAATTTCCGTTTGAAAAATGGAATGCAGAAAATGATCTGGATTAAGTAATGAGTATTGACACAGTGATAGGATGTGGTTATGATATAAATGTATAACATTTATTTCTGCTGGTTGCGGAAATATATAACTTTTGTTCCGGCTTTTTGCTGGAAGGATAATTTAAACTGAAGTATATTCGGTTATCGAAAAAGCAGAAAGACATTGATTATTTTTATGAATAGTCAGTGTCTTTTTTTGCGTTTTGGAGGAAAGGAGGAATATTTCTGACAAGGTAAATCTCAAAGAAAGGAGGAGCACGAATGAAGACGAAGCCGATGATCATGGCACATGGGAACCTAATTCTTCCATTAACGGTAGGACAAAAAGCAAGATATTGTCAGAATGGTATCTGGAAAACCACAGGAAGAGTACGGCAAATTATTGAACAGACAGAAGACTATGTAAAATTCGAAACAGATTCAGTACGGTATTGTATTGATCACTATGGAAGAGAAGCCAATGTTCTAGCATTGGTGGCATGACAAAGGAGCATATAATCCTGGATCAAAAAAGTATTGGCGTCAGTCAGTACTTTTTTGGTCTCTCTGAAAGAAAAAATGGTATCAGATATGAGGATGAACTGGAGAAATGTGGAATTCCAACCAAAACATGGAAACAAGCAGGCCAGATGGAATTGCAGGATTAGCGGAAAATAAAGTAGAAGAGAAGAAATGCTCCTGATTGCAGATTAAATAAGTGCACTACAGAATTAGGTATGCAAATACGAATAAAAGAAGTATAATATAATCAATAGTTTTTGGAACTGTGATCCAGAAACTATTGATTTTTGTGTTTAATGGGAATCAAGATCATCAAAAAATTCATCATAAGAACAGTTATAGATCTTTTTTAATTCCATAAGGACGCTGATTCGGATATTTAATTCACCGTTTTCATATTTGGCATAAGTAGAGCGACCAATGTCGCAATTTCTGCACTGTAATTCTGCACAGAGCTTTTCTTGGGATAATCCAAATTTTTCGCGAAGACGGCGAAGATTTTTACCAATATATACGTCACATTTTAATTTTTGCTCCATAAAAGTCATCCTCCATTGACCAGTATAGGTGTCAAATGCTGATGTTATTGTATGAAAAAACGCGATATAATATTGTCCGCTATACTGATCAAGAATGAGAAAAAATGATATAGTAATTGAGTTGGTATTAGGGTGTGAAAGAGGAGGAAGAATGAAACGTAAAGCGTTGTATCTTGATGATTCGGAAAAAGAGTTAGATGCACTACTTGAGAATGAAGATTTTTGGAAACCAGGTAAATCAGAGTGGGACAGTGAGATCCTGGATATTACGAATAAACAAAGGGAACTGGAAGAATCGCAATATGTAAAATCGAGGAGTAATGAAGCTTATTGTTACCTGCTTTCGGAATTGTATCCTATGGCTGAGAAGGTAGCATATGCACAGGGCTGGGATATGATTTTGAACATTGATGAAGAAGAGCATACTGCAACATTGGGATGTTGTGGACGGTTTCTTATAAAAACTGAAGGGGACGATGGAACACTCGAAAATTTTCTTTCACAGGCGATGGAATTTTCAGAACAATGTTTTTTTTCTGCACACAATGATCTTATAAAAATTAATTTTATTTTTAATCTGTATGAAAAAGAAAAAATAGCGGATCATTCAAAAGAAATCGAAGCATTGAAGAAACAGCTTGAAGATAATCAAGAAAAGGTGAGGGAATATTTGTTGGAAGAAATGGTTGATGAATACAGGAAATAATGGATGCGACAGTATTGCATCTGTATTGCAACAGCACTGATATTGACATCTGATTTTAGAATTTATACAATGTTAGCGTAAAGTTCTGTGCATGCGTATCATGCATGGAGAGCCATAGAATTTTATATTAAAGACAGCTGTTTTTATAACGGCTGTCTTTTTTTGCCCGAAAACTTGATCCTTGAAGTGTGACTTCGGAGCCTATCAGGAAAGGGGGATTTTTATGGCAGGAAAATTAAAAAAAGAAAAACAGAAGGTTTATCTGTCACCGGGAAATCTGAAAAGAAAGATGATTCCCCGTATTTTCTTTATGTCGTATCTGGGAATTAATGTAATTGCACTGACAGGCATTCCGGTTTATGCGTCAGATATCTTTGCAACAGCAAAAAATGCAATGCAGACAGTATATACAGATGTGGCCGGTATTGCTACTGTAGCAGCGGTGGTATGTGCTGCGGTGTGCCTGTTTTTAATGAATTTTTCCAAATCGGGCAGAACCGTGGATGAGTCAAGATCCTGGCTGAAACGTATTGTTGTATGCTGGGCTGCACTTATGACCCTGGGTGCCATTGTAACATATTTGGAAAAAATTATTCCGAAAAGTATGTTTACGGGCTGATGTATGATTTCTTACCGGTGCTCTCCCGGTTTTTGAAAGGAGGGTATCTCTTATGGATATGAATAAAACATGAGCTGGCTTTTGGAGCTGTTGGTAGATGCCATTCGCGAAATGTGCAGTCAGTTTATCGTGGATATGATGGAACTGATCACAAATATGTTTACAGAACTTCTGTCCTGTAATCTTTCATTATTTGAAGAATTGTTTTCAGTAGTGGGGAGCCTATACAAAAATGTGATTGTTCCTACAGGAATTGCAATCCTCTTGATGATTCTTGTATGGCAGCTTTTTAAGTCCATGTTTGGTGGAAAAGCAGGGGTAAATGCAGAAGAACCAATAGAACTTATCTGTCGGTCGGCCATTTCTTTATTTCTTCTTGCCGGATCGAAACCATTGGTTGACTACATTTTGAGAATTGCGGGAACGCCATATCAATGGGTTGTAGGAACAAAGGTCAAGGTCGCTAGCTTTTCAGGCTATGTATCAACTCTGGAAGGTGTTACAGATACACTTGGAATCAGCAGCCTTAGCATTTCGGTTTTGATGCTGATCATGCAGTTTGTTGTAGCATGGAACTATTTTAAGATGTTAATGGTCATTGCTGAACGTTATGTATTGCTTGGTGTATTTTCCTACACAGCACCTCTTGCATTTGCAACCGGTGGTTCTAAAGCAACAAATAATATCCTGGCTTCATGGAGCAAGATGTTTGGAGGGCAAGTAGTGCTTGTTATATTAAATGCCTGGTGCATGAAGATGTTTTTATCTGGTTACGGAAATATGATGGCAAGCAGTTATGGGTTTACGAAATTCTTCGCAGCTACACTTTGTCTGGTAGGATTTTGTAAGATCACATTTAAACTTGATTCCTATATGGCATCGCTTGGAGTGAACCTTGGCCGTCCGGCTCCTGGAATGGGAGCAGCAGGAGCAATGCTTGCAGCGAGCAGGATCATCTCTCAGGCAGCAAGGACAGCTTCTGGCTCTGGTGGAACAGGAGATGTCGGTGGAACCAGAACAGATATGGGATCGTCGGATGGAATGACAACCAATTTTACTGGGCCAATCCCAATGACTCCTAATGGCGGAAATGCAATGGATATAAATGATATGACTTCAGATGGAGATTTTGATAAAGAAAGTCCGCCTGGTCCAGGAAATCAACAAAATGAAGTTTCTCCGGCAAATAAGACTGTTTTTGAGGAACTTGGCATGACAACGGGAAGCAGCGATACGGCAGAGATGGATTTCGGATCTGGAGATCATGTAAATGGCAATATAGATTCTATGTCTGCTACATCAGAAACTATGTCTGGAATTAATGCTATGAGTGTGAAAGATGATGCAGAAGCATTTGCGGGAGCTGTTTCAGAGAGTAATTCTGAAGGAGAGACTCTTTTGGACGTTTCCGGAGGTGAACAGGATCTTGCAATTCCGGCTGCGAGCAATGTATCCGCCAACGGATTCAGCGAAAGTGGAAGTGAGCACGGCATTCTTGGAGAGATGGGCGATTATCCGGTTGAAGAGGAAATGAGTGATTTTGATTCAGAAATGGATCTGGAAAGCGGAAGCATTGAAATGACTGGCCAGGAAAGTATGTCCTATGGAAAAACAGGAACAGCGTATAATTCTTCTGTATCTGGTGAGGTTTCGAATGCAGGAGAAGGGCTGGGATCAGAAATAATGTCTGCACTTCAGGGGAATGGGGTATCTTCTGTGAACCAGGAGAAAGGTATCCTGGATGAAGTTGGTACTTCGTCTGTGTTTGGGTTTGATGCTGCACCACGAGCAGGGATGAATTATAATGAAAATTCTATGCCGACAGGAATGGAATCCATGTCTGAAAATGGAATACAGTCAGATGGAATTATGGATACAGGAGAAGATCTGGATGAAGAAACAGATGAGGCCGATTTTTATGCGAAATCGGCAATGGGTATTTTGGTAGATACAGCAGGAAATCCGCTAAAGGCTGAAAACACGAAATTGAGTGATCCTGGTATGCAAAATGAAGATGATATTCAGCCTGTAGCTGATGAAACAGGTATGGCAGCTGATGGATTTATGAATGTTTCGGGATCCATTCCAACAGGAGATATTTCCTTAAAAAGAAGCAGACCAGATACCCGTAGAATACGTGAAGTTCCAAAATCGAGAGCAGAATTAAAAGAAAAAGGTTCGGACAGACTCAGATAGGGGGATGAAAATGGCAGAAGAAGATAAAAATTCGTCCCCTCTGGATGAAGGCACAGAAATTATTGCACATACTGCTCAAACTGCATATGCAACAACAGCGGCAGTAGCAGCTGGAGGAACAGCAGCAGGAATGGCAGCAGGAACAGCCCTTGCAGGTCCTCTTGGAACTGTGATCGGGGCATTGGTATCAAATAAAACTGTTTGGAAAATACTCGTTTCTATTTTCCTGTTTTGCTTTCTCTGGATGTTTATTATTGCAAATATGATAGGAATTATTTTTAGTTATCTTGGGTTTGCAAATGCAGATTCGTATGCGAATGAAGCTCAATCTACGCAGCTTACGAATATACGTGACCGGGTTGAAGAAGTTCTGCAGCAGGAAGATTACAAAAAAGAAATCTTGAAAATAATAAACCAAAAGCACAAGGCTGTTTTAAAAGAAATTGACCAGGACAAAGCAGAAAAATATGCAGGCCATGAGCTGGTTGTGGTGGATGAATATGAAACGAAGCTGAAAAGGAATCTTGGATATTACCTTGCCGTACTGATGATGGAAAACGAAGATAACAGTACGGTTTTTTCTTTTTTAGGTTATGCAAATAGTTTGGGGATTGATATGTCCACAAACTTGTCCAGCCCATACGACTCATTTTTTTATGAAGCGGCACAGACGTACAATGTGCCGGCAGCGTTGTTGATCGCAATGGGTAAAGTAGAATCAGACTTTAATCCAAATGTTGTTTCTGGTGCAGGGGCATCTGGTATTATGCAGCTTATGCCATCTACAGCAGCATCTCTAGGGGTATCTAATGTTTTTGATCCCAGAGAGAATATTATGGGCGGAGCAAAGTATGTTTCCCAGCTGATTGAGCAGTTTAAAGGCTATTCAAATGGATTGGAACTGGCAATCGCAGGGTACAACGCAGGGCCCGGAGCAGTTATGAAATATGGATATCAGATTCCTCCATATGCGGAAACGCAGGCATATGTAAAAAAAGTATTAGGCTATGTTGAAATTCAGCAACATCAAACATCCACTTCTTCAAGTTCTGCAAAGGATGCTCAAAAATCGGATGCAGATACTGAAAAATTACAAACATCCTATGAACTTTTAAAAGAGTCGGTTGAAAAGCATCTGGATAGTTTTTTTGACTGGTCAGTTACAGATGAGCGAAAAGGCGAAGCAACGGAGACCATTTATTGTATGGAAGTGAATGGGAAAAGAGGTGAGATAGATCGAACAACCTATGAGCAGATTCTGGCACAGGGTGGAAATGCATGGCAGGAAAACCGGACAGTAGTATCCAAGAAAGTAGAATATACATTAGCGTTGCTTTTGAATGCACAGATTACAGGCGGAAGCGGGTATCAGTATAAATTTGTCACAAACAAGACAACCTTTGATATTGTGATCAAATTGTTGGAATATTTACAAAAAGGCGTAGATGCTGTTAAAAATGCACTTTCCACGATTTTTCATTGGACAGATTTTGTTACTGGTGGGAGCAGTGGAGATTCTTTTGTTGCAGGAAATATAGATGCTTCAGGGGATATCATTACATATGATACAGTCGGAAAAGGCGTAAAAAAAGTAGTTTATTTTAATCAGACAGAGGAACCGTGGAAAGGCATGTCTTATGGCTCCAGTACGATCGGTGCGTCCGGTTGTGGACCTACATCTATGGCAATTATAATTTCAACGTTAACTGGACAGACGGTAACACCTCAGATGACATGTGCTTATTCCATTGCAAATGGAGAATATGTTCCAGGCATGGGAACGTCTCATTCATTTCCGACGAATGCTGCCTATCACTGGGGACTTACTTGTGAAAGAGTCGGAAAGGACCGTATGAATTATGTCGTGCAGTCCCTTAAAGAAGGCAAGATGGTTGTAGAAATCTGTGAAGCCTATACGATTACAGGAAGTGGAAGCGGACATTTTATCGTATTGACTGGTGTGACCAGAGATGGTTATATCACGATAGCGGATTGTGCAAGCAGAGAACGAACCGGAAAAGTGTACAGTGTGGAAACTATCAAATCCTACGGACGTGATCTTAGCGAAGGAGCGTTCTGGATTGTTGGAAAAAAATGAGGGAAATACAGTGAAAAAGATTAGGAGCACAGAGCAAATACTGGTATTGGCAATACTGCTGTTCACATATTTCCTGGAAACCTTCCAAGTGGCATATGCACAAAAGGCAGAGAACTTGCCGCAGATTGTTTCCTGGCAGGATGGCAAAGGTTATCAGTCAGATGGGACATTTATTGCTGATGGCTGGGGGTATGATACAGTGAACCCGGCTGGGAAATATGTATTGTTTGATGAAAATGGCATGGTGCAGCTTCGAACTGAAACGATGGATCCTGTAAATGCGGAGGATGAGTATTCTGGGACAGAACTTGAGCCAGCAAATATTGCAGTGCGGGCAGAGATTTTTGAAGGATTCACTGGAAAGGTTCATGTGACAATAGAAGAAAATGGAGGAGTTCAAAGAGAAATTGATTTGGATTCCTCTGTTTTTTTTGAATGGAACCTGTCCGTGAATAGCGGAAATTATCGCTTGAAATCTGTGGAAGCAACACAGAATGACCAGAAATATGTTGCAGAATTTGATAACAACTATAAAAATCTTCCGGAACAGGGTCTTATTATAATGAAAATTAAAGTGAAAAATGAGCTTGTGGAAGCTGTTCAGACGGAGAAAAAGCAGAACAAGACAGATCAACAAAATAACATTCAAAATCCAGAAAAATCGGATTCAGGAATTAAAAATACGGAGGTGGTGACAACTGTGAAAAAAACAGGACAGAAAACAGGAATCATTATTGGCGGTTTGAGTTTTCTGGGTGCGGCAATGTGGTTATCATATCGGAAATTTCATCGTAAAAAATAATTCGGGAGGTACAGAATGATGCAGAGAGAACGATCCGATGTTTATATCATTCCACCCAATTTTGCAAAAGAGGGAACCCTGTTTTCAGGGAGAATTGAAGGCAGGAATGCTTTTGAGGCAGCTGTCCTTTTTATAGTACTTTTTAGGATACTGTTTTTTATAGATGTTTCAATAAAGCTAAGAATCTATATTGGTATAATTGTAATCCTGCCTTTAACAATACTGGCGGTAGTCGGTGTTAACGGGGAAAGTTTGCTTTCTTTCATTATTCAGTTTATACGCTTTGTAACAAGAAGGCGGGTAGTGACTGTACCCGATGGACAGTATAGATTAAAGAGAAACCGTCGTATTAGGAGACAGCAAAAGAAACAACAGAAACAGGAGAGAAAAAAGAAGAAAAGGCAGCAGGAAGGCGGTGTAAAAGATCGGAAGCGAAGTCGCAGAATTGAAGCAAAAGCTGAAAGAAGCTCAGCTTGCCGAGAAACGAGAACGGCGGGAGCAGAAGCAACAGCAGAGAGAAGACAAGGCGATGTCCAGGAAGCAGGAGAAAGAAAATCGCCAGATGCAGAAGGAACAGCAGAAAAAAGACGCACAGAAACAGAAAGAGCAGGCCAGGGAGAATTTCAGGCAGATCCGTGAGCAAGAGGCAGAAGAACGTAATCTGAGGAATCAGCTTGTTCAGAATGTAGAAAAAGAAGAACGGCCAGTGCGACCGCCAAAGAAAGAACTTTCTCGAAAAGAAGAGAAAAGTGAGAAAGTCCAGGAAGTACCGGATCTTCTGCCAATGAGCTGGACAGCCTCTTATATACCATTAAAACAAGTAAAAAATGGTATTATCCAAACTTCCGACAATCGTTTTGTTAAAATTGTTGAAGTATTGCCAATCAATTTCTTATTACGGTCATCTTCAGAACAGAGAAGTATCATTCTCTCTTTTATGTCATACCTGAAAATCGCACCGCCCAATATCCAGCTTAAAGTGCTCTCCAGAAAGGCAGACATTCAGGAGTATATTGATAAGATTGATGAAGAGGCTGAAAAAGAAACAGATGAACGTTGTAAAATTCTGCAGGAAGATTATGCAGAACTGATTAAATCCCTGGGTATGAAGGAAGCGATTACACGTCGCTTCTTTTTGATTTTTGAATATCCTTCCCGTAGTGGGAGTAAGAATCCAGACGAAAGAGATGTACATCTTTATATGCGTTCTGCTGTGCAGACTGCAAAAAAATATCTTGCCATGTGCGGAAATATAGTTTTGGAGCATGAGAATGAGACGCGCTTCTGCGTGGAAATCTTATACCAGCTGTTAAATCGTCAAACATGCCTGACAGAATCTCTGAATGATCGGATAAAAGAAGTTCGGAAGTACTATACAGAAGAAAACGGTCCAGAAAGTATACGATATATTCCTGTAACAGAACTGGTCGCTCCGAGAACCATTGATTTCAGGAACTGGAACTATGTGGTTGTAGATGGATTGTATTATACATATCTGTATGTTCAAAAATACCGTTCAAGAGTCCCGGCCGGATGGCTGTCTCTGTTGATCAATGCAGGTGAAGGAATAGATATAGACGTTTTTTTCTTCAAGCAGGATAAAAACCGCTGTGTGGAGCGAATTGGACGCAGAATACGCTTGAACCGTTCAAAAATCAAGGATACTTATGATTCAAACAGCGACTTTGACAGTCTGAGTGAATCCATTCAGGCTGGTTATTACCTGAAAAGGGGGCTGAGCGGCAGTGAAGAATTCTACTACATGAGCATTCTGGTTACGATAACTGGACATAGTGAACAGGAAGTAGAATGGCGTTCAAAGGAAATGACAAAGCTGTTAAGCTCTCAGGACATTGGCACAGGTAGCTGCATTTTCAGAGAAGAACAGGCTTTTTTATCTTCTCTGCCATTTTTACAGATAGACAAAAATATTTATGAGAAGTCCAAACGGAATGTACTTACATCCGGTGTAGCAGCATGTTATCCATTTGCTTCATATGAAATGTCTGATAAAGATGGCATCATGATCGGAGTAAATAAAGCAAACAGTTCGCTTGTCATCATAGATATTTTTAATTCGTTAAAATACAAAAATGCAAACATAGCAATATTTGGAACATCTGGCTCAGGAAAAACATTTTTGATGCAGCTTATGGCACTACGTATGAGACAAAAAAACATACAGGTATTTATTATTGCTCCGGATAAAGGACATGAATTTGCAAGAGCCTGTAACAACATTGGTGGAGAATTTATACAGATTTCTCCTTCATCGTCGAACTGCATCAACATAATGGAAATACGGCCTACAGATATGGAAACTCGCGATTTATTGGATGGGTATACATCTGAAAGGTCAGAACTTGCAAGCAAAATTCAAAGCTTACATATTTTTTTCAGCCTTCTGATTCCAGATATGTCACATGAAGAAAAACAGCTTTTAGATGGTGCAATGGTTACTTGCTATCAGGAAAAGGGAATCACACATGATAATCTGAGTCTGACGGATCCGGAACATCCAGGAAAATACAAAAAGATGCCGATTCTTGGTGATCTGCATGAAGTGCTTATGCGTAAAGAAGAATGCAGACGTATGGCGAATATATTAAATCGTCTGGTGAGTGGATCGGCATCCAGCTTTAATCAGCAGACAAATGTGGATCTGGAAAATAAATATGTTGTGTTGGATATTTCAGAACTTTCCGGTGACCTGCTCCTTGGAATGTTTGTGGCACTGGATTTTGTCTGGACAAAAACAAAGGAAGACCGGACAGTAGAAAAAGCGGTTTTTGTAGATGAAGCATGGAAACTTCTGATGTCTAATGATTTGGCAGGAGAATATCTGATTGAAATATTCAAAACAATCAGAGCTTATGGTGGATCGGCTATTTGTGCCACACAGGATCTGGCAGACTGTTTTGCGGTAAGAGATGGAAAACTTGGACGCGGTATATTAAGCAACTCAAAAACAAAAATTGTTCTGAACATGGAAGTTTCAGAAGCAGAACGGATTCAGGAGGAGTTGGATCTTTCAGAAGCCGAAACCAATTCTATTATTCATTTTGAAAGAGGAAATGGTCTGATTTCCACAAATAATAATAATTTGATTGTTGAATTTAAAGCAAGTGCTCTGGAAAAAGATCTGATTACCACTGACCGCAAAGATCTTCAGGAATTGAAAGACAGAATCCGAAAATATGGTACAGATGCTTATGGCAGGAAATAGTGTGAATAAGAAACGGCATTAAAAACGTTACAAAGGACGTATAAGAGGAATGAAATTAATTATATGTCATAAAAAACGTTTTGTGATGACGTGTAACAGATGTCTTTTGAAAAAGACATGAAAAAACACATTATATGCCACATAAAAAACGTCATTTATGTGGCATATGTTTATCATGGAAAGGATAGACCAGATGGAAAACAAACAAAAACCCGTGGAACGTGAAACCAGACAGTTAATTCAGACATATAATGTGCTCTTAAAATCTCAGATTTATGCATATTTCGCAAAAACCCAAAGAGATCATTTTGTAGGACGTGCATTTAAGACGCTGGAAAAAGAAAAACAGATTTATATTCATCAGGATCTGGAAATGGCAGCAATAAATGAAGAGGCATTTAAAGCCAGAAATGTAGGAACTTTGCAGGCATTTTGGGTTCTTCTGGATATTATGGATCAAAAAGAGGTAGACCAGCACTTCCTTGCATCAAAAGAGGAATATCCTGTTCGCATTGTGTTATGCGGTGAAGGAGAAATCTATGACATTTTGTATGTGTCAGAGAATGAGGTACAGGTTACCAACAATTTGTTTACCCGGAAGATGACAGATGATTGCGGGCATATCGTTATTGTGGAAAAGCCCGGGTACATACATGAAATCAGGATACCGGACGTGCTTGGATTTTGTACAGTGAAAGAAGGTGGAGAAATCGAATATTACAGAAATGCGGATGGATGAAAATGATTCATTTTTTAAATTAAAAGAACAGTTAGAAGATGCTCAAAAACTAATGGGAAGGATGGAACAGTATATAGTGGAAGCAAGAGGGGTATTGCAGTCCTGTATCCGGCGGCAGTCAGAGTTCCAATATGCTTATTTGGGAGATATGATTCAGGAGACTGCGAAAACTTCAGAACGTTTGACAGATAAATTAAGACGCCTGACACTTGAAATAGTAGTAAATCCCAAAGAATATGAGAAATACAAAGAAGATCTGGTACTGATACACGGAATTGAACTGGAGTATAAGGATGAGATTCTTCGGGTATCTGCTTCCGTCCTGATCCCTCACCGGAAAGATTGTTATACGGATTATCTTTATAAACCATTGCATACCGCTTTTCGAAATTGGTGCATGCAGAGAGCGGAGGAGAAGCTGGAAATTCCGACATATACAAATTGTACGATTTGTTTTGTACATGTTTATGATGAAACACTTCCGCTTGCAAGAGTGAGAGATCATGACAATTATGAAGAAAAACATGTGCAGGATATTATTACAAATTTTTTCCTGCGGTCAGATAGTGGATTATACACGAATACCTGTCATGTGACACGTATGGGCGAGGAAGACCGTACACTGTTATATGTGATGGACAGCAGCAAATTTCCAGCGTGGATTTCTGATTTTGGCAAAGAAACAGGTATCGAAAAAAATCATGAGTAAATTGCATGGGGATTCTACATGGGAAAAGAATATCTGATAAGGCATAAAATAAGCAAAAATCTGAACAAAATTGCCAGGTTATGTACCCAGGTATTCAACAGATAGGGTATTTTTGCTTTTTCAACGAGGGGAAAATAATTGAAAAGACAACAGGATAAATTATTGATTATTATAGCGATGTCGGGTGAAATGCCGACTTATTTAGGACAATACGTGACTGGCTCGATTTCATATACTGCTGCCCTGATTACAAGATTAAAAAAAGAAAGATATATTTCTTTGAGATGCAAGGATGGATATAGAGGATACGTTTTATTAGAAAAAGGCAGAAATTATCTTCTTTCAGAATATGAAAAAGAACTCTCTTTTTTTATTTCCGGTTCCGGGCAGACGGGGCATGTGAAAAGTGAACCAGAAAAAAGAATGCGGCTGTATCGAATGAGCGAGGTATGGGTCTTCTTCTGGAAGGCGGGTATAGAGATCTTGCGGAACCATAAACCAGATATGGATAAAGGGTTCGTGAGAGATCGGGGAAAAGCGTTTTATTATGGCAGTCTGGAATTTAAAGGAATGTCGGAAGCAATCAGGGGTTCCAGATCATGTGGGGTGCTTTTATCCGGGGATACTGTGTTAGTTGTTTACAATACCATGGATCGAAATATGAAATGGGCGAAAAAAATGGAATGTTCCATGCGTACCTGGACAGAGCGAATGCTCTTAAAGGGCGGATATAACAGCAGAGCGGATGCGCTTATTGTAGGACAAAACATAAAAGTATTGTTAAAGCTTCTGGAAAGTGATGGAGGCATAAAAAAGGATCTGTTTCGGCCGGATGATATTTATGATCAATATTATTATATTCCCATGTGCCAAGAGGGAATATTGCAGATTATCCTGCTGACAGAGAAGCAGAAAAGAGAAAAGCTAAAGCAGTTTTTGCTTTCAAGATTTCCCATAAGGAAAGAAAAAGAATATGCTGTCTATGCTGTGTGCGATGAAATTGGGAACCCTGTATATTTAGGCTATGATTTAGAAATGCGTCAATTATGCCGTATTAAACAGGAACTCTTATGGAGGCCGTCAGTAAGTATTGTTTGTATGGATTATCAGGCGGAAATAATAAGAGAATATTTGGGAGAGAAGGTGATCATTTATGAGCTCAATACAGAAAATGTAATGAAATACCTTATAAATGACATAGGAGAATAATCCTGGTCGATGGAGGTGGCTGCAATATGGCGAATCCTTTTCATTCAACAGGCAGTCCGATTGTGGACCGGATGTGTCGGCTGCAGTTTACCGGAAATGTAATCCCGGCAGCGTGGTATCGTACAATTATCAGAGATAATGGAAAACCCAATCTGACAGCAATCATTATTTTGTCAGATGTTGTGTATTGGTATCGGCCGGTGGAAATCCGAGATGAATTAACGGGACAATTATGTGGATTCAAAAAGAAATTCAAAGCAGACATTTTACAGAGAAATTACCAGCAGCTTGCAGATCAGTTTGGAATCTCCAAAAGAGAAGCTGTGAACGCGGTAGTTGAACTGGAAAAAATAGGAGTTGTGAAAAGAGTTTTTCGAACTGTCAGGAAAGGAGGAATGCGGAACTCAAACGTGCTGTTTCTGGAGCTGAATGTAGATGTCCTGATACAACTGACTTATCCGGAAAACCTGTCAGATGCAGGGTATCACTTCTTAAAGGGAGAGCTGTCACCATACAAAGAGAGAGGTGCCACATCAGGATGTGACAGGATATCACAGTCAAATGAGGCATATCTCTCTTTTGAAGGGGATACAAATACAGAGATTACGGAAGAGAATACAGACATAGAGTATCCACTCTGTTCCTATCAGGCTGTGGAGCGTGCGATTCGGATACAGATTTCTTATGATGCGTTAAAAAACGATCATCCATATGACAGAAGAGTTGAAGAAATCCTGGGACTTATTCTGGATGTAATGGTTTCTACAGCACCTAAACTTCGGATTAACCGTGAGGAAAAAGATATAGAGATTGTGAAAGCACAGTTTGCGAAGCTTACGAAGGATCATGTCGAATTCGTGCTTCAGAGTATGGATGATACCAGCACAAAGGCCAGAAATATCCGGGCGGTGCTCCTGACTGCATTATACAATTCTGTCAATACAATAAACAGCTACTACGGGAACCGCTATCATTTCCATCTGGCAGAAGAAACCAGAAGAGAAATGGAGGAAACGGATTGAGAACAGAAAACTGGAAAAAAATCGTGGCCGGATGCGGAATGGTTTTGTTAGCAGCATATGTGGGAGGCTTTTTTGAAATCTTGTTTTTAAGATCAGAAGTATGCTTAAATCCTCTGCAATGTCTGTATGCAGGGTGTGGTACTTCGTCAGGAAGAAAATGGTCAATGGCAGCCGTGGTACTGCTTTTGGCTTTAACGGTACTGGTAATTTGGCGTGGAAAAGACAATCCATTGCATGATGAACGTAATTTTGAGATTTCGGATCAGGGAACTTATGGAACGGCAGGATTTATGGGAACACAGGAACAAAAAGAGATACTTCAGGCAGACCGTGGAATGGAACAAATAAAAGGGATTATTTTTGGAAGGGAGTTGTCTAATGGAAATATATTAAGTCTTCCGGTGGATTCAAGACTGAACCGAAATATCGCGGTATGCGGTTCGCAAGGTTCCATGAAATCCAGGGCTTTCGCAAGAGTGATGGCATTACAGTGTGTACGCAGGGGTGAGAGTATGTATATTACGGATCCAAAATCAGAACTTTATGAGGATCTTTGTGCGTATCTCAAAGAAGAGGGATATGTTGTAAAGCAGCTGAATCTGATTCAGCTTACCCATTCAGATGCATGGAACTGTCTCGCAGAGATTGAAGACGGGGAGCTGATTGATGTGTTCTGTGATGTAGTGATTCGTAACACAACGGATAAGTTTGATCATTTTTATGACAATGTGGAAATGGATCTCTTAAAAGCTCTGTGCTTATATGTTTTTGAAGAGTATCCACAAGAGCAGAAAACTTTTCCGGAAGCTTATAAATTATTGCTGAACAAAAGTGTGGAAATGCTGGATTCCATTTTTGAAAGGCTTCCAACGGATCATCCGGCAAAAGGTCCATATCAGTTATTTTCGAAGGCAGAAAAAGTAAAAGGAAATGCTGTGCTTGGACTTGGAACCCGTCTGCAGATTTTGCAGAATAAGATGGTGCAGCAGATTACGAGCCATACAGATATAGACCTGTCACTGCCGGGAAAGCAAAAGTGCGCGTATTTTTGTATTACTTCGGATCAGGATTCTACATACGATATGCTTGCTACACTGTTTACATCATTTTTAAGTATCAAGCTGGTTCGCCTGGCTGACAGAACGGAAGAACGTGTCCTACCAGTACCGGTAAGTTTTATACTGGATGAATTTCCAAATATCGGTGTTGTTCCAGACTTTAAAAAGAAACTGGCTACGGCCAGATCCCGGCGGATAGGCATGAGCATCCTGTTTCAGAATATTCCACAGCTTCAGAACCGTTATCCGGATAACCAGTGGGAAGAGATCCTTGGCGGCTGTGATTTCTCGATCTTTCTTGGCTGTAATGATATGACAACCGCTACCTACTACAGTGACCGGACCGGTGAGATTACAGTTTCAGTTGCTTCTATCCGAAAGAACTTTTTTACGATCCGTGCCACAGATTATGTGCCGGAATATTCGGAATCACGTTCCATTGGAAAACGGCAGCTCCTTTTGCCAGATGAGATCCTTCGTTATCCGCTGGATCAGGGAATCCTGATCATCCGAGGACACAATGTGCTTCGGTTTAAAAAAATGGATTATACGGAACATGCAGATGCCGGAAAACTGAAGATGGAAAAGGTTGTGGATCATATTCCGAACTGGTATCGAAAGTGGGAAAAACAGCAGCAGGAATTTCAGATACTGGATGAGCAGGTATATGAAGCTTCGGATCCATTGGAAAAAAATGAGAATCCGATAAAAGAAAATGATGTGCAAGAACCACTGACTGTAAATGGGGCTGTTCAAAAACCAAAGAATAAAAAGCGGACAGGTAATGGTAATACGGTCATGAAAGTAGATGATCTTTTTGTAAAAAAATCAAAGGGGTGAAGGTTTGGAAATTAATTTAAATGAAATAAGAAGTAATTCGCTGGTTCGCTATGGATTCAGAGTTCTGCTTGCCAAAGAATTTGGACTTTATCTGAAGGAGCAGGAGGTGGAAAAAATACTGCTTGCAGAAAGCTGCATTGAAATATATGAAAATGTAGAGGAATTTCTGGAAAAAAGCGGATGGAGACGGGACAATCCAGAATTGTGCAGTGAATGCTATTTGTTTGAAAATCATATTTGCAGAAAAATCCAGGGTAAAATCTGGTATTTTTCAAGAATACAGTATGAAAATGGATTGCGGGGAATGAAGCAGGGCTTCAATTAGAGAATACGCAGTATTTAAAGTGTGAAAGGGCGGTAATATCCTGGCCAAAAGGGTGTTACTGCCTTTTTTTATTGTAAAAAGCCAAAAGCAAAAATAGGACATTTGCTTGTGATTTTCGCTTATTTGAGTTAAAATTATTATAGAAACATTGAAATGATGGATGACAAGTGCTTTGATTCTTGTAGGCAAAAAGATGCCAGAAAACAGGAGGGATGATATGTGCACAAAAAATGAACTGAATAGTATTTTACAAAAGTTGACACAGATTTATCGCTCAGTATATGGAGAAAATCTTGTTCAGGTAATTTTATACGGCTCTTATGCAAGAGGAGATTATCATACGGATTCAGATGTAGATGTTGTTGCAATCGTGCATGGTGACAGGAAAACATTGCAGCAGCAGTTGAAAAAGGTATGGGATTTCTCTTGCGAGCTGGAGTTAGAGTACGATACAATTCTTTCTCCGACCGTAATTCCGTATGAAGAGTTTAAACAATACCAGACAATTCTTCCATATTATCGTAACATTTCACAGGAAGGAGTGGTAATTAGTGCCTGATAATCGAAGGGAACTGATAAAATATCGACTGGAAAGTGCAAGAGAGCGTTTAAATTCAGCAGAAGTATTGCTTGCATCGAAAAGTTATAAAGATTCTATCGGAAGATCTTATTATGCCATGTTTACTGCAGTTCGCGCATTGCTTGCAAAAGATGGCGTTGATTATTCAAAACATGCAGGAGTAATTTCCTATTTCCAGCGAGAGTATATTAAAACACAAAAATTCGAAAAGAAATATTCAAAATATTTGAGTCAGGCATTTCAGATTAGAAACAATACGGACTATGCCGATTTTTTTGTAGTATCATTTGAAGATGCCCGTGAACAGGCTGATAGGGCAAAGGAGTTTTTAACGGCGATAGAAGAGTTTTTAAAAGCATAAAATATTGGTGAGAACAAATAAAATATTTCATGAAGCAACTACAGACGGGGTAAGTTATATTTCTATACCCTGTCTTTTTTGTATATAAAATTTCTGAAAATATTCTGGTGAAATAGTAGTATGATACGGAGAATTAAAAAACGTGATAGTGTCAAATGATTTATGAAAAAACTGAGCCCAAAAATAAGGCTCAAACGAACCTTGAAAATTGTAGATATTGATAACAATAAGCTCTCCGAGGGCTTAGGGCGCTGCCCTAAGTACCCGCAAGGGACTCGTCCCTTGACCCAGATTCGGGCTTTGCCCGAACCCATCCTCGCCGGAAGGCAGGAAAAGGGCGCAGTTGCCCCCTTTTCTGCTGAAATAGGATAATCCGTGAACCTTATGTCAAGAGACTTTCGCGGCATATCCTCGCACCACAGGTGCTGCGGTATTCCACGGTTCTCCTGACAACGGTTCCGCTCCAGTTATGCAGATGCCTGATTTTGTAGATTTAAGATAGTTTGCTGACCAAGGAAAATCAACAGTTGCCATTTACCTGGCATATTTTCTGCACCTTCCAACATCTCTACTTTATTTAGAACTTTGCATCCTGCGTGCTTGTGAGGTCTGAGAAAGTTGTAGTAGGCGACCCATAGAGCCAGGTCATAGTTGGCACCGTCGATGTTATCAAAGCCGTTTGTAGGTCTGTAAGAAACCTTGTATGTACGGTTTAATCTTTCGATCATCTGTTTGTATGGTCGGAATACTCTTGATACTTCATCGTCGTTGGTAAGTCCAATTACTTGAGTGATATCAAACTTAAACTTATCACCGAACTCACGGAAAAACTGTTGTGCAGCTAATGGATAGGCGCTGTAACCATCTGCAATAAAGTGGAAGTTTTCAGGAAGCTTTTTCAAGTGCCGGAAAGCCATTCGCATGGCTAGAATGCAGGGACCAACGCCGCGGTTATCAGAGACTTGATAGCCAATGATGGAACGTTTGGCAGCATCCATGATGAACCAGATATAAGCTTTTACACCACGGATTTTGATGTAGGTTTCATCAGCAGTAAATACCTTGCCAGTTCCGTAGTCATAGTTGTCAACAAAGGGTTTGATACACATAGCGGCGGATTTGCAGTAGTTAGCACTGCTCTGGTGTGAGATATCGATGTTGTACAGATCTTTGAGAGCCTGTTTCGTTTTTCTAAGAGATAGACCAAGATTTACGTGAAGAGTCAGGCATAAGGACATGGTGTTGGAATCAAACTTGGTGAATTTTAGGGAAGAAGCGTTCTTCGTCAGGGAGTTTAAGTCCAGTTTAAAGAAATCTATCGTAAATTCACGGTAGATATAGTGGAGTTTGTATTTGTTTTTACCATAGTCTTCGTCCAGATGTTTCTTATCCACTTTCTTCAAGTTGTGGAGATAGTAAGGGCATTTGGGATTCACACATTTGTGGATGATAAAGTGTTTACGGTCTTTCTTATGCACCAGGCTGTGGTTGCAATGAGGACATCTCAAGACGGTGTTTTTGGAAAAACGATTATCTTTGGTTGGAGAAAAAAGCGTTTGGCAGACCTTGCATAGAACCTGACTTTTCTTCCTGCCATCGTTCCACATCAGATAGTCCACAGGCACATCACAGGCAGGGCAAGTGCAGTGTTTGGGTATATCGCACTCAACTCGACGAAATACAGGGCGAATGGTCTTGTGGTAGCGTTGCTGGTAGTAAGAGATAAGGTCTTTCCAGTTCCAGTCCTGCTGATAGGATATGACTTTGGGAAGTTCATCAATCTTAAACTTCTGGTACTTTGGAGAATGGGAATCATCGAAAGCCCACTGCTTAAGAGGGATATATCTACAGATAAGGTTAATAAGCCAGCAAATTTGTTTATGTTGGTATTGAATGAATTGAAGTAAATAGAGTATAATGTCCATGAGCAATGTCTCCTTTGGTAGTGTTGATTGTGGTGATTGCATTATACCAAAAAAGGGAGGAATGGAGCCAACAGGTCACTATTGGCTGAACCTTGGAGCGTACCTGCAGGCACAGGGAATGAAGCCGGTACATGTGAATCCGCATCATGTCAAGAAATCCAAAGAGCTGGATGACAATAATCCAAGTAAAAATGACCGTAAAGATCCAAAAACAATTGCAGGTCTGGTAAATGAAGGAAGATTCTCATATCCATATATTCCAACCGGGATCTATGCAGAGATCAGAAATCTGTCTAACCTTCGAATTCAGACACAGGAAGAGATCACAAGAGTCAAAAACAGGATGGCCCGCTGGTTCAGCATTTATTTTCCGGAGATCAAAGACGTTTACAGGAATCCGGATGCAGTAAGCGGACTGATGGTAATCAAACAGGCAGCGCTGCCCTGTGATATCAGGGAACTTGGAGTGGAAGGTGTAAACAAGATATGGAGAGATGCAAGGCTGAAAGGCGCTGGGCTTAAGAGGGCAACGACCCTGGTAGCAGCAGCGGAGCACAGCATCGGAAATACAGAAGCCCCAAGAAGTGCCAGAAAAGAGATCCGAAACCTGTTGGAAGATTACGAAGGATATAAGAAACGGATGGATGAACTTATGGAAGAGATAGAGAAAACGCTTTCTGAGATTCCCTATATAGATAAGCTGATGGAGATCACTGGGATAGGGATAAAGACAGTGAGCTGCTTTATTGCAGAAGTAGGAGACATTGGACGTTTTGATAATCCGAAACAGGTGCAGAAGCTTGCCGGTTATGCGATTGTTGCGGACAGCTCTGGAAAACACAACGGAGAAAGCCGGATCAGTCACAGAGGAAGAAAGCGTTTGAGATATACATTATATGAAGCTGCGATATCCGTGATCGGAAAAAACAAGGAGTTTAAAGAGATTCATAGTTATTACCGGACAAGGGAGAAAAATCCACTGAAAAAGATGCAGTCAGTGATAGCGGTGGCATGTAAGCTGATCCGGATATTTTATATGATACTAACCAAAGGTGCGGATTATGATGGTCGGAAGATGCTGAATGACATCGTAAGACCAGAAATACAGCCAGCAGCATAAAGAGAAAGAAACAGTGTATCATGGCCGGTCTGAGCCCTTCAGAGAGGGAGCTGGAAGGCTGAGACCAGCCATGATAGCTGGAATTAAGAAGTAAATGGAATGTAACAGGAAAGCGTCCACCGGAAGGTGCTGTTACAGGAAAGAAGTCAGTAATACAACAAACAAAGAATGAGCCAGTAGTCGGCAGGAATATATTCCAGAGGGCAAGACCCTGTAAAGGAGCTGAGCTGACACCCTGGTTATGGACAGGCGGGACGAGAGAAGTTAGGACTCGGCATAGACTGATGATCCTGGTAGACATGGGAGGTTCGCTGCCGTAGATGGATGGGTACACACAAGGCCATGTAAAACGAAATAAGAAGACGTTTTACTTCGTGCACCCAAAATCCACTATTTTCGTACCAGATACAGAGAAATGTCCATTCCTATGGCTCCTTCTTCTGAGATATTTATTGATGAAACACTAAAAAATCCTTGATTTTCAAGGAAAAAAGACTTGACTATATAGGGAGGTCATTGCTCTTTTTATTGCGAACTCCCATAAAATCAAGGTTTAAACAATAAAAATCAGGTAGTAATTTGACACTACCAGTAAAAAAGAAAGGATAAAAAAATGAGAAAAAAGATTCTGAAAGTGTTTTTTGTGATATTGACAGGTATCACGGTGACCCTGACAGGATGTGAATTGTCAGGAAGCAACGAATCCGCGCAAACGGAAAGCGAAAGTGGTAAGGATGCTGTAAAGTTTATTCCAAATCTTACTACGGCTGTTACCAGGAAGCCAACGCCCACAGCTGTGGCAGCAAATCCAGGAGACAGTGTGCAGAATCAACAGTCTGGAAATAACGCAGAAGCGGAAATTTACCAAAGCCAGGGAGATCCCGCAGATCAGGAATCTGCACAGGAAGAAACTTATGATACCCAATATATCACTGGTAATATTCTGTATTCCGATGAAAATACGATAACAGTAGAAGTGGGCGAATCAGGAAATTATTATAATATGGTTTTTAATATAGAAAACGCCGTCCTGAATATAGCTAATGGGAGTGCTGTACGATCCGGACTGAATGTTGACCTGGAGTATTATAGTCAGAATAACGTTAATATAGTAATCATGCTTACGAGTGATGGGGAGGAATATTTACCTTCCAGTACATTAGAGGAAGCGCAGAAAATGGCCGACGAATATGTACCTGATGTGAGTGAATCGGAAAACGAAGATTTTGAAGATACCCCTCCCAGTGAATATTAGATTTTCTCGGAAAAGGCACTGCATATGCAGCGCCTCAGACTGTAGACAAACTTGGTGCTGGGTATAACACCCAACACCAAGTTTGTCTACAGTCTGGGGAATATTGTTTAAATACAATATTCCTTTTTTTATAGATATAAGAAACCTTTGATTCTGAACAAAAAATAAGTTTACATTTTTATGCCCAGATACTCTTTAAAAAATAAAAGGGTATATGATGCAGGAATATAAAGATTTGGTTATACAGGCGAAAAATGATTCAAAATATATGCAAAGCTTACTTTGCATAATGGAACCTTTAGTAAAATCATATGCAAAAAAAACTTAAAAAAAGAAAAATACGAATGTGCATATATGGATAATGAAGGTGATTTACAAGAAAGCTATAGAGCGGATTATTCATCTGTGGAATTAGCATTTGATCTGAAAAATATAACCTTAAAAATGACTTCAAACCAAAGGGATATTTTAAAATACTTGATTTTAGGGTGGTCAGATAGTGAAATCGCATCTTTCTTACACTTTAGCCGTCAATATGTAAACAGAGAAAAGAAAAAATATATCAATTTCTGAAATGATTTTTTACATAAATAGTAAGTGCTGAATTATTGCTTGAATTTGTGACATAAACATATTTGCAGCAGTCAAAAGAAGAAGCAACATGTTTGAAAGAAAAATTAAGTCAAAAATGCCGCAGCCTTTGAAAATATTGGCTGCGGCATTTAAAATATATGATATGTTTGATGTAAAAAACATCAGGTTCTCAACCAGACATTTGGGTAAGTCAAGATGATGCTTCTGATATAAGATATGCAACATTAAAATCATCATATACTTGAGAATTTAAATGCATATCTTCATATAACTTGATATAGTCTTCGATTGTTTTGGTGTTATCCTCTGCATATATATGAGTGTTTCCATCGTTGTCCTCAACAAATAAGAGAGTAACATCTATTTTATCTTCTGTTAACCAGAAAGAGATATATTTTGAAAGAGTCCCATCAATTTCTGTGGCACCATCCAGAATTTGTTCATCTGATTCCAGCTCATTAATATGTTCCCAAAAAATTTGAGGAGAGAACGCAAGTAATTTTAAGTTTTTTTGAGAGTCTTCTGAGTACCATATATGTGCTTCTGTGTTGAGATAGTCGGTTATATTAATATCCGTATCTGCCGGTAACTCATAAGTTTCACCGGCGTCAGAAGTCAGCGAAAAGGTTTTTGCATGATTAGAATAAGAAGTGACAATCCCCTTGACAAAATAGTAAGTTATATCTGAATCACTATCATAATAAGAGCCGGAACCATCTATATCATAAGATACATATTGCCCCTCAGGCTCCTTAGGGGCGGAAAGGGTGATTAGATCTGAGGGGGCTTTGCCAAAAGCTTGTCCGGATAGCAATA